>NZ_JBANRK010000019.1:0-58308 GCF_037860795.1 Sphingobium mellinum | reverse complement strand
ATCAGGTGTTTGCCGACACCTGAGCGGGGCTGTCGGCGCTTAGCGTATATCTGGGTCCGTTCTATGTACTGACCCCTCTTTGTAAGGTGGGGCAAGGTGCACGCCAAAGGAACCGATCGCGCCGCTCGATAAGAATGCCCTGCAGTGCGGGAAACCGGTGTACGGGGCCAGTGGCGTCGGTCGACGATCTGTCGTGAACGGTCGTGACACCGCACGCCGGCGGGTTCATACGAGCGTGCCGCGCCAGTCCGGGGCTGACCATCATCCCCATACCCAGGCCAGCACCAGCAGCGGGTGATCGCGATCTCCGAGATAACCGGACCCGGGAGCGCGCACTTCTCGTCCGCTGGACGCATACGTCTATGACGCCTGAAGAGTATCTCCGCCAGCAGCACGAGCATTGTCGCGCCAATCACATAGTAGCCATAAGCCATCGGTCTCTCCCCCAATGATGGGAGGGAGAGTACCGAATTCTATAGGTATTGTGCCCAATGTATATTATTGCCCGGTTCCATGAGTATAATTCATTGATCGATCTGCGTCGTCTGCGACACGTTGTCACGCTCGCGCGGAGTGGAAGCTATGTGCGCGCTGCAGAGGTACTCGCGTTGACGCAATCCGCGCTCAGCCGCAGCATCCAGGCGGCGGAAGCCGACTACGGCGTGCGGCTGTTCGATCGCGGGCGCAGCGGTGTGGCGCTCACGGCCGCGGGCCGCGCTCTCGTTGAAGAGGGGGAGCATCTGCTTCGTGACGCCCGAGCCCTTGACGACACTATGCGGCGAATAGGTGTTGGCGCAGCAGGTGACGTGAAACTGGGCTTGGGACCGTTGATCGCAAGCGCGAGCCTGCCATTTGTATTGCCCGCCTTGATTCGCAATCATCCGGCGATCCGAATACAGGTCATCATCGATGCGGGATCGGAATTGCTCCCCCAACTCGCCAGCGACGAAATCGAGTTCGCGATCTGCTCTCGCGCGGCATCTCCGATGGGTGAGGAGCATGAGGCAGAACCGATCTGTGATTTGCAGCCTGCCCTGCTGGCGCGCGCAGGTCACCCATTGGCCGGGCGGCGTGTCACGGAACCGGAGGTGCGGACCTTCCCAATGATCGGAGGGAAGCCGAGAAAGCAGGGTGAATTGTTGCCCTTCAGTTATGCGCCCCATCTTGCCTGCGACAATGCCGAGATATTACGCGAACTGACCCAGGAGAGCGATGCGCTGTGGATGTCATCTCCCGTCTTGGCCGTGGAGGAAATCGAGGAAGGTCGGATAGTCGCGATCGACTGCCCCGAATTGCTCCCCGCATGCTATGAGGTGGTAAAGGTCACCCGACGGCGACGAACCCAGTCACCAGCGGCGGAACTGGTAGCGGGGCAGCTCGCAGCTGCGCTTATACGCGCAGTGACGAAAGCGGCGTAGCGGCAGGGACGGCCGCTCTGGAACGGTAGTTCAACTTGTTCTGGTCGTCGAGAGGAGGGATCGGCGGCCGACGCCGCGCGCCGTCGGCCGTGGGAGGTGCCTGTGAACCCACCAGGTCAACTCGGGGAGGGGTCAGGCCACTTCGCCAATCTTGGAACGCCAGCTTTCGCTTCCGGTCTCGAGGATGTCGCGGTGCTGGGCGAGCGTTCTCGGCGCATTGGCGATCGACTTTAAGACAAACTGTTTTGGCAGAGCTGAGGTCTTCAGCTTGGTCCGGCTTTCGGCCGTGCCAGACTTAGCAAGTCTGCCGACGCTATGATTATCATACATATAAATGTTCAAGTTATGCATTGGACCGGCGGAGTGACGCCGGATACTGATGGGATAATAAAAGGGGAGGATTGCTATGACTAAATCTGCCATCAGATTGGCTCTTTTCGTTACATCCGCGCTGGCTAGCGTAGTGCCGAGCTTGGCAGCGGCGCAGGAGGGCGCCAATGCGAGCAGTTCGGCTCCTGTCGACGACATCATCGTCACGGCGCGCAGGCGCGACGAGACGTCGATAGCGGTTCCCGTTGTGCTCACGGCCGTGGGCGCGGCCGAACTCCAGCGGCGCGGGATCAACGGCGCCGACGCGCTCGCCCAGCTGGTTCCCGGCCTGACCATTTCAGGATCTGGCGGCGGTATCCAGGGCGGCACGATCGCGTTGCGCGGCGTCGCTGGCCCCGACACCAACCCGCTGGGCGATCAGGCGGTGTCGTTCAACATCGATAGCGTGCAGATCGCGAAATCGGGTGTACGCCGCCTCGGCTTCATGGATCTCCAGCAGGTCGAGGTTCTCAAGGGACCGCAGGCGCTGTTCTTCGGCAAGAACAGCCCGGCAGGCATCATTTCGCTCCGCACCGCCGACCCGACACCCCATTTCGCGGCCAAGGCCTCGTTGGGTTATGAGTTCAACGCGCATGAGTGGCGCGGCGAAGGGTTCGTTTCGGGACCGCTGACCGATACGCTGGGCGCGCGCCTTGCGTTCTACGGCTCGGATATGCGCGGCTGGGTGAAAAGCGTGGTTCCGGCGGACAGCCCCTTTGCCCCGTTCCACCGCTACGGTCCCCGCAATCGTGAATGGGCGGTGCGCGGTACATTGAAGTTCGATCCAACCGACGCGTTCAGCGCGCGCCTTAAACTTACCTATGGCAAGACCGACGGCGCATCGAACGCAAACAATGCGCAGGTGGTCAATTGCCCATTTGGGACCTCGCAGCTCGTGGGCGTAGTGAGCGATTGCAAGGCCGACACCCGCACTAACCGCACCGACAATATCGGCGCGGTTTTCACGCCCTACGAGCCAAGATTCGGTGATGGAGAGCTGTTTAGCAAAAGTAATCAGATCCTCGCCGGGCTGGAGATGAACTATAAGCTCGGCGATGCGATCGACCTCACCTCTGTGACCGGCTTCTATCGGAACGCGGTCGTCAATGTCGATCAGTTCGCTACCTATCCTGTCGTTCCAATCTTCAACTTCGGCAGTGTCGGCCTGCCGGCGCTTGCCGCCTTCGTCCAGTTCAAACACCGGCAGATTTCGCAGGAGCTTCGTGCGAACAGCCATTTTGACGGCCCCTTGAATTTCACGGTCGGCGGGATCTACACCGACACACGGTCATCGTCTGCCAACCACGCTTTCGGCAACGCCACCAACCCCGTCGAGGTGGCGCAATATCTGCTGACCCAGGACGGCACCGCCTATTCGGTGTTCGGCCAGGCACGGTTCGATGTTACGCCGCAACTCGAACTGTCAGCGGGCGGACGCTATTCGCATGAAAAGAAGACGCTCCCCGTCGCGCTTGCGGATTTCACCGGTTCGCGCACGAACCCGATGTTGCCCTTTGCGCCACCTGTGGATAGGGTTTCCTTCAACAATTTCTCGCCGGAGCTGACAGCCAGCTATCGCCCGAGCGAGAGGTTGACCTTTTTCGGATCGTATAAGACCGGGTTCCTGTCGGGCGGTTTCAATGGCAGTACGGCGTCCTTTGCCGTTCCCATCAATTATGGACCGCAGAAGATCAAAGGCTTCGAGGGCGGCGTGAAAGCGGCGTTGCTGGATGGCGCGCTTCGCACCAATCTCTCGGTCTTCAGCTATAAGGTCACCGGCCTTCAGGTCACCGCCTTTGAGGGTACTATCGGCACGATCCGGAACGCCGGCGGCGTGCGGACCAAGGGCATCGAGTTCGACATGAGCTACCGCACACCGATCGAGGGACTGACCCTGAGAGGCGCCCTCAACTATAATCACGCACGCTACACTGACTATTTCGGGCCGTGCTGGCGGGGACAATCGCAAGGACAGGGCTGTAATTTCCGCGCGACCGGCGGCGGCAACGCCCGCCCGATCCTGCCGGGCGAGAATGGCAATGTTCAGGATCTGGCTGGAAAGCGTCTCATCAACGCGCCCGACTGGGCCGGGAATGTCGGCGCAAACTATGAAACCCCGCTTGGCGATTCGCTGAAGCTTGGCCTTTCGACAGATATCGACTTCGCGAGCCGGTCGCCTCATGATGCCAGCCTGTTTCCGCTCCTGATCTCGCCCAAATATGCCCTCGTGGGCGCCACGGCGCGCATCGCGAATGCCGACAACAAATGGGAAGTGGCGTTGATCGGCCGCAATCTGACCGAAAAATATTATTGGGCAAGCGGACAGCAGTTGCAATTCACCGGCGGTATTTCCGGCACCACCACCGCAGGTGCACCGGCAGATGCCTATGCGGTAATCAATCGCGGCCGGGAAATCATGCTTCGTCTGACGGTTGCCTTCGGGCAATAGTCATCGGCGCTGACACTGCTGTCGTGCGAACCTTGGTATCCGGAAATGGATATCAAGGTCCGTGCGTGGGTGCGATGGTTTGAAAGAAAGCCAGCCTTTGAACGGAAGGAAATTGCCGCGCGCGAGAGCGGCGGTCGGTATAAAGCGGGGCGTATCCCTGTGTAGAGGTCAACGGCCTTAAGCTCGCACTGGCTAAGACGATTGAAACCGTAAACGCGGCTTGAGGAACAAAAGGGATGGATATGTCGACGCGGATTTCGATGGTGGCTCTGGTCATCGCGCTTGCTGGTAGTAGCGCCACCGGGCAAACTCCGGGACTTCTGGATCAGAAGCCCGCCAGCGCCAAGACCCGCGAGGTGCTCGCAAAGCCAATACCTACGAGTTCGGAGGACCGACGCGACTTCGACTTCAGCGAGCGCGGCTTCATGGGGACTATTCCATCGGTCAAGGATGCAAATGGCCGCGTTCTGCGCGACCTGACCGCTTATGACTGGGCGGCCAAGACCAAACCCGACACCGTCAATCCCAGCCTCTTGCGTGCGACCGCTCTCTCCGCACGCAGCGGCCTCTTCAAGGTGGTGGACGGCGTCTACCAGGTGCGTGGCGTTGATGCCGCGAACATGACCATCGTCGAAACCGCGACCGGCTATCTGATCGTTGACCCGCTGATGTTCAAGGAAACGGCCCAGGCAGCCATGGATCTGGTGTATGCCAAGGTAGGCCGCCGTCCGGTGCGGGCTGTGATCTACACACATTCCCATGGTGATCATTACGGTGGTGTCCGGGGCGTGGTCACGGAAGCGGATGTGAAGGCTGGCAAGGTTGCGATCATAGCTCCGGACGGATTTATGCGAGAACTCATATCCGAGAGTGTCATCGCCGGTCCCGCCATGGGCCGCCGTACACAATATCACGCCGGATCCGCCCTGAAAGAAGACCCACAGGGCCTCGTTGGCATCGGCGTGGCGCTAGGCCACCTGGAGGGCACCAGTACTTTCCTGGCTCCCACGGACACTGTAACCCACACCGGGGAGACCCGGCGGATCGACGGCCTGGACATCGAGTTCCAGATGGTGCCCGAGAGCGAGGCCCCTTCCGAAATGAACCTCTATCTGCCGAAGCAGCGCGCCCTGCTGATCGCGGAGACCGCCAGTTGCAGTC
Organism: Sphingobium mellinum; assembly: GCF_037860795.1. NCBI lineage: Bacteria > Pseudomonadati > Pseudomonadota > Alphaproteobacteria > Sphingomonadales > Sphingobiaceae > Sphingobium > Sphingobium mellinum. The sequence continues at coordinate 52,911 of NZ_JBANRK010000019.1, read as the reverse complement.
TGCACAATGTTCAGACGTTGCGCGGCGCGCGGCCTCGGGATGCTCTGCGCTGGGCGGGCTATCTGACCGAGGACCTGAACCTTTACGCCGGGCGGTCCGATGTGGTGATGATGAGCCACTGCTGGCCCAGATTTGGACAGGGCGAGGTTAAATCATTCCTCACCAAGCAGCGTGACACCTACAAGTTCATCCACGACCAGACCGTCCGCCTGATGAATATGGGAGAGACGCCCACCGAGATCGGCGACGAACTCCAACTGCCCGAAAGCCTCGCAAAGGAGTGGTACAACCGCGGCTACTACGGCACGGTCAGCCATAACGCGAAAGGAGTCTATGACCGTTACCTTGGCTGGTTCGATGGGGTTCCTGCCAACCTCAACCCACTGCCAACGGATGAGGCCGCAAAACGCTATGTGAAATTGGCCGGCGGACCGGAGAAGATGCTTGCCGCAGGTCAGGCCGCTGCGACCAGCGGTGATTACCGCTGGGCGGCCGAAGTACTGCAGAAGCTAGTTTTTGCCCAGCCCACAGTGAAGGCGCGTGCCGCGCTGGCGGACGTTTACGAACAACTGGGATACCAGAGCGAGAGCGGTCTCTGGCGAAATTTTTACCTCTCCGCAGCAAAGGATCTTCGGGAGCTTCAGCGGCCTCAGCCGCCGTCCATGACAAAAATTCCCGACGCCATGCTGGCGATCCCGACATCTGCTTATCTGGATGTCTTGGCGACAAGGTTGGATCCCGCCAAGATCGGCGATGCGCCACTGACCCTGAACCTCATCGTCAATGACAGGGGCGAGCGTGCGCTGATCACTCTTTCCAACCATGTCCTCCTGGGAGAGATGGGAGGCAACAGCGATACGGCCAACGCAACCATCGAGGCACGGTGGACCACCATATTGCAGCTTTTCTCCGGTGCTCAGCTGGCAAAATTGGAGTCAGGCAGCGGTCTGAAAATCGCGGGCGACAAGGGCGCTGTCGAGCGCCTGCGGTCAGCTCTTACGACCTTCACCGACTTCAACATCGTCACGCCATAACGTAGATGGCCAGGACGCCAGCCTCAACGTCAAGGGTGCCTATCTGGAGGTTGGGGCCGACATGATTGGCTCGATCGGCGTCATCGCTGGCGCGCTCGTCATCCGGCTCGCCGGATGGACCCTGGTTGACCCGATCGTCGCGATCGGGATTGGGCTCTGGGTTCTACCGCACACCTGGGTGCTGCTGCGCGATACGAAATACGGGTAGCCAATAAATTAGGTATGTTAAATCGAACGTGCTTGTGGACCTGATGGTGAATGGACATGCGGATAAACCAGTTATCACATAAGCCTTATTGCACCATCTTTATAAGGTGGCTACACGGCGGCTATGGATGCGACCGCGCCCGATCTGATCGAAACTCATGGAAATGGGCAGTTTCTTGTCGTGGAGGTAGCGAACGGCCGTTCGTCGGCCGGCGCTATGCCGGAGATCGCGTGGACGGCGACCCAGATGCGCGCCGGCGCTCGCATCGTCATCAACGAGACCCTGATCGCGGCATTTCAGGCGGCGAGCTCGCCGCATTCGATCCGGGCGCTCAAAAATGACCTCGAAGCGTTCGACGCCTGGTGCCGGCGCCATAACCGAATCGCGCTGCCGGCGCCTCCGGAAACGGTCGCCGACTATCTCGATGCCCGGGCAGGGCAGGGGGCTAAGCCTGCCTCCCTTGGCCGCTACAAGGCCTCGATCGCCAAGATCCATCAACTGCTCGACCTCAAAAATCCAACCCAAGCCGAACTGGTCAAATTGCGCCTGCGCGCCATCCGGCGCGAGAAGGGGACTGCTCAAGCCCAGGCGCGACCGCTACGGTTCAAGGGGCCGGTGCGCGATGTCGAGCGTGACAAGCGCCGCGGGATCAACGTGGGGGCGCTGCTCGAGGCATGTGCCGATGATCTACCGGGCTTGCGAGACCGCGCTTTGCTGTCGGTCGCCTATGACACCGGCCTGCGGGCCTCGGAGCTGACTGCCGTTGCAATTGAGCATATCATCGAGGCACTCGATCTTGAGGCGCGCCTTCTCGAAATACAGCGCAGTAAGGGCGATCAGGAAGGGGAAGGGGCGACCGCTTTCCTGTCGCCGCGCTCGGTGAGAGCGATCACCGCGTGGACCGAGGCGGCCGACATCTCCTCCGGCCCGCTGTTCCGGCGCGTCCAGGTCCGGCGATACAAAGCCCGAGCCGCGGTGAAAGGTCGGCCGATCCACAGCATCTCGAGCCGTGAAACCTGGGATCTACGTAAGACGCTCTCGAAACCGGCGGTGCCGGCGCGGGTCGAATACGATGTCGGGACGACGGCGCTCCATCCCGGATCGATCGGGCCGATCTTTCGGACGATCATCCAGCGTGCATTCGACCGCGGCGCGCTTGGTGATTTGACGGCCGAAGACCTGGCGCGGCTGCTCAAGGGGATCAGCGCGCATTCGACCCGAGTCGGTTTGAACCAGGACCTGTTCGCCAGCGGCGAGGATCTCGCCGGGATCATGGACGCGCTGCGCTGGAAGAGCCCGCGTATGCCGCTGGCTTACAATCGGAACTTGGCAGCTGAGCAAGGGGCCGCCGGACGCCTCATGGCTAAAATTGGTTAGCGTGGAGCCGACATCCTTGCGCGATCACACGACATCGATCGGCGATCACGTCGGCAATTAGGCAATAGCGAGCTTCTCGAGTCCCTCATAATGAAGTGGCTCAAGGGTTTTGATCATCTCGAGCAGAAAGGTCACGTTCTTCTGAGTCTCGGCAACCAAGGCCGGATCGAAGCCCTTGCCGGTCGGGTGGGAGAGATCGTTGGAGAATTTGTAGATAGCAGTCTTCTTGTGCGGATCGAATGTGGTGCTTTCCAGCTTGGCGTAGACGCTATTCTCATAGGGTCGGTGGAACTCGAGGAACGTCTCCAGCACTTTCCGCGCTACGTTCGGAATATGGTAGGCTGCGAGAATGGTCCCGTCCGACTTGAAGCCGTGCAGCAGCTTGAACAGGAAATTATATTCGCTCGGATGATCGAGCAGCAGTCTGTCAAGCGGCCGCAGGCCCGCCTCGCGACTGGTCTCGGTCTCGCTGCAGACGATCATGTAATAGGATTTCGTGCCGACCGATCTGGGAACGCTTTTCAGCCAGTTGAGCAGGAGTTTCAGAAAATCGAAATTGTGGGTCAGCAAGAAGATCTGCTTGGCATCCTTCACCGCATTCTTGAGAAAGGCGAAGGCCTGGTAGATTGACGCGGCATCCATGCTGGAAATTGGATCGTCGATCACGACGATGCCCTCGGCGAGATCGAAATCCTGATCGCCGAGCTGCACGATGAAATAGAGAAAGGCGATCGCGGTCTTCTCGCCCTCGGACAGGCGCTTGGCAGCCTTGCCCCGCCGCAGCACGCGATACCCCTCGTTGCTGGATTCGAAGCGTAGATCGGTGCGTCCCAGAAAATCGCGGAGTCGCTCGGTCATCTGCGCGCCGCCGGCATGCTCGCTCGAGACCTGCGCCTGTTTGGTTTCGTAGGAGACCTTGATCACCGCAAGGCTGCGCGGGTCCGGCAGGTCGGGAGCACCATCGGTCAGCTTCGAGACGATCGCCTTTTGGGCTTCGATCTGCTGATCCAGATCGCGCACCTGGGCATCGATCGTCGACAGATAATGACGCTGGATCTGCGCGCGGGCGTCAGCTTTCGCGGCATCGAACTCTGCCGACTTGCGATTGTGACGCTCGACGAGCGCTGCGAGCGTGGCGATTGCCGCTACCAATAAAGACGGGTCGATCACGATCGGTGCCGAGCTTGCCGTGGACCGATTGAGCAGCTTGTCCTCGAGAAGCGCTGCGACAGCGTCCAGTTGGCCGACGACCTCGTCACGACGCCGCGTGATGACTTGGCACGCCGCCTCATAGTCATCGCGGAGCTCAGCATAGAGCGCCGTTCTCGCAGGAAGCTCAAGCATCCCCAGCGCATCCCGTAGCGCATGCACGACGTCCAGCGCCGCCAGGATATCGGATTTCAGGCGCTGATCCTCGACACCGAAATGCTCTGCAAGCGCGGCCATCCGGGCCGGCGGCAGTGGCTGATCGCAGAATTCGCAGTGTGCAGAGCCGTGGTTCCGGTGGAGGGCGACGCCCTGTTCGACCCAAACCGCGATCGCGGGTTCCTCGACCAGGCGGCGCAGCACGCCCGCTTGGGCGGTGCGGGCGAGTAAGGCTGAGACCAATCCGGGCAGAGCTGCAGTGATATCGACGAATGGACTCGCCGAAAGGACCGGCCCGCCGCCGTAGCTGGCAAGCGTCGGGGACGTGATCGAATCGAGCTGCTCCTGATGGACCGTCGCGCGATGCGCTTCGAGCAGGGCATCGTTCAGCGGCGCCAGATCGCGCTCTTTGGCGAAGGCGGCCTCGGCGTCGGGTTTGCGATAGCTGCGCAAGGTGCTGCCGCTCGTCGCCTCGCCAATGGTCTTGGCAATCGCCGAAAAGACCTTCCCCTTGTCGCTATCGAGCTTGGTTATCGCTTTCTGTGCGACATCGATCGCAGCGCTCCGCTCGCCATGCAGTTTCTTCTCGGCGACGACGTCGTCCGCCAGCGCCTTGTTGTCTTCGCCGATGATTAGTATGTGACGCAGCGGAGCGTGGAACTGCCCGATATTCGCCTCGACATAGTCCGAGTTGAATACGCGGACCTTGCGCGCATAGCGCTGCCCCTTCGCAAGCACCCCGGACTGGCTGTCGATCGAGAATTGGAGGTCGGCATATTCGGCATGCTCGCCGGCTTCCAGGCAGCCGAACAACCGGGAAAGCGTCGTCTTTCCCGAGCCGTTCTCGCCATAGACGATGTTGTAGCGGCCGAATTCGGGCAGCTCGGCCGTCGGTGTAAAGTCGCCGAAGACACCCAGCCCCTGGATGCGCTTGATCGCGGTCAGCATGGTGCACCAGCGTCGTTTAGACCGACCAGGATATTGAGGTCAGGAGATGGCGCAAGGCGAAGCGGCTGTGACGACGCGAAGCAGCGGAAGCCACCCGCCAATATCTCGGAAATATGCAATCGTTCCCCCCACGCGACTCGGTCTGTATACCAGCCGGACGCCCTACTGCACGGTATTCTGGAAGGTGGAGCAAGCAAAGCCGGGAAAGATCCAAGTCGTCTGCCACCGCATGCATCCGTCCCACGCTTTGAGCTACACTCTGCCGGCGAGGCGCAATCGGTTGATGGTTTAGCTGGTAGCGCATCCGTGCGACTTTGCTCGAGCGCAGCAGGATACACCACATGACGTGCTTCAGGATCGATGAGAGTGGCTACACCGGTTTTGATCTGCTCAATTCAGAGCAGCGCTTCCAGGGAGCAACCGCGATCGCGATCGAAGACGATGATGCAGCGGCGCTGATCAGGCACCACTTCCCCAGACTGCAAGCGCCAGAACTCAAGTTCAGTGCGCTCTCCCGCAGACCGTCCAGTCACGTTCCGCTGCTGGCATTGCTGCGCGATCTGTTAGCCGGATACAAATCGGTCACCTACGTCTGCGACAAGCGGTTCCTGCTAACCCTCATGTTTCTAGAATTTGCGGCCGAGCCATTTTACTATGAGCGCGACCTCAATTTCTACGAGCACGGGCAAAACTTTACGCTCGGCTCCATCCTCTACACGGGAGGGCCTACCCTGCTCGGGGAAGGGCTGTTCGAGAAACTCATTGCAGCGTTCCAGCGCGCCGTGAAGGAGAAGAGCCCCGAAGCTCTGCGCGAGCTCGTCGATGCGGCGCGCCGTACCAACTGGCGCGAACTTCCAGAAGCGTTGGGCCCGATAGCGGAGGCCGCGCCAGAATGCCTGGCGGCCATCGCGTCGCCGGGCGTGACCACGGATGCCGCAATGGTAGTGCTCCAGGCGCTGATCAGCCGCATGGAGGCGATGTCCTATGGTCCATACCGCGTCGAACATGACCAGTCGAAGAACCTCGAGACTTACCATGATCTGATCCGGAAATTTGTCGACCACGACGAAGAGGTCGAGTTCCGATCCTCAGAAATCGCGACGCTCAAATTCCCGCTGAAGTTGTCCGGTGTTGTGCAGGTCGACTCGAAGTCGAGCGCGGCGGTGCAACTCGCGGATGTTCTGGTCGGCGCTACGCTCGAAGTGACCAATACCCTAGCTGGTTTACGAAAGGGCGGCTTGGATCCGGAACATATGATTCCGCTTTATGCGGAGGATCAGATCATCCACCTTTTTCCGTCGATAGATGTTGCGGAGCAGCGACGCTTTCGTTCCGGGTCACAAGGAGCCGAGATGATTGACTATTTTGCCGCGAATTTTGGGGTGAAGCGATAGCCGGTCGCACAGCCGACGAACCAAAATGCAGCGCGTGGATGACGACGAAGATTCCGCTTTGCTGCGCGAGATGCTAGACGGTGCCCGATGCTGGGCAATTTCACTTTTATCCACGCGGCGGACATTCATCTCGACAGTCCATTGCATGGATTGTCGCGGAAAGACGAGGCGTTCTCCCAGCTGGTGCGCGGCGCCACGCGCAAGGCATTCTCGAACGTCGTCGACCTTGCGATCGAGGATGGTGCCGCCTTCGTCGTGATCGCTGGTGACCTGTATGACGGCGCGTGGAAGGACCAGTCGACCGGCCAGTTCGCCATCGCGCAACTGGCTCGCCTCGCGCGAGCAGGGATTCGTTCGGTGGTCGTGTTCGGAAATCACGATGCGGACAGCCGCGTTACCCGACACCTCACAGCGCCTGAGGGCGTCTACAAGCTCAAAAGTGCGAAGTGCGAGACCGTCCTTTTTGACGATCTCGGCGTCGCTATCCACGGCCGCAGCTACAAAGAGGCGGCAACCACCGAGAACATCGCGTCTACCTACTGTCCGCCGGTCGCGGGACTGCTAAACATCGCGCTCCTACACACCGCACTCGATGGGCATGAGGGCCACGCGAATTACGCGCCCTGCAGCCTAGGCGAACTGCAAGCGGCGGGGCACGACTACTGGGCTCTCGGCCACGTCCATGACCATGCGATCCGGTCTGACCATCCGCACGTTGTCTTTGCCGGCAACACCCAAGGTCGGCACATCCGCGAAACCGGATCCAAGGGTGCCGTCCTGGTGCGAGTGGAGGAAGGGGCCATTAGCCATGTCGAGCACCGCGCTACAGACGAAGTACGATGGGCCCATGCCCAGGTCGATGCGAGTCGCGCGCGCGATCCCATTGAAGCGCTCGCGGCGATACAGGACTCGCTCCGTCCCGCTGTGCTTGGAGCCAATGGTCGGCCAATGGCCGCTCGGGTGTCGATCGAGGTCGACGGGACACTCGCACAGCGACTGAAGGCTGATCCAGCTTGGTTCGAAGCAGAGGTGCGTGGGCACGCGGCCGGTGTCTCGGATGCACTCTGGATTGAACGCGTCAAGATAGTGACGCGCGACAATGCGCTACCGATCGGTCTCCCGCTGGAGCTTCAGGAACTGCTGGCTCAGGCGCTCGACGATCCGGACTGCCGTCGTGCGGTTGAGAATGCGGTAGCCCCTCTGACCGCCAAACTGCCCGCTGACATCGACGATCCCGACATCGCGCCCCTGTTGGCGTCGGCTCGGGCACGGGACGGTGAAGCACTGGTCCGCGCTGCCAGGTCGCTCGTCGAGGCGCGGCTTGGGGAAGGGGCGGACTGATGCGGTTTCGCCAGCTCGAACTCGTACGCTATGGCGGTTTTGCAGATCGCGTGTTCGATTTCGGCGAGGGTCGACCCGACCTTCATCTCATCGTCGGTCCCAACGAGGCCGGGAAATCAACGACGCTGCAGGCCATCGGCGACTTCCTATTTGGCATCCCCGAACGATCGGCTCAAAACTGGCGCTACGAATATGGGCAGCTCCGCCTGCGCGCTCTGATCGAGCACGAAGATGACTTGCTGGATGTAACGCGCCGGAAGGGCAAACGCGACACGCTGCTGAAGCCGGACGGCACGCCGTTTGCAGATGATTCGCTCGTGCGATTGCTGGGCGGCATCGACCGGGCTGGGTTCGAGCGTATGTTCGGTCTCGATCACACCAAGTTGCGGCAAGGAGGAGAGAGCATCCTCGGCGGTCGCGACGATGCGGCACGCATCACGCTTGAGGCCGGGACCGGCGTTTCTCATATTGGCAAGGAGCTGTCCCGGCTAACCGACACGGCCAGCGAGCTGTTCAAGTCGGGCGGCCAAAACCCGCCAGTAAATCGTCTGATGCGCGAACGATCGGAAGCGCTCGCACAGGTACGCCTGACATCAATCAGCGACGCGGAATGGACGCAGTCACGCCAGCGCCGTACCCAAGCCGAGGAACGCCGAACCAAACTCATCGAAGAGGCTGAGGCACTTGATCGAGAGCACGCACGGCTCGACCGGGTAGGAAGGGCACGTGCCCCTTCCGCTCGGCTCACCAACGCACGCAGCGAACTAACCGACCTAACATCGCTACCCGAGCTGCCTGCGGACGCGGCGGCACGTCTGACCGCGGCACGTGCCGAGCGCCTGACCGCAACAGAGCTCAAGGTACAGGTCGATGCCGACCTGCTGCGGGTCGATGCAGCAATCTCAGGTGTGGAGGCGCCCGGCAGCATTCTTGCCCAGCGTGATCGTATCGAGGCGCTTGAAGAGCGACGCCCCGTAATTGCCAAAGCAGCGGTCGACCTGGAGCGTCGGCGTGCGGAGCTCGAGCGGATCGACATGCGCATCACCAGCACGCGGGCAGAAGCGCGGATCTCACCGGATGTAGCGCTTCCGTCGGCTGGTTGGCGGAAACGCGCCTCGCTACACCTCGAAGCCCGGCGGCAAGTCAAATCGCGTGAAGCCGCTTCGCTCAAGGAGAGCGCCAGGCTGAACCGCGACCGCGAACGGATACAGCACGACCTCTCCGCGCTGGGAGATGACGCTGGCCTTGCGGCGTTGACGGCCGCGCTTGCCTTGCTTCCTGCTGACGCCGAGCACCGACTTAAGGTCGCGGGATCGGACGCGGATCGCAAGCGCGCTTTGGCGGCTGAGCGTCTGGCGAATCTCGCGCCCTGGCGAGGATCGGCTGCTTTGCTGCGGGAGCTTCTGCCACCTACCGAGGCAGCGGCGGCGGAAGTGCGACGAGCCGCTGAAACTGCGTTAGCGAACGCGACGGCAGCGCGGAAGGATGCGGAGAACGCCGAAGCCAGCGCGATCCGTGCACAGGCAAAGCTCAAGAGCTTGATCGCCGGCGGGACCGTCCCGACGGCTGATGCCGTGGCAGCTATCCGCCGCGTCCGAGATGAGCATGTTCAACACGTGCGCGAGCGGCTCGTGGCAGCGCCTTCGCCGGATGACGAAGGCGTCGGCCGAGAAATGGCGGATGCGATCGCGCAGGCCGACCAGTTGGCAGATCGGCGCGATGCCGAAGCAACGCGCGTGGCCGAATATGCCCTGATGATCGTTGCCGCGGACGAGGCGAACGAGCTGCTCACCCTCTCGAACAAGCGTGAAGAGACGTATCGGCAGGAGCTCAAGCAGATCGAGGATAGCTGGAATTCCCGACTGCACGCTCTGGGCTTCGATCCATCGATCCTCCCGGCGGAGCTTGCTGGATGGCTGACAAAACGCGCGGCAGCCCTAGAAGCAGAAGGCGAGAGTACGACCGCTGCTCAGGCGTTCGAGGATCTGAAGTCACAGGTCATCGGCGCCCGTACCGCAATCGCTGAAGGCTTTGCTGCTTGCGGGGGTCGCGCCACGACGATCGACGATCCGACGCTCATAAGGCGGGTAACCGAGCGGGCTGCTGAGCTCAGCGGGAACGCCGCTAGACGTATCAACCTGATGACCGAGGCAGAAACTGTCGAAGATGGTGTTGCCGAACTTCGAAATGAAGACGCGGAGCTTGAGAAGGAGCGAGGTGAGCTTGAGGAGGCGCTGCAGCGGCTTGTTCTCGAGGCGGGCCTGCCGGGCGACGCCGACGAGATCGTCGTGGCCGATGCGCTTGAGACATTAGCTCAAATCAATGAGGACGCCGGTGCGAGGGAGAGCATCCAACGCCAAGTGAGTGGGATCGAACAAGACCGCGCTGCTTTTGAAACAGAGCTCGCCGAAATTCTCTTCCCGATCGGCATTGCGCGGAGGGGAGAGGCGGTTGATCAAACGCGCCAGCTCGCACTCTCTCTTCGTGACGCGGTTCGCAGTGAGGAAGTGCTCGCGACGCACGCCATTGAACGCGATCGGCTCATCACCGAACTCGAGCGCGTGCAACGTCGGCTCGACAACGCCGGGGTTTCGATCGAAGAACTGATGCACATGGCTGGCGTCGCGACGGATGCTGATTTGGATCAGATCATCGCGGGCGTCGATCGACGGGAAGCTGCTCGGACTATCGAACGTGAAGCACTCGCCGAACTTGCTGGCATGGACAACGGCGCAGGGCTGGAAGCGCTCGCTCTCGAAATCGCCTCTCTGCCGATTGAGGAAGAAGCGGCTGCTCGCGTCCGCATTGAGGATCGCCGCCGTGAGGTCGCTGCGGAACGTGAGGTGGTGGGTCGCACCCTGAATACCGCCGATGACGAAGCGGTTCGCGCCGCTACCGAGAGCGCCGCTGCCGACGCGCAGCAAGTTGCGGCCGATACAACTGCGGCGCTGGCACAGGCTGCGGAAGAGCATATCCAGGCAGTGACAGCGGCGGCGCTCCTACGCTGGATGTTGGATCGTCACCGCGCCACCAATCAGGCGCCCCTCATCGCGCGCGCAGGCGCTCTGTTCGAACAGGTGACCGAAGGCGCGTTCTCCGGGCTCACGATCGGGTACGCAAACGACGATCGGCCTGTCATCCTTGCCAAGCGCGCGGACGGCGTTGAGGTTGGCGTGGAATCACTCAGCGAAGGTACGCGCGATCAACTCTACCTCGCGCTTCGCCTTGGATCGATCGAGGGCCGGGCAGGAGCCGGGGCGTTGCCGATTGTCTGCGACGACCTACTCATCACCGCCGACGATGCAAGATCAGCTGCGCTCTTCAAAGTTCTCTCGGCCGCCGCCGAGCATAGTCAGGTCATTGTGTTCAGCCACCATACTCATTTGATCGACATCGCAAAGCAGGCAGTCGGCATGGATGGGTTCAAACTTCACATGATCGAGCCAGCTTCAGCAATAGCCGCCTGAGAAACGACTCGACTTTCCATCGAATCGAAGTCGGCGGCTCCTGGTGGCGATCCGTATTCCATAATGCCTAATGATGTCGTGGATAGGCCAGAAGAAATTTAGCAGAAAGGAAACAATAGCGGGTCTGTAGCGGCGAGCGGTGTCACGCTACTGCGAGATCTGTTCGCAGCAATGTCGAGAAGGCGCTTGCAGTCATCTTCGAGCCGTCCGGCGTGAGCAGGCCCAAGGCGTCGATCTTCTTGCCGAACGATCATTCCCCAAGAGATCATAGTTTTGAATCCATAGCTGGTCGCCTGATCAACGGTAGTCCGCTTCCCATGCTGCTCGAACATCCGGCGGTGCACCTCGCCTGCGGTACAGCTTCCCTGGAGGCGGAACAATCGGCCGACGTTCTCGACGACTTGACGAAAATAGGGATAGGCAGAGATCGCTACGGCTTCGAATGCTGCCGTTCGAGCGGTGCCGCCTGCTGCAGCGCCGCGAGCAGCTTGAGTGATCAAGTCGGACGAGCCGTCAGCGGCGGGAAACCACATCCTATTCAGGATGCCGATGGTCTTCTTCCGAACCTCCGCGCCGGGGATGTCGTTGGCTAGCCGTGCGTGCAGGCCATCGACGAGCATCTCACCGCGGACGACGCCTGCGGCCAGCTCCATCCAGTCGGCATCGACGTAGCGATCCATGCCGATACGGGGATGAGCGATGGTCACGAGTTTTCTTTCTTTGAAATTCTGACGAACGGGACGATCACCTCCTCGATCGACGTCCCGCCGTGAACGACAGCGTGCTTTCCTGCCGTTATGAAGCCCTTGCCCACCGGCGCGAACAGCGGTTTGTACGTCTCCGGCACCCCACCTGGCTGAAGTAACCTTGAACCTGGGATAGATGCTGCGGCCTTCAGCCGGAGACCATCGCTATCGTAGATGCGTGCGCGTTCGCCCCGTTCCTCGGCGAGCACGCCCTCCGATGGCCGCCCCATGCCGACGACATCGACGTTGCCGTGGTCGGCGGTTACGTAAATACGATAGTCGCCATCGATGAGCGAGGAGATGAGGCCGGTCCATTCGCCGAAGTCGAGCCAATGCTCGATGCGGCTGGTGAGGCTCTGCTTTCCAAAAAGCTCGCCATGCATCATCTCGTCGACCGTATCGACGACAACGCCGATGACCTCGACGCCTTCCGCGATTGGTACTGACAGCGCCGCGGCGCAGGAGCCGCGATCCCCAAGGCCCTTGGCGTAGAAGATCTGTTTCTCGGATAGGCCCTCGTTTAGCCAGAAACGCTTCCACAGGGTCGGCTCGGCGGAAGTGCTGCTAAGCGTCTTCTGGAAGGACCGGGGCTGGTCTCCGGCGAAGATCGCCTGCCTCGACACGCCGGTGACCGTCGGCAGCCAGGCGAAGGTGGAGCGTGTGTCGATCAGAAGATCCGGTCGATCCGCCCGAAGCCGCCGCTCGAGGATGTGCCACTGGTCCAGAGCGAGCCCGTCGACGACGATCAGTGCCTGTCGTCGCTCTCCGAGTTGCCGGCGATGGGCCATGTGCGGCGCGACCTGGTGAACGATCGGCGGCTGGGCGGCGAAGCTGTTCGAGCTGAGACCGTCGAAGCCGGATTGGAGAAAATCAAAAAACGCCTCGTCGATGATGGGAGCGATGGCGGACATCGCCTCACCGCCAGCGCCGTCAGTGCCGATGGAGGAGCGCCACCCGTCGACGACCTCGGCATGACGTTCGGCGAACCGCAGCCAGCTGGCGTATCCCGAACCGGCGATTGGAATGTCGTCACGCAGGCGCTCGACGCGCAGCGCGGCCAGTTCGCGTGCGGCGTCATCATCGCGAACCATGCCGATCTGCATCCACGCCGGGATCAAGGTGGGCACGCTCTCGACCTTCGTCGGGGTGATGGTGCCGTCCAACACCATACTGTCAAGATTGATCCGAATCCCGGGCAGCGCGAAGGGAATGACGTCTTCATGAGGGGACGATCCGTTGGCGACGCCGATGGCGAACTTGTCCCAGTCACGTTGGACGCGATCGATGAAGCTGGCGCGATCGGAGAGGATTGATGCTACCTCGTGGACAGACAGGCCTTCCGGGCGACACGCGCGGGACGCGACATGCTCGGCGATCAGGGCGGGTAGCGGTGCTCCGCGGAAGAACAGATCGAATGCCTGTTCCCATATGTCCGTGGGCCTGCGCAGTAGATCTGGCACGACTCGGTAGATGTTGGCCGCTATGAAATCCTTCGTGGCGCCGGGCCCCATCCGAGGCAGGCCCGATCGCGATGACACCACTTGCCACAGGTCGTCGTAGCGGTCGGTGCCGATCGACCTGACCGTCGTCGAGTCCATGTCCGAGAAGATCTCTGGAACCGATATCGCCCACTTCCTGGCGCGCTGAAGGACGTCCCACGGAACGGTCTGCGTTGCGTCGCCGCCCACGCGCACGATGAAGCGCGTGTTTGCGTCCGCGTCCCGGATCGACGTCTCGTAGAATAGACGGAAGGCGAGGGGATCGCGATAAGTGATGATCTCGAAGCCACGTTCCGTCAGGATGTCCACGACCGAAGGCGCGAGGAGGATCTCGTCCGGATCGCTAACGACCCAGAGCGTCGCGAACTCGCGTTGGAAGGGCGCGGCGACATGGTCCGACCAGGCACTCACGGCGCGGAAACCTCGACGATGGTGATTGGCTCGAGGCTCGGCATCACGTTCACGGCCGCGTCGAGCTCCCGCAATCTCGACTGGTGTTCGTCCTCCAGCCGCCGCAACCGCGACCGACGCACGTTTTCAAGTCCGATCCTGCCGACTGCTCGCCGACGTGCGTCGAAGGCGGCCTCGACCCGCTGTCGCTCAAGCGCGAGGTTCTGGAGATGCCGACCCTTCAGCTCGAGGTAGATCGGTTCGGCCTGCGCCTCGGCGAGCTTTTCGAATTCGGGAGGGGGCGGTGCACCAATGTCGTTGCTTACCTGAAGGTCGTCACCGAGAAGCATGTCCCAAAGCCGGCGGGCGGTGGGAGCGAACGATCGACCATTCTGCACGAAGAGGGGCATGAAGCGGCGCTCGTCACCGCGGACGGTGCTAATGCTGATGCGCCAGAGCGACCAGATCCCCTCGACGCCCGCGGGAAGCTGCGGGACCGTCACTCTAGTGACAGGACGCCCAGGGGATTCCGTCGGGAGATCATCGATCACCGACCGGACCAATGCGTTGTCAAGCGTGAGCCAAGCCGCGTCCGGTGCATCCTCGATCCCGGCGACGTCGAAGCAGGCGCGGTCTGTCTTGGTGCCGTTTGGCCATTGGAGTTCCCACGCGTCGCCGTCGGCGCGTGTCGCAGTGCCGCCCATCTCGGGGAGACCGCTGGTCACGGCCTTCTCAACCCAATAGTGGATCGGGTGCCGGCGCCACCGCTGTGCACCGCCGGGATCAAGCGGGCTGCCCGATGCCAGCAGATCCTGGCGCTCGCGGTCCGCCGCGATGCGCGCACGAAGCTGCTCAAGTGTGGCATCGGCGCGCTGGGAGAGGGCGTCAGGATCGAGCAGGCTGTCGATGTAAAGACCGTCGAACATTGCCTCGGCCTCGACGGAATCCATGACGTCAGATGCCTTGTTTACGCCAAACTCCTCCGCGATCGCCTCCAGTTTCGCCTCGAGAACGTCGCGGACACGGTGCTCGACCGTGTCTCCCAGGACGAAGTTGGTCGCACGCACGATGTGCTTTTGCCCGATGCGGTCAACGCGACCGATGCGCTGTTCGATGCGCATCGGATTCCACGGCATGTCGTAGTTAAACATGACATGGGCGAATTGAAGGTTGAGACCCTCGCCGCCCGCATCCGTGGAGATCAAGACTCGCGCAGATGCTGCAAAAGCCTTCTGTGCGGCGACGCGCTCCTCGACCGCCATCTGGCCATTTAGGGTCGCGACCTCGAAACCGCGGTCCCGAAGCTGCGAGGCAAGCATCCCCTGCGTGGGAATGAACTCCGTGAAGATGAGCACCTTTAGGTCAGGGTCATCCTCCTCCTGCTGGATACGGTATATGTGATCCAGTAACGCCTCAACCTTGGCGTCGGTAGTGCCGAGGGCCTGCTCCGCGAGGCGAAGCAGCGTCCCAACTTCCGCTTTTTCAGAACGCCAGCCCGGCCAGTCCACCAACTCATCGACCTGTGACTGCCCGTCCAGATCGGCCAGATCGCCGACGTCCAGATCAGGCACGAGTGAAAGCTGCGCTGGCGTAGAGATAACCCTTGGAATACAGGTCATAGGGCTGGTCGAACGCGGCGCTGACCTCATACCATCCTGCCAAACGATATTTTTCCGCCAGCGCCTCCAGCTTGGCTTCTGCCAAATCCTGCACGATTTCCGGCTGATCGGCGTACCCATCGTCACCCTGCGAGAACAGGTCCGGCGTGATCGTCCCGCCCTGTGCAAGATAGGCATCGCGTCCGATGAACAGGAACGCCCCGCTCTGCGTTGTCACCTTCTCCTGCGTCAGCATCCGCCGAATGCTATGGGCTTGGCCGTTCGATGCCTTGAACACGCGAAGCTGCTCGGCATGGTCGTCGGATAGGGTCAGAGCCTTGGCCGCCTCGATGGTGAGTTCGTCCTTGGCGAGGATGTCGATCAGCTTGGGATTGAGCGCGGACAGGCGCAGCATCCGATAGACATAGCTGGTCGCATAACCAAAGCGTGCTGCGATATCGGAAACGTCCATGCCGGTATCGCGCAGCGCGGCGAAGGCGCGAATGCAATCAGCAGGGTGCATATCCTCACGGGCGACATTTTCGGCAAGGGAAAGCTCGATGGCTTCCTCCTTGGTCCGCACCTCGATGGGGAACACATCGCTGTTCTTGATTTTCTTGCGCTTCACCAATTCCTTGAGGCCGCGATAGCGACGCCCACCGGCAAAGACCCAAAAAAGGTCATCTTCCTCGTAGGCGACGAGGTTCTGTAGCAGGCCGTGCGCGGCAATGTCGTCTGCCATCGCCTCGATCGCGGAAGGCTTCACGCGGCGCGTGTTGAGGGGAGAAATGCGAAGCTGCGACAGCTTAACGGTAATGATAGCCATGATGTGATCTCCTGAAATTCTGTGTCTTTGAAGGGGGAAGGGGAGGGTCAGCCCTCCAAGGCAGCCAGCTCATCAAACTCGGCTGATGCGCGCAGCGCGCTGTCACCGGCGTATGTCGCTCCGGTGCGCGGGTAGAAGAAAACCCGGTCGCCTTTGCTGTAGGCGGTGCCATCCGCGCTGATCCCGTCGCTCTTGGCGCGCTTCCAATAGGGATCGCCTCGATACCGTATGTAAGACATTGTTTTCACCTCCTTTCCGGCTGAAAGCCGCTTGCTCTGCGGCAATGCGGCTTCTGCCTCTCCGGCGAGGAGCGGGATGGGGAGGGAGGGCAAAAATCGACCGCTGGTGCGGGCGGGCCGCCTAGCCTGGTCGCCGCCCACAAGGCGGCGGGCCACCCAGGGTTGGCGGACTACACGGGCGGTCTATTTTTGTTCGGGAACGAAAGGGCAGCAGCCCTTGGTGTTCCCCGCACCAATGACCTTCCGGGGGAAGGGCTGCGGGGCCACGAGTTGCGCCGCGCGCGGCTATTTAGCGGCTGCGATCCTTGCCTAGGGCAGGGGGTTTGGGGCCGCCGGGAGACGGAATGGTCATTCCCTCGTCAAAAGGCTTGCCCGTGCGGATATTGGCAGCGACGGACGTGCGCGCTGCATCGCCCGCTGCTTCCACCAGGCGCGCACTATCACCCCGCGCAAGCGATGCCGCCTGCGCCCTGTCCACGATAGCCTGGGCGGGCGCGAGGCGGGGATCAGTCTTGTTCTGGTCGGGCGTGTTTTTCAGGAAAGCGTCGGCCAAGCGCTCATGCGCCGGAGACTGGCCCGGAGGCAGAATCGGACGCTCCAGCAACCGCACCGCCCGCTGAATAGCCGCGGGCTGCTGCGTATTGATACGGGCCGCCAAGGCCGCGCCGATTTCGCGCACGCGCTCCAAGGGCGTCTGTTCAGCGGAGATAACCGCCTCAACCTCACGCTGCCCCAGAAAGTTAAGCACATGCGATTGATAGACCGGCCCCTTGGCGTGCCGGACATAGGCAAGTTCCATACGCGCCGCGATGATCCGACTGTCCGGCGCACCATCGTTCACCAGCTTCTGCAGGCGCTCGGCTGCCTCGGTGCGCGCCGCCGGCAGATAGCGGTCAAGCTCCTCGCGAACCTTGCTCAGGCTCAGGCGATAGCGCTGCCCGGTCGGGGGATCACGCGCAGGTAGGAACGCCATGCCTCCAGGGCCAGTGCGAGCTTGAACGGATTCATGGTTGGTGTTCAATGTCGATCAAGCGGCAAGCTCGCCAGCGCCATATCTTCAATCGCGAGATTGGCGCGTGATTCAGCATCATCAGTGCGCCACTGATGAACTTCCTGTGGCGTGCCGTGAACGAAATCCATCGCCCTGACCTGCGCCCAAATGGCCTCGATGTCGGAATGAAGCATGGTCGATATCCTTACCGCTTCTTTATCCAAAATGGAGCGAAAAGACAATAAATCACTAAGGCGACGATCGGGCAGGCCGCCGCCCCGCATCGTGGGGCGGCGGCCTGTTTTTCAATACTCACTGGCCAGCATGATGGTCAGCACACGGGTCGTCTGAGCGCTGTCCCACGGCGCTTCGCTGCCAAATTCCAACTCCCTGTCATAACAGTCAATTTTCCAGAAAACCGTTTCCGCAATCAGCTTTTCATCCTGCGGACGATGCTGCACCCATTCGCCGGAAACAAGGCAATAGATTGCGCCGAAATCATGCTCGCCGTGCGGGTCGTTGCTCTCGTCAAACTGATCGAAAACCATGATCTGCCGCACCGCCCGATGGCGATCATGATCCTGAAGGGCGGCAACGCCGATGGTCATGTTGGCGCGGCACGCCACGCCGGGGTTTTGGCGCGCTGTATCGTTCAGCGAGCGAATGCGGTCGGTTTTCTCCGCGTCGGTCAATTCGATGGTCATAGTCTGGTCCTCCTTCGCAGGCCGAAAGGCCACGGCCTGGCGGTCCTGCCGTTCCGGCGAGGAACGGGATGGGGAGGGAGAGCGAGAATCTTCCGCTGGCGCGGGCGAGCTGCTTAGGTCGGCCGCCGCCATAGGCGGCGCAACACCGGCCTTGGCAGATTACACGGGCGGTCGATTGTCGTTCGGGAACGAAAGGGCAGCGCCCTTAGCGTTCCCCGCGCTGAACGCGCCCTACCAGAGAGCATCAGCGCCGCCGATGGCTCACGCGCTAGGCGCGATATCGCTCCCAAAGCTCGCCCATCTGGTCGCGATAGCCCCATGCGTCGGCATAGACCGTCGATTCCTGTGCCAGATAGGCCATGATCGTCAGCATATCTTCGGCAATGACCGCATCGACGTTGCAAAAGTGGAGGATCGGAAAATGGCCGCATTCGTCGCCGTTCCACCAAGCAAGCAGGAAATCCGCCACTTTGCCGGATGCGCCGGTTTCGGCCGCGCGAGTCGACGGAAGAGCTATGGCTAGCAGGCGACCGATCG
This sequence comes from Sphingobium mellinum, assembly GCF_037860795.1. NCBI lineage: Bacteria > Pseudomonadati > Pseudomonadota > Alphaproteobacteria > Sphingomonadales > Sphingobiaceae > Sphingobium > Sphingobium mellinum. The sequence goes on along the minus strand of NZ_JBANRK010000019.1, from coordinate 34,247 downwards.
CCGCGCCCATCTCGTCAGAACTGACAGCGCGGATAACAGGGCGCTTTTGGGGCAATTGGCTCATAGGTCTAACTCCTGCTGGCGATACTGCACTGGCTCGTCCCCCTCGGTCCCCTGCCAGGCAATGCGCCCATTTTCATAGATGGTGACAAATCCGCGCACTCGCGTCGGGCGGGCCTGTGCCTCCTTCGGCTCGAAGTTATAGCAACGCGACCGCTCGACAGTTGCAGAAAATGAAGTCGGTCCAGTGGGACGAAGCCGCACCCGATCACAGGCGCCACGCGGCTCGGCGATCCGTCGTTTGATCGCGCCATTCTGAAATGCACGATAATCGTCACGGTCTCGCTCAGGCGGCGGACGCCAGTGCCGGCATCTGCCGCAATTGGCGGCCGCCGCGAGCGTTGGATGGATCTGGTCCTCGTCATCGAGACGAGGACCATGATTATCGCCTATGCCGCGCACGACAGCGCCTCCGCGCCCATCATGCCCAGAAGCATATCCGCGGCGGCTTGAGCTTGGGTCGCGGCGGTGAAGATCGCGCGCTTGTCGTTGCGCAGCGCGGTTAACCACGAAGCTAGATAGGAGGCATGGTCTTCGCGATCATGCAGCTTTATGCCGATGGCGGCGCTGACGAATGCCGCGCCCAGCTCCGCAATCAATTCCTCGCGGGCGACATCCTCGCGCTTATCGGAGTAGAGCGTCGGGCGCGCCAAGCGGCTGCTATGTCCGACGCCGTGACAAAATTCGTGCGCCAGCGTGGAATAATAGTCGTCGCTCGTGAAGAAGTCCCGAAACTCGGGCATCACGACCTGATCGCTGCCGGGCATGTAGTAGGGCTGCGAACCCTCATGGCGCAGGGGTATGGTGATACGCTGGAATAGGGCGTCCAGTTCGCCGTCGCGATCGTCGGGATTGGTAGATTTCAGGATGGGGTCGGGCGTCGGATAGCGGGCCTCGATCCCGTCGATTTGCTCGGAATTGAAAACGACATAGCGTTTCAGGAAGGGGATACCGCGCCGGATCTCCTCGCCTGCGTCATTCTCCTCGGTCCGTTCGACCTTGTTGGCATAGACCACGACAGAGCCTTTCGCGCCCTTCCTGACGCAACCGCCCAAGGCGAGCGCCTGCTTGAAGGTGACCCAATGTGGCGACGCAAAGCCCTTCGTTATGGCTGAAACCCAAAGGGTCAGCACGTTGATGCCGCGATAGGGAACGCCGGTGTGACGAAGCGGGATGCTGGGGGAAGAACCTGCCCATGACTTCGACCATGGCCGTGTGCCTGCCTCGATCATCGCAATCATCTGATCGGTGATTTCCTGATAAACATCGGTGCGATTTTCGGTGATCCGTCCCATGATTTTGCTCCTTCCATCGGGCTGAAAGCCGCTGCCTGCGGCCTGCGGCTCTGCCCTTCCGGCGAGGAACGGGATGGGGAGGGAGGGCAAAAATCGACCGCTGGCGCGGGCGGGCCGCATAGCCTGGTCGCCGCCCACAGGGCGGCGGGCACCAGGGTTGGCGGACTACACGGGCGGTCTATTTTTGTTCGGGAACGAAAGGGCAGCCGCCCTTGGTGTTCCCCAAGATCAACGGCCTAAGATTTCAATAATCTATGCAAGATATGTTGCGCCCATGGTGCACAATCCAAACAACAACCATCGCCGATCGAAGGGATTTCGACGGCAGCAACAGAACAGAAAACGCGATAGTCGAAATTTCGCGGGTCAGGTCATCGGCCTGAGCCTGTTGGCGGGCGTTCTGACATGGCAAGCCGCCCCGCAGGTTCAAAGTCTCTGGGCGCGAGCGAACAAATCCCCTGAAGAAGTGGCTACGATTGAGCGTTCCGCCTACTATCGCAACTGTGACGACGCGCGAGCTGCCGGCGCCGCCCCGATCTATCGGGGACAGCCTGGCTATCGCGAAGAGATGGATGGCGATTTCGATGGAATCGCCTGCGAACCATATAGGGGGCGATGAACATGGCGACCCGGGCATTCCGAACGGATGCCAGCATTGTAGCCGAGCTAGCGACGCGCCAGCGCGTGGATCGGTGCGCGATATGAGCACCTTCCTAGAGACTCAGAAACTCGTTCCTTTGGCCGAAATCCGCCGAACAAGGGCGCTGCTCCCCAATGCGCGAGGCATTTATGGGCTGTTTTTCAAAGTAGCTCCTGGCACCGCGCCGATCGGGAACTGCTACGTCCGTGAGGGTCTGCATCTGCTCTATGTCGGCACAGCGGGCGCAGATCTCAGCAAGGATGGAACACTGCGAAAGCGACTTGGCAGCCAACATCTCGGCGGGAATGAGCGGCGCTCAACCGTTTGCCTGACGCTTGCAGCCTGCCTCCCTGACATCGCCGGCCCCGCTATCGCCAAAAATGAACGCGGACGGATCAAATTTCACACCTCGGAGCATGGCATAACCGGCCTGCGCTCATGGATGGATCACAATATGTCGGCCTGCTGGATCGAACATCAGAGCCCTGCCGAACTGGAGGAAACACTGGTTCAGCAATACCGTCCGCCGCTGAATATCGACTTTTCCACGCATCCCTTTGCTGTTCGCCTTCAGGCATTGCGGGATGAGCGGAGACGATCATGCGTAAACCACGAGTAGTCCATTCCCGTTAGTCGATCGTCACCCGAATGGGCGGAAACCCGCGGCGGGGTTCCGTGGAGCGCCCGGAACGGGGCGGAATAGAGCGCGGGCCGAAGGCAACGGCCAGTCAGGAGGGAAAGAGGATCGTGCTGTAGTCCTGGGCGCCGTGCAGAATGTGAATGATGACCACCTTTTCGGCCTCGACACGGTAGAAAATCAGATAATCGCCATGCCCGCGCCGCCGTACGCCGGATGTTTCAAAACGGGGGACCAGCGGAAATCGCTCCGGCATCTCCGCTAGGCCAAGGCATTTGGCTCGCAGTTCATGCAGGAAACTCAAGGCCCGCACCGGATTGTCCCGGGCGATATAGTCACCGATCGTCTCAAGATCATATTCGGCCTCGGCCGACAGATGGACGATCATTCGTCGCCGGAATCCATGGCGCGATATTTGGCCTCAAGGCGGTCGAACACCTCGCCCGCCGGCTTGGTGCGCCCCGCATCGGCATCGGCAAGTCCTCGCGCGATTGAGGAATCCAGCGCGACAAGACGCGCTTCGCGATCCTGTATCAACCGCACCCCCTCACGAAGAACCTCACTCTTGGAGTTGTAGCGCCCCGTCGCGACGAGGCCCGCAACGAAACTTTCAAGCTGCTGCCCGAGATCCGCGCTAATCATGGAGCGCCTCCTTTCGACCGAGGATATAGCAGCTTATCAACAGTTGATAAAGCCGGGGTCGTCACTTCCTGATTGAATTGGCCCCACAACCGTTGGGCAAGGTCGCCCGCTCGATCGCCAGTTGGCGCATCCCTTCATAGTCCTGCCCCCACAGACCAAGCCGTTGCTGGGCTGCCCGTTGCATCAGTTTCACATAGGCCCCGCCCGAATATCTCCGATAATCCACGGCATAGCCCTGGGCGACCATCGTCGCGGCCACGCTCGCACCATTTGCCTTGAACCGACATGACAGATTCAACCGGCCATAGCTCGTCGCCGGACTGCGGCACTGCCTCTCCCGCCTCAGCGCAAAATCGAACAGGCTCGTGGCGCATTCTACGCCGCCATCCCGCTCCGCCAATCCCTGCATCGTCAGCGTCGAAAGCTGCTTCAGCCGCAGCCGATCATCATCCGGCGCATCGATCCCGACAATCCGGACACGCGACCCCGACACGTCGAGCGTATCGCCGTCCACGACACCCGGCCGTGCATCATTGAGCCGCAACGACGTTATCTGCGCGACCTGCTCTTTCTGCTGCGCGAGCGCATAGACGGACACCGCCCCGAACATCACCGCGATCATGATTCGCTGGTGATTGGGCAGGCCAGGAAACAGCTTCATCGCGCGCGGATCTCACGCAAAAGATCATTCCAGTCGCCAGCATGGGGCGGCAGCTTCACGCTGAGCTGACGATCATTGGCCGTCAGGTGCGGCGCTGCGCGTTTGATTGCGCGCGCCGCCTCGGCCCCATGCTGGCTGTAGATGATGATCGTGTGGATGCTCTCGGGGATATTGAGAGTCTGGTATCGCTCGATCCCCAGCACCGGCCAGACAAAGGTTTCCGGCTCCAGCATGTTCATCACACTGACCGCTTCCTCGACCCCTTCGGCGAGACGCAGGACGCCATCGGCGGGGATACCGCCCCAGCGCACAGCCCCGCCACCGGGATTGCCCAGCATTCGCTTGGGCTTGATAATCTCGGCCTTATCGGCGCCATCGGCGCGCAGAAAGGTGCGATGGATGGCGACGACGCCGGCGTCTTCTTCGACGGGCACAATCAGCGCGGGTGCGAACGCCTTTTCCTCGCCGGCGCCGAACTGACAGCGCGCGTCAAAGCGGGCGTTGATCCCAACGGGGGTAATGGCGCGCGTGCGCAGATAGCGTTCGGCCAGGCTGCCGGCAAAGGGGTCGGCAAATCGCCATATCGACAAGGCGAGCTTGTTGAAGTCGCCCTTCCCTCCTTCATGGCGCTGCCCCGGATCATGATCGCGCGCGGCAGCGAAATTGCCCGTGCGTAGAGCATCAACGATCGCGTCGGACGTGCAACCCGCGAAGCAATGGAAAAGGACGGCGCGCTGCCCCACGCGCACCGAAAGGCTGGGATCGCCATCGGCATGGGCTGGGCACCGGCACATGGCATAATCACCATGCCATTTACCGCCAAGCTGTCGCACGATGCGATCGGCATCGCGGGCAACGGCATCGGGATCTCGTCCGCTCACTGGACCTCCTCTCTCTTGCCACTTACCCTATGGCTAATCGAAACAGCATCAAATAACCAGCGAAAATGATATAAATCGCTACAGGGGGAAAATGGAACTCGAACTGATCCTGGAGCGCGAGCTGACATCGCAGCGTCCAGTCGCTGGTACGATCACCGATGTTCAGGTGCACCAGCGCGAGGACGACGGCAAGTGGTACATCAATGTCCGCGTGAGCTGGCGCGGATCGGTCCCCTACCATGTTGCGCTCTACGACAAGAAGAGAATCCGCTTATATTCAAAGGTTTCCTCGGCCATTCGGCACATCGTGGCGGCCTATGGTTACACTTCCGTAATCGGGATCAACCCATCGCCCCTATGGAACGACCCATCTCGTTTCTGACGCAGAATAGAAGGCGAAACGGCGAAAACCCGTTATTGCGAGTTCTTCGCAGTCTAGGCAGAGCTCAAAAAGCGATTTAAGGTGTTTTCACAAGAGAGGTGAAAACATGCGAAATCGCTTGTCCACTCCGATCTCGGCATTCGCGTTTCTGCTGGCATCGGCAACACCATCCTCGGCACGGGCCGCCGACAGCACATGGGCCTGTGAAGTGCTGTTGTGCGCCAGCAACCCAGGGGGCTGGATGCAATATGCCCAGTGCGTCCCTCCGATACGCAAACTGTTGCGGAGCCTCGCATTGGGCGGCGGTTTCCCGACATGCTTCGCAGGCGGCGTCACCGCGGCCAAATACACCAAACCGAAAAGCGGTCGTCCTGGCTTCGTCGTGATGACTATGCGTGACGGGAACCGCGCCACCTACACAGTCCCGACCGAAGCCGACGTGGCGCAGGCGGAGGCCACAGCCATTCCGGGGGGACCGCAGTAATGCAGTTCACCACGGCAGCGATCCTGGGCCTTGCGGCGCAATGTGCACCAGGCGTGGCCCCTTCCACCATCGCCGCCGTGGTTCACACCGAGAGCAAGGGTTATCAGTTCGCGCTCAACGTCAACGGGGTCGCCCGCCAACCCGCGCGGCCGACCAGTGCCGCCGATGCGGCGCGCGTCGCGCGCACCTATATCGCACAAGGATATTCGGTGGATCTCGGCCTCGGTCAGATCAACTCCAACAACATGTCCGCGCTGGGCCTGACATGGGACAGCGTGTTTGATCCCTGCATCAACATCGGCGCTGCCGGAAAAGTGCTGGCGGGCAACTATCGTCAGGTCCGCGACGGAAGGATGCCGCAAGAGGCGCTTCGGGTCGCCCTGTCCATGTACAATACCGGCTCGAGAACGCGGGGTTTTCGCAACGGCTATGTCGGCCGCGTGCTGAACAATGCTGGCGTGTCCGACGGGATCGCTCCTGCTGCATATGCCCCCCCTGCCCCGCCCTCCAATGCGGATGCAGCGATCAAGCCGCCAGCCAATATTCTGGCTGAACTGGTCGCGGAGAATATGCCCGAAGCCATGCCCGCGCGGGCAGCATCACCACCACCCCCGGCCTGGGATGTCTTTTCCCGGGCCGCTTACGAGCGTGCGCGGAGCGCCGAAACAGGAGGAAGCTGATGAAGTCACATGCATCCATGCGAACACCGCCGATGTCCGTGCGATCGACAGTTCAACGCCGTGTGGCGGCGATGTCGCCGCGCCAGCGCAAGACGGCGACGATCGCCGCCGCCGTTGCCGTAGCGGGGCTTGCCTCGCTCGTTTCACCGGACCCGGCCTTCGCCCAATCTGCCAATCTGGAGGGGTTCGCCAACAATGTGCTGGGCCTGCTCAGCAACGGCTTGCTCCGCGCCATTGCAGTCATTGCCGTCATTGTTGCCGGCGCGGGATGGTTGATGGGCCGGGTCAACACGGGCGCACTGGTGACGGTGATCATCGGCATCGCGATCATCTTCTCGGCGCCGTGGATCGTGGACCAGATCGCAGGCTCGGCCTGATGGACCGGCGGCCCGACGGCGCATCGGGCCGCAGCATTGAACGCTGGCAGGGAGGCAGACATGGCCGATGAGAGAGAAGAGATAGCGCGCAACACGCTGTTCCTTGCGGTGACGCGGCCAGCGCTGTGGGCGGGCATCCCGATCGAAGCGGCCGTGCCCATCCTGCTGGTGTCGGCCTGTGTCCTGATCGGCACCAACAACCCCGTCTATGCGCTCGTCACCGGCGCGGTCTGCTATGGCCTTGCCCGCCTCGTGGTGCGTCAGGATGTCAACGCCTTCAGGCTGATGTTCCTGTTCTTCCGCACCAAGGCGGCGAACCGCAATCGCACCTTCTGGGGTGGGTCCAGCTACACGCCCCTCCCCCTCAAGGGCATTGCCCGCAAGGGCTTCGGTCGCCGTGGCTAGAGCGGACCGCCTTTCGGCCCAGGTGCCGATGAAGGTCGCGCTCAAGGAAGTGCTGCCAACCAAGTTCCTGCCCTATGCGCGGCACATCAATGACGAGATGATCGTTCTCGATTCCGGTGCGATCATGCTCACCTTTGAGTTACAGGGCCGCGCATTCGAGACAGCCGATGTTCGCGATCTCAATGACTGGCATTCCAAGCTCAACGGGATGCTGCGCAACCTGCACGATGATCGCCTGTCGATTTGGACGCATCTGGTCAGGGCACGGGTCGAGCAATATCCCGGCGGCAATTTTCGGTCGAAATTCGCCCGCGACCTCGATGCCGCGTATTTCGCGCGGATCAATCGAGAGCGAATGTTCATCAACCGCTTCTTCGTCACCATCCTCGCGCGTCCCGCCGTGCATGGCGCAGACAAGCTGGTCCATCTGTTCCGGTCCAAGGCCAAGGTCGAGTCAGCGGCCGATGCCGTGGATGAGGATCTGATCGAGTTCCTTGAGGACAAGGCCCGCGATTTTGAGAAGCTGATGGCGCGCTGCGAGCCGCGCCGGCTCGCGATCTATGGGCATAATGGCCTCAAATTCTCCGAACCGCTCGAAGTCGCCGAAATGGTGATGACGGGGCGCCATCGGCGCGTGCCGATCATCCGGGGCCATCTTGGCAGCGCCCTTTATCGGCAACGGGTCATCTTTGGCGGCGAGACGGTTGAGGTTCGCGATGCCGACCGCAGCTCGTTCGGCGGCATATTCGGCATCCGCGAGTATCCCGCCTTCACCACGCCGCGCCAGTTTGAATCCCTGCTGGCCGTCGATTTTGGCTTCGTCCTCACGCAATCCTTCACTTTTCTGAGCCGCGCCACGGCGGCCGAACGGTTTCGCTTGCGGCAACGGCAGATGGAGAATGCCGACGATCGGGCCATCAGCCAGATGCACGATCTGGTCGACGCAGCGGACGACCTCATGTCGAACCGCTTCGTTCTGGGCGATCATCACTTCACCCTCGCCGTCTATGGCGGGAGCCTGAAATCCCTGCGCGACCATATGTCGATCGCGCGCGCGGCCCTCGCCGACACGGGCATGGTTGCTGCGCGTGAGGGAGCAGCGCTGGAAGCCGCCTATTGGAGCCAGCTCGTCGGCAATTTTGCATGGCGGGCGCGACCCGCGCCGATCACCTCGCTCAACTTCGCCGCCTTCGCGCCCTTCCACACCTACCCCGCTGGCCGCGCCACCGGCAACCATTGGAGCGAAGCCATCGCGTTGCTCAAGACGAGCGCGCGCAGCCCCTATTTCTTCAGCTTCCACAAGCGCGACGTCGGGCACACGATGGTCATCGGCCCGACAGGCGGCGGCAAAACGGTGCTGCTCAACTTCCTGATGGCGCAGGCCGAAAAGACAGGCGCGCGACAGATCTTCATCGACAAGGATCGCGGCGCGCAGATTTTCGTGCTGGCGAGTGGCGGCACATATCTCACGCTCGCCAACGGCACGCCCACCGGCTTCGCTCCATTGAAGGCGCTGGCCAATACGGCAGAGGATCGGGCTTGGTTGTCGCTATGGGTCCGCCAGCTCGTCCGCGCCGAAGGACGGCCGATCACCGTGCAGGAGGAAAGGCGGATTGATGATGGCATTGCCGCCGTCATGAAGCTGCCCCGAGCGGCACGCTCGCTCGATGCTTTGCGCACGATGCTCGGCATGGCCGACGAGGGCGGTGTTGGCGCGAGACTGGAGAAATGGACCTCGCGCGGCGCGCTGGGATGGGCGTTCGATAACGCGGAAGACGAAATGACACTCGATGCCCGGTTCATCGGGTTCGACATGACCGATTTCCTCGACAACGCCGATATTCGCGCGCCGTTGATGCTCTACCTGTTCCACCGGATCGACAAGATGTTGACCGGCGACCGCACTATGATCGTGATCGACGAGTTCTGGAAGGCGCTGGGGGACAATGCGTTTCGCAGCTTCGCCCAGGACGGGTTGAAGACATACCGCAAGCGCAATGCGCTGATGGTGTTCGCGACCCAATCCCCAGGCGACGCGCTCAAGAGCGACATCAGCCACTCCATATTGGAGCAGGTGGCAACGAAGATCATGTTGCCCAATCCGAACGGACAGCGCCGCGATTATATCGACGGATTCTCCATGACGGATGCCGAATTCGCGCTGATCCGCGAGGAGCTATCGCAGGAATCGCACAAATTCCTCGTGAAGCAGGGGCATGACTCTGTCGTCGTGGAACTGGATCTGACCGGCCTAGACAACGAGCTGGCCGTCCTGTCCGGCCGCGCGGAAACGACCGCGGTCGCCTGTGACGTGATCGCCGAACATGGCCGCGATCCGGCTGTGTGGCTCCCAATCTTCCACCAGCGCCGACGTTCAAGTTGAAAGGAGAAGTCTCATGAGTCCCAAGAAACTTCGCTATTTCGTGATGGGAGCCTCGCTCCTGACATGCATGGGTTCCGCGCACGCGCAGGGCATCCCGGTGACCGACACGCGCAGTTTGTTTCAACAGCTTGAGCAGGTACGCCAGGGCGTGTCGATGCTCGCGCAGGGGGCCGACCAGCTCCAACAGGCCCGCGATCTCTATCGTGATCTCAACAAGGCGACGGATATCGGGCGCGTTGCCGATAGCCTGCGCACCGACGCTATGCGCGAACTGAACGTGTCGTCGGGCAGCCTCGACGGTTACGCCAACGGCGATCTTAACGTGATCGGCCGCCTTCGCGGTCGCTCCGATAGCGTCTTTCAGGGACTGATGGGGCAGCTCTCTCCCGACGCATCGGAGAGCGCACGGGCAAGCTTTGAGACGGGTGCCCGACAGGCCGCAGTCACTGCAGGATTGGCTGGGTCCGTGGGGGATTCCGTGACGAGCCGTCGCGAGGGCCTGGAGGAACTGCGCTCGCGGCTCGCCAGCGCAAATTCGGCTGCCGAGCGGGCCGACATGAGCGCGCGCCTCCAGTTGGAGCAGGCGCAGATGTCGAATGACATGATGGCATTACAAGCCGTCGAACTGCAACGACGCGCGAAGGCTGAGGCCGACTATCAGGGATATACCGCGCAGCGACATCAGCGGCTTGCCAAGCTGAAGGCACAGGCGGGCATAGACTGATGCGCTGTCGCCCCATCCCTGTGGCCTTGGCGCTTTTGGCGATCGCAGGCTGTTCGCCCTCTGAGAAGTCGCAAACGGGCGAGAATCTGCGATCCGACATACCGCTTCGGACGATCCGGTATCTCTCCGAGCATCCAGAAGAAGCCAAGGAAGTTCAGGCGATGTGCGACCAGTGGAAGGGGTCGCAGCGCCCCATTGCGAGCTGGCCCGCTGTCGTCACCGAGAATTGTAACAACGCCGGTGCCGCGCGGCTTCGTAACCTTCAACGCGAACAACGTGAACGCATGAAGAAGCAGATGGGCATCTGATGCCGCGATAGGGTTGAAGACCAATGGATTTCCCGATCTTCGAGAACATGATGAATTCAGTGGATGGTGCCCTTGCCGGCATCATCGCGCTGTATTCCTCGGTGATCGGCATCATCTCCGGCCCCCTTCGCGTCGGCGTCACCATTTACATCATCCTGCTGGGCGGCGCGATCCTCCGGGGTGCGGTCCAGTATCCCGCTCGCGAGTTCGTCTATCGCACGCTGAAGCTCGCCGCCCTCACATGGGCAGTCAGCTCGCTCTATGGGGCATCGGTCGGCCTCTTCACGATGAATGGATTGCCGGGGCAATTCGCAAATGCGCTTGGCGGCGCTGATGTTGGTGGTCTCGGCGGCTACTTCGACACGCTTCTACAAGGAGCGTTTCGCGCCATCACGAAGATCGAGGAGATTGTTCAGGCCCACACTGATGCCGCTGGTGTGAACCTGATTGGCATGCCGAATAACATCGTTGAAATCATCCTCGCTGCCTTCGCAAATTTGGTGATCCTCTTCATCGCACTTTTGTCCTGCGCGCTGGGGTTCACAATCTGCGCCTTTGCGCTTTTCGCGCTCGCGCTGCTGGCTGTCGTCGGCCCTCTTTTCGTCGCCGCGCTGTTGTTCGATTCCACGCGGGGCTGGTTCTTCGCATGGCTCGGCTCCGCCATCAGCTACATCATGCTGGTAGTGTTCGCGCTGCTGGTCACGCTGTTCATCTCGCAGACGACGGACACGTTCATCAATTCGATCACGAACGACGACGAAGTCCTCATCGCCGTGCTGAAAGCCCTCTCGTTCTACGTCCTGGGCTTCTTCTTCTTCCTGCAAATCCCAAGCCTCGCGTCGGGCCTGGGTGGTGGCGGCCCTGCCTTGGCAGCGCAATTCGCCAATGCCGTTACCGGAAACCTGGCCCCGATCGCTGGCCGCACCATGGCAGGCGCGCCCCTGAGCGGCGCGCGCGCCGTTGGCGCCGGTGCGCGCCGATTGGGCGGAAGCGGTGGCACCGGCGGCACCCTGACCCGGACGCGATAGGAGGAATGTCATGAAGATTGCCAAGGTGCTCGCGCCGCTCGCCCTGCTTTCCCTTTCGACCGCTGTGCCGGTCCTCGCCGCCAAGGAAGCCAAGGTTCCGCGCTGCAACGGCCAGTCGAAGCGGCCCGCCAACCCTTACGGGACCATCCTCCCTACCCTGCCCGCCCGTAATGTTCCGGGTGCGACGCCAGCAGCGCCGCCCACCAATCTCTTCCCTTCATCATCATCGCCAGGGGCCGCTCCCCCGGCTGCGCGCGACGACAATGGCGTGCCGCCGATCAGCGCCGTCACGCCACTTCCTCATAACCAAGCGGCCTCACGGCCCGCCTATGCGAGCTGCTGACGATGGCGATCGGTGTCAAAGATAGTGCGGAGGATCTGAAGGCATATTTTGCCGAGGCCCAAAGCTGGGATCGCGAACGCATTGTGGCGGCCAATCAGTCGAAGCGATTGGCCTGGATCGTCGCTGGTGTCGCCAGCGCTATATCGATCGTAGGCGTGGCGTCCGTGGCGATGTTGTCGCCGCTCAAGACGGTGGTGCCCTATGTCGTAACGGTCGATCGCTCGACGGGCGCAACCGAAGTGACGCAGCAGCTTCGCGGCGACAAGACGATCACCTATGATGAGGCGGTCCGCAAATACTTCCTCGCCAACTATGTGAGGGCGCGCGAGGGCTGGATTCCGCAGGCTCGCCAGGAGTATTTCAACCAGGTTCTCGCGCTATCAGCGCCGGAGGAACAACGGCGGTGGATCAGCTTCTATAAGAAGGACAACCCGGACTCCCCGCAAAACCAGCTCACCGCGAGCGATACGGTGTTCGTAGGCGTGAGGGCCGTCGCCTTCATCTCGCCCAACGTTGCACAGGTGCGCTTCACCAAACGGCTTGAACGCGATGGGCAGGCCACTGAAACCCCTGCCATCGCGACAATCACGTTCGATGTGCTGTCCAAGCCGGAATCGGAAGCGGGACGCTACGCTAATCCGCTCGGCTTTCAGGTCAAATCCTATCGCGCGGACGTGGAGATAGGTGGAAAATGAAACAGCTCCTCATGCATTCGGCTGCGATCCTGGCCGCCGCGCTGCCCACGATCGCCAGTGCCGAAAACACACCCCGCCCCGTCACCGCCGATCATCGCGTGCGAGAGGTCAACTATAGCGATCAGAACGTCATTGCGATCTGGAGCGCCTTCAGGACTGCGACCCAGATCGAGTTCGCGCAAGGCGAGGTCATCAAGTTCGTCGCGATGGGCGATACCGTCTCGTGGGAGGTCGCGCCGGCTGAAAATTCGCTCTTCATCAAGCCGCGTGAACGAGCGGGGGGAACCAATCTCATCGTCGTGACTGAGTACGCCGGCCAGAAGCGAAACTACACCTTTGCCTTGTCCGCCGTCGCCAATTCGCGGGTCGCCGCAACCTACTTCAAAGTTCGTGTCCGGTATCCAGAACAGGAGGCCGCCGCGCTCCGTGAGGCTGCCGCTCGCCGCCAGCTCGCACAAGTGCTGGCGCAGCAGAACGGCGCCATAAAGGCCGCCCTGGATCTCGGCGTGTTGGAAGGCACCCGCAATCTCAACTACACCGTGCAGGGGGCATCTGCCATTCAACCCTCCGAAGTCACCGACAACGGACAGTTCACCGTCCTGCGCTTCCCCAACCAGCGCGAAATCCCTGCCATCTTCACGGTGAATCCTGACGGCAGCGAGGCCACGGCTTCCTTTGATGTGCGTGACGAATTCGTCGTCATCCATGGCGTGTTCCGCGAATTGCGGCTGCGCCGAGGCAAGGTGGTGCTGTGCATCTACAACGACAATCCGAGCTTCTACGGCCGCGATCCCAAGACGGATACCGCCTCGGAAGTGGTTGGGCGGCAGACGGAGAATTGATGTGAGCGACAAGAGATTCGACGTCGACGCCACGCCGGACATGAACGAAATCGACCGCGAAGCACCCGCGGTCGATCGGCCGAACCGCATTCCTTCCCTCAAATCCTTCCAGTGGGACACGAAGAAGATGATCGTGGCGGGCGCGCTGGGCGGCTCCCTCCTCTTTGCTGCCCTCACGATCGCTGCCGGTGTCGGTGGCAACAATAAGATGCCGGAGGTCAAACCGAAGCCGCCCGCTCCGGAAGTACCCTATGATCCCAAGACCGTGATCGCTCCGACGCTCCAATCAGCGCCGCAAGACCCCAACGCACCGGTGCAGCTTGCCGGTGAACAGGTGCCTCCGATAGGGCCAGGTGGTGCCGGAACTGGCGGAGGGCAATCGGCCGAAATGACCGCAGCCCAACGCCGCGCTGCCGAAGCCCAAGAGTTGCGGGACTCCGCGCGCCGTTCCACCCTTGTCGCCTATAATGGCACGTCGGGCCTACAGGCTGCCGCTGGCCGTGTCGGCGGTCTTGGGGAAGAGGCGCCGCCGACAGCCGCTCCCGATGGAAGATCGAGCGAAGCCACCCCGCTGGATGAACTCAAGCGGACGTCGGCGATCGGGCGCACCAGCGCCCGCATGATTGGCGACCGCAATTATCTCGTCACCGCTGGCTCGATCATTCCCTGCACGCTTCAGACCGCCATGGACAGCAGCGTGCCCGGCTATGCGACCTGCATCGTTCCCCGCGACATCTATTCCGACAACGGCCGTGTCGTTTTGCTGGAGAAGGGTACAAAGGTTTTTGGCGAATATCAGGGCGGGTTGAACCGGGGCCAATACCGGCTGTTTGCGATGTGGAGCCGAGCCGTGACTCCCCGCGGGGTGTCGATCGACATCGCGTCGCCCGCATCTGACAGCCTCGGCCGTGCCGGCATTGGCGGCAAGGTAGATCGGTTCTTCTGGGATCGGTTCGGCTCCGCGCTACTTTTCAGCGTGCTGGAGGATGGAGCCTATGTCGCGTCCACGGCTGTCGGCAGCGCCGGCAACAACGTGACGCGCGTCCCTTCAGATTCCGCCTCGACCATCCTTCAAGACACACAACAGATAAAGCCCGTCCTTCGCGTCGCCCAAGGGACCGATCTCGCCATCACCGTGGCGCAGGATTTCGACTTCTCCCATGTTTACGGATTGGGGCTGAAATGACGGTCACGGCCTTTCGCAACACCGCTGTCCTCGACGATGCGATGCAACCCCTTCGCAAATATCTCGATGACGAGGAGGTGACGGAGGTCGTCATAAACCAGCCCCTTGAGGTGGCGGTGGAACGGAAGGGCGGTTGGACCTGGGCCGTCGAAGAAGAGCTGACCCTACCCCGCCTCAACATATTGGCGACGGCCGCAGCGGCGTTCACCTCGCAGGATGTCACGCGCGAAAACCCGATCTGCTCCACGATCTTCCCGACGGGCGAGCGCGTCCAGATTGTCGCCCCTCCCGTCGCACCCGATGGAACGGTATCCATCACGATCCGCAAGCCCTCCACCAAGACGATGACGATGGGGGACTTTCACGCCAGCGGCCTCTTCACGGAAACGAAAGTTGCGGCGAGGGGCATGACCGAAACTGAAGATCGGCTGCTCGCCCTGCTGGGCGAGGGGCGTCACGTTGAGTTTTTCGAGCTGGCGGTGCGCAGCCGTCTCAACATCCTGATCTCCGGGGCAACCGGATCGGGCAAAACGACATTGGCGAAAGGCCTGATCCAACTCATTCCAGTAGATGAGCGGCTGCTGACAATCGAGGACACCCGCGAACTGGTCGTCCCACACCGCAATGTCGTCCATATGACCTACAGCAAGGACGGCCAGGGGACCGCCAAGGTGACGGCCAAGGAATTGCTCGAGAGCGCATTGCGTATGCGCCCTGATCGCATCCTGTTGCAGGAGCTGCGCGACGGCACCGCCTTCTTCTACCTGCGCAACGTCAACAGCGGCCATCCCGGCTCAATCACGACAATCCATGCCGCTTCGGCGGAGCTCGCGTTCGATCAGCTCACCTTGCTCGTCAAGGAGAGCGAGGGCGGCGCGGATCTCGGGCGCGATGACATTCGCTCGCTGCTCAAAATCCTCGTGGATGTCGTGGTGCAGATGAAGAAGGTCCAGGGCAAGTTTCGCGTCACGGAGATTTACTATGACCCTGCAGGGCGGCACGCAGCCTAGTCGGGGAGTGACGCTGGCGCTCGGCTTGCCCGTAGCGCTTGTCCTCCTGTGCCTCACCGGCTCGATCGTCGCATGGTTCGTCCTGGGCCTTCCGGCATCGGCCTACGACCCGATGAGGATGCCGGCATTCTTCTGGTATTATCGCGGTGATCCAGTCGTGCTGAAGGCGATGGCCGCCGGCCTCGCCGCCGGATCGCTCCTATCTGGCCTGCTGCTGTTCTGGTTTGTTACGCGCAAACCGCCGCTGCACGGTGCCGCGCGCTTCGCCAAGGCAGGCGAAATCCGGCGCAACGGTTTCAGGGGGGATGAGGGGATCGTCCTTGGCAAGAAATCAGGACGCTTCCTGATCTTTGAAGGCAATGAGCATTGCATCGTGGAAGCTCCGACCCGCTCCGGGAAGGGCGTGGGCATCGTCATTCCCAACCTGTTGAGCTGGACTGGCTCCACGGTCGTCCTCGATGTGAAGCGGGAGAACTATGAGGCCACGGCGGGTTTTCGTGCGAAGCACGGCCAGGCCGTGTTCCTGTTCAACCCGACCGATCCGGAAGGCCGAACCGCGCGCTATAATCCGCTGGCCTATATCGAGAGGACCGATGCCGACCAGGCCATAATCGAGCTTCAGAAGATCGCGACGATGCTGTTCGTCCCGCCAGAGCGGGGCGAGCCGTTCTGGACCGATTCCGCGAGAACCGCTTTTGTAGGCGTTGGTGCCTATCTCGCCCAGGCCGATGCGCCCTTCACCATTGGCGCAATCTACCGGCTGATGACCACCGGCGATACGCGGGGATATTTCCGCAGGGTGCTGGATGATCGGTCGCTTGTCCTCTCGACGGGGTGCCGCAATGCCCTGGCCGACTTCACATCGGGCGCGGACAACACATTTGCCGGCATCGTCCAGACCGTCACCTCCAAGTTGAGCCTATGGCTCAATCCGCGCGTCGATGCCGCGACGGAGGAAAGCGACTTCGATCTGCGCGAGCTGCGTATGCGGCCGATGTCTGTCTATCTCGGCGTCTCGCCCGACGAACTGGACCGTGTGGCGCCGCTTTACAATCTGTTGTTCCAGCAGCTCATCGATCTCAATGTGCGTGACCTTCCCGACGTGTCCACGCCGATCAAGGTTCTGGTCCTGCTCGATGAGTTTGCCCGCCTCGGCCGCGCCCAGGTGATCGCCGGCGCGTTCTCCTATGTGGCGGGCTACGGAATCCGGTTACTTCCAGTGATCCAGTCGCGGTCTCAGCTCCGTGCCGTCTATGGTGAGCATGTCGCTGATGAAATCGTGTCGAATTGCGGCGTCGAAGTCGCCTTCACGCCGAAGGAACTAAGGGTCGCGAACGAGCTTTCCGAGCGGATCGGCTATATCGGCCAGGAGGCCGTCACCCGTTCGCTGACGATCCATGGCATTCTTGCCAACCGCTCCAAGTCGATGTCCGATCACCGTCGCGCGCTTCTGCTCCCGCAAGAGCTGATGCAGTTTCCCGCGGACGAGCTGTTGTTGCTGCGCGGAGGGATGCCCCCCATCCGGGGTGACAAGATCCGCTACTATGCCGACAGCCATTTCACGTGCCGGGTCGCACCGGCGCCGATCGTCGCGCCGATACCTCGGCGCATTCGGGAGGATGAAGAGCTTCCTCCCTGTGTGCTGCCTGACGCTGACCAGCTTGCAAACCCCGACCCCGAGACCTTCGCCATGGATTGCGTCGTCATCTCGGAATTTGAGGACATTCTGGTCGACGTCGAGGCAGATCAACGCGGCCACGCGCGCGTGGGCGTGATCGAACAGGAGCGATAAATGGCTGAAAACCTTAACCCTCCCGAAGCGCGCGAGGAAGCACCCCGGAAGCGTCCCGGCGTTGAAATGCCCGAAGAGCTGGAATCCCGCTTTCTGCGCGTGGGAAACAAGCTCTATCGCAGCGCCCATGATAAAACGCCCGTCGCGACGATATCGCCCGACCGCATCAAGGCACGCGATGCCAGCGCCCTCCCCGATCTGGTGCGGCTCGCCAAGGCGAATGGCTGGACCTCTCTCAAGATCAACGGCGACCCCGATTTCAAACGAGCCGCCTATTTGGCCGCTGCCGCGCAAGGGATGACGATCGAGGGCTACCGACCGGATGCCAAAACCCGTGCGGCGGCCGAACGGGACCAGGCACGGCAAGCCGGTTCGACCGCTACACGCACTCAGACCCGTCAGGCCGACGACCCGGAGAAGCGGCAGCGGCCCCTACGAACTCCAAACCAAGTTCATGACAGCAAAGAAAAACCCGATCTGCGCCTTGATCTTGCGGAGCTCTTCCGTCGCCAGTCCCATACCGAAAATGCCAAAGACCCGGAACTGCGCCGCGCTCAGAGCCACGTTGCCCACGCAATGTCGATCGCCGCCAATCGCTTCCCCCAGGATGGACAGCGGCAAAAGGCCTTTGTCGACCAGCGCAAGGAAGAAGTGGCTGGCAGGATCGAGCGCGGCGAACGCATCGCTGGTGTACAGATCCGACAGCAGCAGGATGAGCGTGTCCGCTCAATGCAACAGAGTCAGATCCTGCAACGTCAGCGATCGCCAAGCGGCCGCTGAGGGTTGTGGCCTTCTTCAAGACGAGGCGAACAGATGAGTAATATTCCTTCAGATGGATCTAGTCCGGTGGAGATCATCAGCGCAAACGATCAGGGCATTGGCCTGGATGATGGCCTACTTCAGTGGATTGCTCCCTGGTCCACAATCAGCCAGATTACTGTTGCTCTGGTCCCACATCGCGCATCTTCGTTGCTTGTTGCTGCTATTGGTATCGATGACGAACGGGTTGTGGTAGCAGCAGAAGATCAGCCCTTATGGCCCGCGTTGATGGAAGCGCTACATCGCAATCTTCCTGATGTCGAACCGATGGCGATCTGGGAGACCCGGGCCAGAAAAGGTGAAAGCGTCAACGTCATTTACCCATAGGGCTAGGCGAAGGTCCGCCGGTATCTTCTAGCCCCTGGATATTGGTGAAACTGCGCCGGAGCCGCCGGCGGACGCTCCGAACGAGAGCGGCATGGCTCAATAGCGTTCGGAGCGCTGCCCCAGCGATTGAAGACGCCGATCGACCTCAATGTCGGCATCCGCCGCGACTAAGCTGTCGAGCAGTGCCGCGGTGTCATAGCTGGTTGGCCCGGTCGAACCGAAGAGCATCCACAGCAGTTCGAGGGTCTGTCGCGGGAAATTGGCCGGCGCCGTACTGGACTTGATGCTATGGACGCTGCCCGGCCGTCCGGAATATGGTGCGATGTACGGGCGTACCACGGCGAGCGCTGCGGGAAATTGCGCTCCTGCGCCCACCGCCAGTTCCGCCAGATGGATGTTGTTCGCTTCATCGACGAAGCGGCGTTCCTTGGGCCAGAGCTGCTCAAGGAAGGGCTGGACCATTATGGCCCAGGCCTGCTCGACGCTGGCTTCATCGTTATGCATCCAACGGACCAGGACGTCCAACGCAGCCTTCCGGATCTCGCCGGCCACCTCTCGAAGGACCTCACACACTTGGGCTGCCGTGATGCCCCATTGTGGATCCATGTCGCCGCATAGCTCGGCCAAGGCTGGTCGCAGGATGGCGGCTGCAACGGGTTGTGCGCCTCCAATACCCGGACGAGCTTCTCGAACGCCTTTGAGGATGACCTCGGGTATTGCCCGGGTGAGTTCGGGCGTAATAGCACCGTACCGGATGAGGACGGCACGTAATGCCGGCCCCTCCCCGTCTCCATCTAGCCGCGGCGTCAGAATATTGGTCACAAGCGCTTCGTCTGCCGTTAGCAGGAAGGCGATATGCTGGACGAACGTAGCGCGGACATAAGTGCCGGCGCGGCCGGCATCGGCACCGACAACTGCGAGACGCGCACGTTGCCGTTCCCTATTGTCGTCCTCAGCCGCGCGGCTTGCTTCATGCTCCTGGAGGAGAACCCTCGCGAACCTGCCGGCAGCGTTGTTCAGAGCAGCATCCGCGAGGTCGGTGTCTGCGGCAACTTCGCGCTCATCAAGCCGCAGGCAGGCCCAGAGACGATCATACCAATCCTCTCGGCCGGTTAGCCGCAGGCGCGGCCCGAAGAGAAATAAGTCGACCAGTGCGTTCGCGACCGACTTGAGCGCCTCATCGGTCAGCCCGGTCAGCGTCTCCAAGATCTCGACCGCGATGTCCTCGCGGAGCGCCTTGGTGGACTCATCGCCAAAGCTAAGCGACGAAATGAGCGTGTCCCATAGCGCAAGATTGACGGGTGTCAGCGGGGCAGCGGCAAGAGTGTCGAACGCACCTTTCGGGTCCGTGCGGCAATAGGTGCTCCACCCATGCTGCTTCTCGATGTCCGGGCTCATTGCCAGTTCCTGCACGACGCTCAGCCGATCATCGGGCGCAGCGCTCGTGATAGGTGCGATGTCGCCAACAACTTGGCGGACGCCGCCCGTGTAAGACGAGAAGAAGTCTCGATCCTCCAGGCCGCGATCCAGATGCGGCCGGCGAACCTTGATCGCGGCGAGCTCTGTCTTCCCGGCCTCCGATAAGACGCCGGCTGCATCGAGCTGCGACAGACGAAGCCACACCTCATTGTCCCGCGCATGGGCTCGCCAATCGGGTTGGCCTTCGGCAATCGTGTAGCGCGAGAAGAAGGCGTCGCCGGTCTCGAGGATGCGCTGCTCGATCGCGCCGACGAGCGCGGGCTCTGCTTCGGCCGCTCGATCCACCAGAAGCATCGCGATCTCACGGCGGATGTTCCAGAAGCGGGTCTCCTCGAGACCATTCAGGAACCCCATCGCCTCATCGGCTTCGAATGCCCCTTTGTCTCGCATCGCGTGGAGCATGAGCCGCGTACCGATCCGGCCAGGGATGGCGGACCAGAGGGCCGCAATATGCCTTGCTGCCTCTCGGTCTTCGGCAGCCACCTTGGTGAAAGCGGCAACGATGACGCGCACAAGCGGAAGCACGCCACCGTGAAACTCATTCTGCGGATGTTCCTCGACCGACGGAACCGCGAAATCGCTGTCGTCGATATCGCCATGGACCAGGTCGAGATCGACGGCCTGCTCCACGGCCGCCAGCAAGGCGGTGCTGGCGGTTCGCAGAATACGCCGGGCTTCGCCGTCTAACGCCGCGAGCGTTTCCACCAACTCGTTCACGCCGTCGCGATCGTCCCGGCCGAATTCCACGCGGGCGAGATCGCCGAGCCGGCGTGGATCGGCAGCGGCATCGACATCCCCGTCGCCCTCGTCATCTTCGAAACCGCGAAAGGGCCGTCGAAGGCTTAGCACTGGCGTCAGCATCGAAACGGCGCGGCGCACATCCTCTTCGAGAACCAGGCCGGATTCGAGCTTGGCCTTCAGCGAATAGACGTGGCCCTCAAAAGCGTCGGGCCGTGCCGGAGCCGCGTAGGTCAGTTGACGCCAGGCCTTTCGCCAGCCCGGTGCCAAAGCGCCACCTGCCTGGAGGCGGTTTGAGAGCCGTTCGGTGAAAGGCCTTCCGAGCCGCTCCTGCCACTCCACTGCGGTCAGGAAGCGAGCGCGATCGGTGAAGTTGCGAGCGATCCAGGCCGGAACGACCCATTGCGCGTGCTGAGCCGCCCAAAGGTCATTTTCCTGAAAGATGGTGAACCAGCGCGGATCTTCGATCGTGTCTACGGCCGTCGGCCAGGGATCGGCGCCTCCGGAGACGAGCCAGCGCAACTCCGCGAGCATCGGATCCGTCAGATTGCTCGAAGGCTGGGAGAGGATCGCGCGCAGCCGAGCGTCCCGGTTCGCCTTGGGACGCTCCACGAGATCCGCGAGTAGGGCAAGATCCCGCCACAAGGGCGAATGGTCGTGCGCATGGGTGTCCGGATTGACCTTGGAATAAGCGATCGGCGTGACCGCCACGGTGCCCCACGGCTTTTCGGCTTCGACCGGGTCATGCTCGTAGGAGTCGAACGCATAGACCGACCGGAGATCGGGAAACCGGGTACGATCCGCTTCGAGCACATTGAGAAAATAGCGCACGGGAGCATCGCCGGCACTGTAGCCCAAAAGTACGATGGTCTTGCAGCGCGCCAGGTCGAAGAGAAAGCGCGAGGCCCATCCCGATCGCATGTACGCGTCGCCGTAATCGGCGCTCGTCAGCACAAGCGGAGTAGCGTCGAGCGCGAAGGGCGCATCCTCCAGGCGGCCATGCAGATGGATGATGCCAGAAAAGGTGGCGCTGCCCGGCGCCGGAAGAGCCTGACCCGCAAAGCTCTCCCCGACGATATCCGCTGCTGGCTCGAGAGCGGCCATTCCGCGTTCGAGAAGCGTGTCGAAGTTGGTCGTGACGATCAGCACGCGATTGGCGAGGTCGCGCGACAGGCGAAGAACGGTTTTGTGCTGATCGAGGCGCGGATCGGCGGGCACGGAGAGCGCCGCCGCCGCGGCTCGGACCATATGCGATGGCTCAGCGAGGCGACGCGATAGAGAGCCGAGGACTTCTTCGAAACGGTTGCTGTCATAGGCTAGCTGTTCGGACGCATTGATCGGAACACCGAGCGCTTCCGAGACGCTGTCAACGAGCTGCTTGAAGGTCGGCAGTTGCGGCGCGCTGATGCCGGTTCCGCACAGAAAAACGGCATCGCCCGACAGCACCGCGTCGATCAGCGCGGCGGGAAAGAGTGGACCTTGTTCGGAGAAGCGAAGGGACAAGTGCGGATTCCTACGGGTTTAGAAAAGAGTTTAGCAGCCCGGCGGTGTCGGGGCGACGGCCATCGGATAGTCGTGCCACAGGTGCCGTTAGACTATGGAAATTCCAACGCTTGCTGCGAAACGCATGAGCCCAGGCTCGCCAAAGTACATGGCGAAGCCGGGACGCGGTTCCGGCACACCATCGACAAATCGGGCTGGTTCACATTTCCAGCCCCGCGCGTGCGGCCGAATCTCCGATCGCGCCATCCAGGCGATGAGCGTGGGTGCCGAAGCGCTCTGCGACGTGAAATAGGGGATGGCGAGGATCATGTCGTCGTGGAACGCAGTGAGACCTCCGACGTACCCATAGCTCGCTTTGTCGGTCTTCGCGTCGCTGGCATATTTGCCTTTGACCTGCACCGGCCGCACGATCGTCGTACCCTCGCTAGGGCGGCTCACTATCATGTCGAAGCCCTTGTCGCGCCGCGGGAAATAAATGTCCCAGCCGGCGTCGGCCAGTACGCCGGCGACATACATCTCGGCAAAATAATCCCGCGTGCGCGAGGATCCTGTGGGGAGAGCATCCGGTGCAACTTCGTCCATTCAAACTCCGATCATTAGGCACCTTCCCGCGCGCCGCGCTCGAGCGCTTCGATGGCTCAGACGCTGAAGAAAGTGCGTGGCATCTTCCGGGCGAGAAACGTGAGCGGGTTGGAATGGCTGATCACATATTCCGGCCACTCCGCAGCGAGCGCTTCTGCCCGTGGTCCCACGACGCTTCGGCTCCGCGAGACGTTTTGCATCGCCGCGTCGTAGAAATAATCGATCAGCGCAATTACAGCTAGGGCGCCGAGAACCGCCGGTACAGTTAGGCGCCTATCTCATTCGATCAGGCGGGGCTCGATTGAAAGGTTTTGATTTCCCCTGCCCTTCGCGTTGCTGGTCTCGCAAATTGCGCAGACGCTCCACTGCATCCTTCAGTACACGATCAGGCACGGTTTCAATAGTCGGTCGATCTTTCAGGAACGCACGCAGCTCGCGCGCAAGAGCCTGGTCGCGCGGATCGCCAGTTCGATCGAAACCATCCGCGGCCTTTTCATACTGCTGGCGGGTGATTTCCCAACGCTCCTTCGCGCGAGCGACAAAGCGCGGAGATTCCGCTTTGCCGCTCGCGATGGCCATCGCCTCGCGCGCCTGACGCAAATCGGCCTCGGTGGGCTGCCGTGACGCACCCTGCCGGATTTTCTCCCGCATCTGTGCAAGAGCCATGCTCGTGCCTGCCCTGCCCTGCCCGCGCGTCCAGCGCGGCGTCGCCTCGCACTCCACGCCCCGGCAGCGTAGGGCATCGGCAAACGCCTCCCGGAAATTGAACAGATCTTCACGCCGGGGATCGAAACGCTCACCGTCCAGCCCCTCGGCTTGGATCGTCAGATGCACATGGGGCCTGGGCGTATCGGTGTGCAGCGCCATCAGATAATCATGATTCTCGCCGAGCATCCGCTCGGCCGTCTCCCGCACGGCCTGCCGCACCGTCTCCGGGTTCGTCCCCTCCGGCATCGAAAACACCATTGAGACAGCGGACACGGTCGCACGCTGCCGCCAGTAGAGCGGATCGGACCACTCCTGCGCGATCTGCTGGACCTCGCCCTTTTCGGTAATGATTTCACCGTCGCGGGTCTCGATCGGAATCTCACCATTGCGGCCGATATAGTTCAGATGGGCGCCCAGATGGTCCGCGCCCTTCTTACGTCCCGTGACTTTCACCAGAACTTCCGGCGCCTTGCGCACCACGCGGGCCAGGACGGCACGAGCATCCGCGTAGGGCGGCCCGGCATGCGCCGCCGGCTTGAACGGGCCGGTCTGGTTCAGGAGATGCTTGGCATATTTGATATTGGGGTCGCCGGACACGCGCGGCCGAAACGTCGGCTTCAGCACGCCCCACAATTCATCCTCGCGCTCACCGAAGGCCATCAGTCGGCGACCTCCCAATAAGAAAGATCGCCGCGCAACGCTTCGCCCAGCGCGGCAATCTGCTCATTGATGTCCTGACGCATCTCCGTGATGCGGCGAAGCTCGCGTTCGATCTGCAAGCCGCTGTCGGCCATCATCGCCGCATTACCCGCCCTCATGGCCTGGTTGAGATTGCGGCCGATGCGCTGCAATTGCATCCGAACAGGACCAAGGCTTTCGCGAAGGCCATCGTCCACATTTCCCTTCAAGCCAATGTGGCGGCGCAGCAGTGCCTTCACCCACCCTGCCCTGTCGGTTCCCCGCTCGGCCGCGCGGGCATCCAGAACAGTCAACTCGGCATCAGTGACACGAAAGGAAACGCGATTGGTCGCCGGCTCCGCTCGGGCCTGCACCTTCGGCGCGTCGCCGGCCTGCCGCATCGCCTGATCCAACAAGGATCGAAGGAGCGCGCTGCGCCCTCCCCTTCCCTCGGCAAGGGCGTCGAAAGCGTCGAGCGTGGCCCGATCCAGGCGGACCGTCATGCTCGTCTTGCCTTCGGTGGAGGTTGGTGCGGTTGCCATCATCGTCCTCATCTGCGAGGCTAATGTAAGACAATGGCAACCACAACCCCTATCCTGCCCTAAACAACCTCCACAAAATATCATTCGAATCTGTGGCTCGGGCCACAGCCTCCTATCACTCCATGATGATTGGAAAACGCGGAAAAGAATGCTGTGCTCGGTTAACTGTCAAATTGGACCGTACGCACCTTTGACTCGCCCTCGAATTGCACCACTGCCTCTAGCAAGCGCGCCATCCGTCCGTCGATATCAATGAACCGTTCACCGCAGACTTTATTATCAGCCGGGATTACTGACTCCGACGGTTGATGGTGCGTGGGCGACGGAGCGACAGGCTCATCAGCGGGCGGCGATGGACGGGCACGTCCATTCTCCACGCTCTCATCCGACTGCGGTGTCACGGAGCGCGAAAAAGCCTCGCAGGCAGCTACCGTCAACGAACCAAGAGGCGCATCGTCGAGGAAGATGCGTACGCCTGCCGCATCATGCAGGGCCGCTTTCATCAAAGCGACCGCACCACGAACAGGCAGGTCATCCAGTCTGGCAGCGATGAAGTCCGGTGCGGATGCCAAGCCATGCAACCGTGATAGTCGCGCACGATCTCGACCCGTGGCGCGGGCTAGATCCGCTATGCTCGTCCCGGCAGCGACCTGCCCTGCAATAAACGCAATCATGTCTCGAACAGAAAGCTCTTCGCGTTGATCGTTCTCAATGAACTGGTCGATACGCACCTGAACGGGATCGGATACCTCGCGGACGATAACGCTGACTTTGCGACCAAGCTTGTGGCAGGCTCGCCACCGCCGCTCTCCAAACTGGATCATGTAGCGGCCGTCATCACCGGGGGGTGCCACGATGATGGGTTGTAACTGCCCCCGCGCGCTGATCGTCTCAGCCAATGCGTCGATTTCGCTTGGGTTGATCGCGCGGCGTACGTTCTCTGGATCAGGATATACGTCCGCGGGGTCGAGGGTCAGCACCCTCCCCTGTTGGGCAACCTCATCCTTCGCCGCGAAGATATCGAAATCGCCAAAGTCCATCAGGCCGCGATCCTCTCCATCGCTTCTTCCAGAAATGCACGCATAGGGGGAAGTGACGACCGCACGTCCTTATCAAACCTCCACACCGGAACGCCCGCCTGAACAGCTTGGCTGTAATGCGAACGGTCGGGGAGATGGGTCGAAAAAAGGTTGCGACCAATCTTGGCCTTCAAGTCCGCAAGCATCGCGATTTGGTTTCGATCATTAGCCTTCACCCGGTTTGCGATCAGGCCCGCGATCCGGATTGGGGTACGCCGCCCCCGCTGGTTGACCGTCTGGATCGAATTGGAGAGTTGCTTGGTCGAGTCAGGTCCGAAAGGCCCCAACTCGACTGGCACGATCAGGTCATCACATACCATCAGCGCCGCGAAGTTAATCCAGCTCCAGGCAGGAGGCGTGTCGATCACGCAATAGTCATAAGCATCAGTCAGCGCCGGAAAGTTCGCTCGGAAGCTACTCAGCGCCTTTCCGAAATCCGCATCATACTCGCCTGTCAGATCATTGGAGTAGATTCCGCGACGGCACCCCACCGGAGCGGTAAAGCCGGCGTCAAAGAGTTGCTTGCACGAACCTAAGGGCTCGAAATCGCGCAATGCAGCGGAAGCGTTGCGTTGGCGGTCGAGATCCAGCACGAGAACCCGATGTCCGGCGTCAGCGAGGTGCCACGCAAGGTGGCAGGCGATTGTGGTCTTCCCCGCCCCACCCTTCTCGATGTTCACCGCGATCGTTTTCACCGCCGTTCATCCCACCACGAGCGTCGAGCGAACCACCACGTCTCTTCATCCTCATTGCGGATGCGTGGCTCTGCTCCCCTGTCTCGCGCGCTGAGGATCATCAGCACGATGAGGACAAGGAAGATAAGACCGGCTTGAGCGATCCCACTCACCTAGCGCCTCCCGACTTGCTCCACTTCTGGACGGCTACGCAGTTGCGCTGCTAGAACCGGTCCAAATGCAGAAAAGCCAAACTGCGCCTACCCTTCAATGGCTTATCGCTCTCAATCGGCTTAACCGACCACCTTCCACGCTGAAATGTGGAGCGGAGCGGATCAGGAGTCCTCTGGCCACCGCGACCACCTTCCACCCGACCGAGGACGGGCTGCTGGGAGCCGCGCACGGCGGCCCCCAGCATTCTCACCGGTGGGCCAGATCTGCGTCATTGGCCTTGGCAAGTACTGCGAAGCCGTCAGCAATCAGTTCGACGGTGTATCGTTTGCCCTCTGGGGCATCATACGAGTTCTGGCGGACCCGCCCGGCGATATGGACCATGTCACCCTTCTCGGCCTTTGCAGCGCGTTCGATCAACCGGCCAAACAGCGTCACTTCATTCCAATGTGTGTCGGTGATCCATTCGCCATTGTCCTGCCGATTGTAATTTGCGGCGACAGAAACCTTGGTGACCTTGTCGAGCTCGGCAATTTTTCCGATGCGACCGATGATGCGAAATTCAGCAATGTTCTGCATTTGGCTAACTCCACTCGATCAGGATAATTCCTGATGGGGACGAACAGGAAGCGGGATCGACGCGATCAAGAGAAAAAACGGAGGGTCCACCTGTGGAAGCCGTAGCCCACAAGGGCGGTTATTCTCTTGATCGCATAGGC
Source organism: Sphingobium mellinum (assembly GCF_037860795.1). Taxonomy (NCBI): domain Bacteria; kingdom Pseudomonadati; phylum Pseudomonadota; class Alphaproteobacteria; order Sphingomonadales; family Sphingobiaceae; genus Sphingobium; species Sphingobium mellinum. The sequence goes on along the minus strand of NZ_JBANRK010000019.1, from coordinate 6,773 downwards.
GGCGCCGCGACCACATCCCCATTTGAAACAGGAATTTTTTGGTCGAGCAACCAAGGTTAGTCCGGCTGAACTTGTTGAAACGTCATCTCGTCTTTTCGCATCTGCCTATGCCGTCTGCGAGATTGGGCCACAGGCAGCCGCTGGCTGCCACCGCCTATGTCAGACTGCCGCGCCCTCCGCCGCAGGCATGATCCGGCGCATAAACGCATCGAATAGTGGCACGGTGAATGCGGTTTGCCCGTAGCCAGGCGTGTAGATCATACCCTTGGCCACCAGTGACGCGCGCACAGGGCCGAACGAGGAGGGTTTGCGCCCCAAATGATCGGCAACGGCTGTTGAACTGTAAGGCCCCTCCCCCAGATCTGCCATGGCTCGCAGGTAACGCTTCTCTGATGGAGTGAGACGATCAAACCGGACCCGGAAGAAGCTTTCATCAAGAGCTGCGATGGCGGTGGGGTATGCAAGGTCGACGTCGTGGGCAGTGATCGGGCAGGTATCGGCAGCTTCCCAGCACTGCTTACCCCATTCCTGGAGGAAATAGGGATAGCCCTGCGTCACTGACAATATTTTTGCCACCGCATCTGGCTCGATGCCGCACTCTTCAAACTCTATCGGATGTACGATCGCGGCTGTTGCTGCGTCATCATCGAGCGGGCCAATGCTGGTAAAAAGAAAGAGCCGCTCGGCGTAAGATTTGGCCTTCCCCATCTGTCCTGCCAGTTGCGGTAGGCCGGCAGCTACCAACGTGATTGGCCGTTCGTTCTGTCGAGCGCGATGCAGCGCGGTGATGAGAGCAGCGAGTTCGCGCTCCTGTACATATTGCAGTTCGTCAATGAACAGAACGACCGCGGTGTTGCGCTCTGCGGCGGCAGCTCCGACTAAATCGATGAGATCGATAAGGTCGGATTCGAGATCGCCATTATCTGCAACGCCTATCTCGCCCAGATCAAGTGAGGCCTCAAGTTCGCCGTAGCTGAGTTTGAAGGCTTTCACGAAACGAGCGAGAGCACCCAACCCTCGTTTTGCGACGGTCATCGCCGCCTGTCCTCGATCGAGTTTGAGCAGGGCAGTGCGAAGGGCTGGCACGAGCATGGCAGGCAGGGATTGCCCTTCGGGTGCCTCGATAGGCACGCATTGAATGCCCTCGCCTTCCGCTGCCCGGCGCATCTCGTTCAACAGGACTGTTTTGCCGACACCCCGCAACCCCATCAGGATACTGCTTTGGGCGTGGCGTCCATTGCGGATGCGATCGAGGGCAATGGAAACAGCTTCCAGGACGGTTTCTCGGCCCGCAAGTTCTGGGGGACGGCTGCCTGCACCTGGCGCGAAGGGATTACGACGGGGATCCATATGTAGGAGATTTATGGCATTCTACGCGATCTGTATAGAACCATTTAATTTTCGTAGAGGCTGCGGCATGATTCTGTCGGACTTCTCTCTTTCCGCGTCCTAGGGTCTGTTAACGCGGCTTTGAACGAAGCGTCCCTTGTGAGCCCGTGCCCAGTGTACTCGCCAGTCTATGCCCCTTCCCTCGTTCAGCGTTGGTCGGGTTCAACTGTCCAGCGATGGTCGTCATCGACGATCGCGAATCGGGCGATGATGTTCAAAGAATCATTCTATAAAAACGCCGCTGCCCCGCAGCGGAAGGATTCGTGATTCAAAAGATTCTAATTCAGGTCCACAAAAGCGACGCTTTTACAATGTGATAGACGGTTTTACCTGACCTGCCGGGGGAGTTTGGCTGACCGATCGGGGGCTGTAGCCTGCCCTCTTGGGGGATCATTCCTGACCCGATGGGGCAATCCTGACCTCTTGGGGACCGCGCCGTTTCAACTCCTCGCCAAGCCGATTTGATGTCGAATTAGGAGCAAAAATGCGCGCGGAAAGCAAGTTGATCGACCGCTCCCTACGTAAAACGCGACTCGGCGAAACTGCTGGCATTTCGGTGTCGATCACCGTGATTCTATCCTGACCGCTTGGGGGTGGTGAGAAGGGATTCTATCCTGACCTGACTTGACGGATGAGGTCAGGTCAGGCAGCAAACATGCTCCGAAGACTCAGTTTCGATTGAATATATGGCATGGAAACGGATGCTGGCCAAATAACAGACGCAGTTGAAGATGCGACGGAGGAAGCAACGCCCGGTCGCGCAATGCGCGTTGCGGCTGCTTTGCGGGCCAAAGGCGGCGATGAGTTCGCAAAGCCGGGTAACATAATTGAAGTTAAGTTCGTCAAGGGCGAGTCCCTGAGTCTGACGGCATCCCGGCTGCTGGCGCTCATGATTTTAACGGCCGGAGGTGATGCTTGGGAAGACAAGCCGCACCGAATGCGCAAAGCCGACATTCGCCGTGGCCACAAAGGCAATGAGCGCATCACAGACATGCTTCAGGAACTGCATCGGACGCTGTTCGCGGTCGATGATCGATCGTGGCGCGGGAAGAAGGCCACGTTGCTGTTCTCGCTGATCTCCCGCTCTCGGGAGGAGACGGAGGAGGATGGCGGCGAAGCCGGCTGGATAGAGTGGGAATTCACGCCCGACGCGCGCAAGATGATTCAGGCTTCGGAGACCTATGCCGTGCTGAACCGGCAAGCGGTCCTGGGGTTCCGTTCAAACTATGCGTTGAAGCTCTACGAGCTTGGTGCACTGCGCTTGCATCGCAGACAGGCGACTTGGAAAGGGGACATGGCAGCACTGCGTGCAGCCCTCGGTATTCCACCGGAAGTTTACACCGATTTCGCGCAGTTGCGGCGCAAGGTCCTTGAGAAGGCGAAGGCCGAGATCGACCAGCTCGCGCATTTCCGTGTTGAGTGGCGGGAAATACGGCAGGGCCGAACCGTCGCGGAGATCGAGTTTAGGTTCGAGCCGAAGGGCGCGCCGGAGGTCATCGAGACCGTAGACGAGCTCGATCGGCATTCGAGCGGGCGAAAGCAACGGCGCGACGGCACGGTCGAGACCTTGACGGTAGGGCAGGGGAGCGTTGCCGCGCCCCTAAAGGCTATCGCCAAGCGTAAGGCGGACGAGCAGATGTTTCCCACCGGGTCGATCCGATTTGGGCATGACGACCTGGTTGCGATCGGTCGCCAGCATGGGGGGGGCTGGGATATCGATCTGATCGCTTCTGGTTTTCGTGACCATATGGGCGAGAGATTGGAAAAGGTGCGGGGCGCAAAATTGATCTCCGCTTGGACCGGATTTTGCGAGGGTTGGGTGACCCGAAGGGGCAGGGCGAGCTAAAAATTGCACGCGTGCAATTTCTTGATCCCCCATCGAGTCAGGATAGCTCCGCGAACGGCTCCGAACTCTCCGGAACGATACCCTGACTTTCGAAATATCCGAAAATATTGACCAAAAAGCGCAAGTGCGTGTACCGTGGCCCAGATTTCGAAAGGCGGGCATGTGTCGAACGAACTAGCAATAGAGGGCGCCGAGCGATTGGTGTCGGTGGCGACCCTCGCGAACCGGACAGCGTCGGTTCTCGAAAAACTCCGTGATTCCGCCAGAAGCGCCCGTGCCGACGATCGCCGCGAGCCGACCTTCACGATCACAAAGGCGGCTGAGCTCGTTGGACGAACCGCAGCGGCGATTCGCGATGCCGAGAAGGACGGACGGCTTCCGGAGCCCGCGCGGACTGATAATAATCGCCGCGAAAGATACACGCTGGCACAGCTAAACGACATGCGCGGTGTCTTTGGAACGAGGCCTTATCGTAGCCCGGAAGATCCCTGCTGCGTCGTAGCCGTCCAAAACTTCAAGGGGGGCGTTGGCAAATCGACCGTGGCCGTTCACCTTGCTCAATATCTCGCCATTCGCGGCTATCGGGTGGCACTGGTTGATTGCGATAGCCAGGCCTCGGCGACGACGCTTTTCGGCTACGTGCCTGACCTCGATCTGGATGAGGATGATACGCTCTATCCGTTCTTGAGGGAGGGCGAACGATCCTCGCTCGACTACGCTTTGCGGAAGACCCATTTTGACGGCCTCGAGTTGATCCCGGCGAACCTTCGACTGTTCCAGTCGGAGTATGAGCTGGCGGCGCGAATGGCGCGGGAAAGCGGAGCGTTGCTGGACCGCTTGCGCGAAGGGATCAATAGCATCGCCGATCGCTTTGACGTCATCGTGATGGATCCGCCCCCGGCACTCGGCGCGATCTCGCTTTCAGTGCTGAGAGCCGCGAACGCGCTCGTTGTACCCGTGCCGCCGACGGTGATGGATTTCTCGTCCACGGCCGCGTTCCTTTCGATGCTTGATGAGACGATCGAGCAGCTAGCGGAGCGGGACCTCGCGCCGGAATTGCAGTTCCTCCGGTTCGTCGCTTCGAAGGTCGACGAGAACAAGTCGATGCAGAAAGAACTGCTGAACTTGATGCGGACGCTGTTCGGTCATGCGATGCTTCGGACACCGCTGAAAGACTCCGCTGAAATAGACAATGCGACCGCGAGGTTGATGACGGTGTATGAGCTGGACGGTCCTGCCACGAGCTCGTCGGTGCGCAATCGCTGCCTCGCTTATCTGGACGGTGTGAACGCTGAAATTGAAGTGGATATCCGGTCAATGTGGCCAAGCCATCAGAAGCGTTTGCGCCAGGAGGCACTGGCATGAAAATGCGAAATTGCACGCGTGCAATTTCGACGGGTAGGAGGCTCGCATGAGCAAGAAGAACAGCGGATTTGCGGCCGATCTGACCGCCGGAATTGACCTTACGAGCGAGGCCGCACCACGCCGATCTGGCATCGCAACCAACGTTCTCACGGGACGGTCGAACAGAATCGCGGAGCTCGCGTCCGGGGCCGTCCAGACCAGGACGCACGAGCTTGTCGACCCCGCACGATGCAGAATGTGGGCGGGCCATAATCGCGATTATGCGCTATTGAACGAGCAGCGCTGCGAAGATCTGATCGAGAGCATCAAGGCGCAGGGCAAGCAGGAGATGCCGGCGATCGTCCGGCGTGTCTCCGGAGATCCGGATTTCGATTTCGAGGTAATCTGCGGGGCACGTCGGCATTGGTCGATAACCTGGCTTCGGGCGCACAATTATCCAGAGTTCAAATTCCTCATCGACGTCCGCGAGATCGGCGACGAAGAGGCGTTTCGGCTCGCGGACCTGGAAAACCGTGCCCGTGACGACCTGACCGATTTGGAGCGGGCGAAAGACTATCTGCGTGCCCTCGATACCTATTATGATGGCCGGCAGCGGACTATGGCCGAGCGGCTCAAGGTGACCGAGAGCTGGCTCAGCCGCTATCTCGATCTGGCGCGAATTCCTGACGCGCTTCTCGTGGCGTTCCCGGAACCGCAGGAACTGGGTATCCGCAATGTGATCGCCCTGAAGGCGTTGCTGAAACCAGACGAGAAGCGCGCGCTCGCCTTTGCGGAGGCCAAGCGCCTCGCCGGGCAGCAGAGGGATAGTGCGAAAGTTCTCACCGTGGTTGAAACCATCAGATTGCTGACTGTGGCCGCAGACCCCCCCAAGAGGTCAGGATCCCCCAAGAAGTCAGGAAAGCCTCAAACCGTGTCGAATGCCGACGGAAAGCCCGTCATGCGGATCGATGGTGCCGATCGTAAGGGAGTCCGACTGACACTCTTGCACAAGAGCGGCGCGACCCGTGAGGACGCGGAGAAGGCGGTCCGGGAGATATTGGACCTTCACTGGTTGTGACTAGCGGCTGCTTGCGGTCAGAAGCTTCCGAGCACCTTGCGGCGAAACGCTGAGCAGCCGCGCGACGGCCTTGGGTTGAAGACCGGGATAGGCGATCTGCAAGCGGGACAGGAGCGGAGCTCGGCTGCGCTTGGTCGCCTGTGTCCCGGTCCGGATGCTTGCCTCCTCTCGTTCGATCCAGTCGAGATCACGAAGACCAGCATGGATTGCCTTGCGAAGAGCGCGTTCCAGCACGTCTGCGAGGGCCACGGGGGAGGGCGGCAGGAATTTTGGCAGCAGCACCAGGGAGGGGATGACCCGCATCGTCATGCCCGCGCGGTGAAGCATGCGGGGCAGGGCGGCGGCAATCAGCCAATTGCGATCACGGGCACGAGGTGGGAGATCGAGCGATCGACCATCAATGGCGACGACCTCGGACCCATCACCGGAGGACGGTTCGGTTAGCGCGACCAGCTCAAACACCCGTTGGGCAATGGCGAGCAGATCGGCGCGCGCGAATGGAAGATCGACGGCATCGCGGACCGTGCGCCACATCGGCCCGAAGTAGGCAAGGTCGTCGCTCCCGTACGCTTCGGCCTCGGCGCGATCATCCAATACGGAGCGCAGCACATTGAGCGTGGCGCGCAGGACCGGGTCGCGGGTATCTTCATCGCGGCTGATGGCGAGGTGGAAGACGGCCGACACCGAGATGGGGTCGTTCAGGCCCTCAGAGGCGCGGGGAGGGGGGCCACGCCCTGCTATCCAGTCGTGTAGGTCTCGCACCTCGATCGGGACACCGGCTAGCCCTGCAAGCGCCACGGCGCCGTCAAGCCGGGCCCGCGCCAGGAAAATGTCTGTGGCTGGGCTGTTCTGCAGCCGTCCGTCGAGGCGGCCGAGCAGCAGCATCGTCCGCGCCAGTTCGGGGGTATCGTGCTTTTCCATCGGTCGGGACATGCCAGAATGAGAAACCAAAGTCAGCCGTTGGTTTCTCGCTCATGGACTGTCCGAAAATGGACATATGATAATTGCACTTATCACATAAGCGGAATTGACCCCTCTTTGGGGTCGGTACATAGAACGGACCCAGATATACGCTAAGGTTTCTCCGGACCTTCGACGGCGTGCATCTGGCGAAGG
>NZ_JBANRK010000018.1:0-58668 GCF_037860795.1 Sphingobium mellinum | reverse complement strand
TGCTAAGGACGCCTCAGGGTGTCATTTCTATCTAGCAGAGGGGTGTCATTTCTATCCGGCGCTTACACCGAAATAGATCGATAATATATCTTATGTTAAATCGCGTCGCTGAATGGCCGGGCGGGGACGCCGTCAGGGCGGCCAAGCCTGATGGGGTCGCCGGGACACCGCCTTCGGCGCGTGATCGCTGCCCGCGCCTGAGCAGCCGGCGCCCCGACCATGGGCCATGGCGCCGCGCATGTCAGCAATGTGCCCAGCCGTTCAGCGGGGCAGATTGCTGGCCCCGGTCAGATGCAGGTCGACCGCGCGGGCGCACTGGCGACCTTCGCGAATGGCCCAGACAACGAGCGACTGGCCCCGGCGCATGTCGCCGCAGGCGAAGACGTCCGGCTGGCTGGTCGCATAGTCGGTCATGCTGGCCTTCACATTGCCGCGCGGGTCCAGCTCGACGCCCGACTGTTCGACCATGCCGGCCTTGCGCGGGCCGACGAAACCCATCGCCAGCAGGACCAGATCGGCCTTCAGTTCGAATTCGCTGCCGGGGATTTCCTGCATCTTGCCGTCGACCCATTCGACGCGCACGCATTCCAGCGCCTCGATCTGGCCATTCTTGCCGATGGCGCGCTTGGTGGTCACGGCCCAGTCGCGCTCGCAGCCTTCCAGATGGGAGGACGAGGTGCGGAGCTTCAGCGGCCAATGCGGCCAGCTCATCGCCTTGTCTTCCTTCTCGGGAGGCCGGGGCATGATTTCCAGCTGGGTCACCGACGCGGCGCCCTGCCGGTTGGACGTGCCGACGCAGTCCGACCCGGTGTCGCCGCCGCCGATGACGACGACATGTTTGCCCTTCGCCGACAAGGTGCCGCGCGGCGCGGCGCGCAGTTCATCGTCGCCCGCATTGCGCTTGTTCTGCTGGGTCAGGAATTCCATCGCCAGCCGCACGCCGGCCAGTTCGCTGCCCGGAACGTCCAGCGTGCGCGGATGTTCGGCGCCACCGGCCAGCACCACCGCGTCGAAATTGCTGCGCAGCGCGTCCATCGAAATGGCGACGCCGATCTCCGTCGATGTGCGGAACTCCACCCCTTCCGCTTCCATCTGCTGGGCGCGGCGGTTGATGAGGTGCTTTTCCATCTTGAAGTCGGGAATGCCGTAGCGAAGCAGGCCGCCGACGCGGTCATTCTTTTCGAACACCGTCACGGTATGGCCGGCACGGGCAAGCTGCTGCGCGCAGGCAAGGCCGGCGGGGCCAGAGCCGACGACGGCAACGCGCTTGCCGGTCTTGCGGCCGGGCAGCTGCGGCTCGATCCAGCCTTCGCGCCAGCCGCGATCGACGATCTCGCATTCGATCGACTTGATCGTCACGGGAGTATCCACGATGTTCAGCGTACAGCTCGCCTCGCAGGGCGCGGGGCAGACGCGGCCGGTGAATTCCGGGAAGTTGTTGGTGCTGTGCAGCGTTTCCAGCGCCGTCTTCCAGTCGTCCTCATAGACCAGATGGTTCCAGTCCGGGATGATGTTGTTCACCGGACAACCATTGTGACAGAAGGGGATGCCGCAAGCCATGCAGCGCGCGGCCTGATCGCGAATTTCTTCTTTCGTCAGCGGTACGATGAACTCGTTCCAGTGCTTCAAACGCTCCTCGGGCGCGGTGTAGCTGCGATCCTTGCGCTCGACCTCGAGGAAACCGGTGGGCTTGCCCAAACTCTTTCTCCAAACTTCTCTGACTTGCCGGGGTAAAGGGGGCGAAAAGTCCCGCCCCCCTCGCGGCTACTCGGCCGCCACAGGGGCTATGGCCAGTCGTTCATTCTCAAGGCTCTGCAAGGCCCGGCGATAATCCTTCGGCATGACGCGCACGAACCGCGACAGGGCGTTGTCCCAGTCGGCCAGCAGGGCCGCCGCGCGTTCCGATCCGCTATGCAGCTTGTGCCGCTCCAGCAGGATGCGGAGACGGTCGGCGTCATGGCGAAGCATGTCGCCCATGCCCCAATCCTGCACGTCGACGCCGCGCTGCAATGGACGGCCCAGGCCATCGTCATTGGACGCCGTCGCCGGCACCGGCTCGACATCGACCATCGCCGCGTTGACCTTCGATCGGAAGCTGCCGTCGGGATCATAGACATAGGCGATGCCGCCCGACATGCCGGCCGCGAAGTTGCGACCGGTCTGGCCCAGCACGACGACCACGCCGCCGGTCATATATTCGCAGCCATGGTCGCCCACGCCCTCGACCACCGCGATCGCGCCCGAGTTGCGGACGGCGAAGCGCTCGCCAGCGACGCCGCGGAAGAAGGCTTCGCCCGCGATGGCGCCATAGAGCACGGTGTTGCCGACGATGATATTGTCGGTCGGAACCCGCCGCGACCCTTCCGGCGGACGCACGATGATGCGGCCACCCGACAGGCCCTTGCCGACATAGTCGTTGGCGTCGCCGGTCAGGTCCAGCGTCACGCCATGCGCCAGGAACGCGCCGAAACTCTGGCCCGCGACGCCCGTCAGCTTCACCAGGATGGCGTTGTCGGGCAGGCCGGCATGGCCGTACCGACGGGCCACCTCACCGGACAGCATCGCGCCGACGGTGCGGTTGACGTTGCGGATCGGGCGCTCGATGCGAACCGGCTCGCGCTTTTCAAGCGCGTCGGACGCCGCCCTGATCAGATCCTGATCCAGGGCCGCATCCAGGCCATGATCCTGCCCTTCGGTGTTGCGCAGCGTCAGGCCCTTGTCCGGTTCGACCTGATGCAGCAGGCGGGACAGGTCCACGCCCTTGGCCTTCCAATGATCGATCGCGTTGCGCATGTCGAGCCGGTCGACGCGGCCCACCATCTCGTCGACGGTGCGGAAGCCCAACTGCGCCATGATGGCACGCAGCTCTTCCGCGACGAAGAAGAAATAGTTGATGACATGTTCCGGCTGGCCGGTGAAGCGCTTGCGCAGCACCGGGTCCTGCGTCGCCACGCCCACCGGGCAGGTGTTGAGGTGGCACTTGCGCATCATGATGCAGCCCGCCGCGATCAGCGGCGCGGTCGCAAAGCCGAACTCGTCCGCACCCAGCAGCGCGCCGATCGCGACGTCGCGGCCGGTGCGCAGGCCGCCGTCCACCTGTACGGCGATGCGCGTGCGCAGGCCGTTCAGCAGCAGCGTCTGCTGGGTTTCGGCAAGCCCGATCTCCCAGGGACTGCCTGCGTGGGTCAGCGAGGTCAGAGGAGACGCGCCGGTGCCGCCTTCATAGCCCGAAATGGTGACATGATCGGCGCGCGCCTTCGAAACGCCCGCCGCGACCGTGCCGACGCCGATTTCGGAGACGAGCTTGACCGAAATGCGCGCGCCCGGATTGACGTTCTTCAGGTCGTGGATCAGCTGCGCCAGATCCTCGATCGAATAGATGTCATGGTGCGGCGGCGGCGAGATCAGGCCGACGCCCGGAGTCGAATGACGCGTCTTGCCGATGGTCTTGTCGACCTTGTCTCCGGGCAGCTGGCCGCCTTCGCCCGGCTTTGCGCCCTGCGCCATCTTGATCTGGATGTCGTCGGCATTGACCAGATATTCGTTGGTGACGCCAAAGCGCCCCGACGCGACCTGCTTGATCGCCGAGCGCATGCAATCGCCGTTGGCCAGGGGCTTGAAGCGGATCGGGTCCTCACCGCCCTCGCCCGTGTTCGACTTGCCACCGATCCGGTTCATGGCGATGGCGAGCGTCGTGTGCGCTTCCCAGCTGATCGATCCATAGCTCATCGCGCCGGTGGCGAAACGCTTCACGATTTCGCTGGCCGGCTCGACCTCCTCGATCGGAATGGCCTTGTCGGCGAAGCGGAACTCCATGAGGCCGCGAATGGTCAGCAGCCGCTCATTCTGTTCGTTGATGGACGCGGCGAACGCTTCATATTCCTTGGGATTGTTGCCCCGCACCGCATGTTGCAGGCTGGCGACGCTCTGCGGCGTCCAGGCATGTTCCTCGCCCCGGACGCGATAGGCATAGGCGCCGCCGACATCCAGCATGTTCCGATAGACCGGGCTGTCGCCATAGGCGTCGCGGTGACGGCTTACCGTCTCCTCCGCAACCTCGGCCAGGCCGATGCCCTCGATCGTTGTCTGGGTGCCGGTGAAATAGCGGTCCAGGAACGCGCTGTTCAGGCCGACGGCGTCGAAGATCTGCGCGCCGCAATAGCTTTGATAGGTCGAAATGCCCATCTTGGACATGACCTTCAATATGCCCTTGCCGACAGCCTTGATATAGTTCTTCTGCACTTCATAGGGCTTGAGGGGCAGGTTCTGCTTGACCCGGATCTGCTCCAGCGTCTCGAAGGCGAGATAGGGGTTCACCGCCTCCGCGCCATAGCCGGCCAGCACGCAGAAATGATGCACTTCCCGCGCCTCGCCGGTCTCGACCACCAGGCCGGTCTGCATCCGCAGGCCCTGGCGGATCAGGTGGTGATGCACAGCTGCCGTCGCGAGCGCTGCGGGCATCGCGATGCGTTCGGGCGACACGGTGCGGTCCGACAGGATGAGGATGTTCTGGTCCGCCAGGACCGCCTCGGTCGCCTGGCCGCAGATGCGGTCCAGCGCGCGCTCCAGCCCGGCCGTGCCTTCGCTGGCGGGCCAGGTGATGTCGATCGTCTGGGTCCGGAACGCGCCGTCCATGGACTCGTGGATGCCGCGAATCTTGGCAAGGTCCGCGTCGGTCAGCACCGGCTGCGCGGTTTCCAGCCGCTTGTGCGTGCCGGCATGGTGGCCAAGCAGGTTCGGGCGCGGGCCGATCATCGACACCAGGCTCATCACCAATTCCTCGCGGATCGGGTCGATCGGCGGGTTGGTGACCTGGGCGAAATTCTGCTTGAAATAATCGTAGAGCAGGCGCGAACGGCCCGACAGCACCGCGATCGGCGTGTCGGTGCCCATCGACCCGATCGGATCGTCGGCATTGCGCGCCATCGGCTCCAGGAATTTCAGCAGGTCTTCCTGGGTATAGCCGAAGGCCTGCTGGCGATCGAGAAAGGCGGCCGCGTCGTTCGCTCGGGCGGGGACCAGGTCCTCGCCGACATATTCCGGCAATTCTTCCAGCTTGTACTGGGTCTGCGTCAGCCATTCCTCGTAGGGATGGGCTTCGGCCAGCTGGGCCTTGATTTCCTCATCCTCGATGATGCTGCCCTGCTCCAGGTCGATGAGCAGCATCTTGCCCGGCTGCAACCGCCACTTGCGGACGATATTCTCTTCCTTGAACGGCAGCACGCCGCTTTCGGACGCCAGCACGATATGGTCATCGTCGGTGACGATGAAGCGCGCCGGGCGCAGGCCGTTGCGGTCCAGCGTCGCGCCGATCTGGCGGCCGTCGGTGAAGGCGATGGCGGCCGGGCCGTCCCACGGCTCCATCAACGCGGCGAAATATTCGTAGAAGGCCTTGCGCTTGGGGTCCATCAGCGGATTGCCGGCCCAGGCTTCGGGGATCAGCATCATGACCGCATGCGCCAGCGGATAGCCGCCCGCGACCAGCAGTTCGAGCGCATTGTCCAGGCAGGCCGTGTCCGACTGGCCGTGCGGGATGAGCGGCCACATCTTGTCGAGGTCGGCGCCCAGCAGCGGCGATTCCAGCGTGCGGCGGCGCGCGTTCATCCAGTTCACATTGCCGCGCACGGTGTTGATTTCGCCGTTGTGCGCGATGAAGCGATAGGGATGGGCCAGCTTCCACGATGGGAAGGTGTTGGTCGAAAAACGCTGGTGGACGAGCGCCAGCGCCGATGTCGTCAGGGGGTTGCGCAGGTCGTCATAAAAGCTGCCGACCTGGTCGCACAGCAACAGGCCCTTATAGACCACGGTGCGAGTCGAAAAGGACGGCACGTAGAAGTCGGCGAGGCTTTGCAGTCCCTGCTTTTCGGCGATCTCCTTGAGCGGGTTCTGGGTCTGCTTGCGGATGGAGAGCAGCTTGCGCTCGAACGCATCCTGATCCTTCATGTTGGCGCCCCGGCCAACGAAGCACTGCCGGATCGTCGGCATCTCGTCGAGCACGGTCTGGCCAAGCCCGTCCAGGGTCACGGGCACGTCGCGCCAGCCGAGCAGGATCTGGCCTTCCTTGACGATGAAACGCTCAAGCTGCTGGACGGCGGCGGCTTGGGCCGCCGCATCGCGCGGCAGGAAGCACATGGCGACGCCATACTCACCGGGCTGGGGCAGATCGATGCCCACGCCGGTCGCCCATTCGCGGTAGAGCGAATCCGGAATCTGGATCAGGATGCCCGCGCCATCGCCGACCAGCGGGTCCGCGCCCACGGCGCCGCGATGGTCGATATTCCGCAGAATTTCCAGGCCGTTCCGAACAATATCGTGTGTTTTCAGGCCCTTTATATGCGCCACAAAGCCAACGCCACAGGCGTCATGCTCGTTGCCGGGATCGTATAAACCTTGTTTGTCCGGGTATGCCATTCAAGTTCCGTTCTGGGCCTATTTCGCATGCGCCCTTACACGCGCAAGGCGGCGGATGGAATAGGCCCCGGTTCAATGTTCGACGCGCGCCGCCTGCCGGCCCCGTCAGCGCAGGTCCCCGCGCCGACAACGATACCGGATCAGCTTCGGTCGGCGATATCCGGCAAAATGTCGCATGCCATCACGCCAGGGCGGATCAATCCCTTGCTCCATCCGTTATTCCCGAGCCGCCCGGCGCGGCATCCTGTCTGGTGACGGTGACATGGCAGGTGCACCCATGATAGTTTTCGTTGCATGGCTCTTCGCAACGGGATGCACTTGCGGTAGCATGATCCTCCATCGCCTAACGGGGAGGGCGGCATGATAAGAGCGCTTGGTGCCAGGGGTCTTGCGAGCAGCCCGGTGATACGGCGCCTAGGGGCGCTCGCCCCCCTCGACAAGCAGGCCGTTCACGCCTTGCAGCACGCGCTTGAGTGCAGCTTTTCCGTGGCCCCGAGGCATGAACTGCTGCGTGAAGGTCAACCGATCAGTCGGTCCGCGGTGATGGTTTCCGGTTGGGCCGCGCGGACCCGGTGCCTGGAAGACGGACGTCGCCAGATCATCAACTTCGTCTTGCCCGGCGACCTGGTGGGCTTCACCGGCCTTGGTCAGCCGCTGGCCTCCTCGACGATCGTCGCGATCACCGATGCAACGCTTTGCCCCCTGCCCGATCCGTCTTTGTCCGCGTCCCTGAACGATGCCTACGCCGTCAGTCGGGCGCTCGATGAAGCGCATCTGCTCGGCCAGATCACGCGCCTTGGGCGGTTGAGTGCGCAGGAACGCATCCAGGATCTGTTGCTGGAGCTGCTCGAACGGCTGGAGCTGGCCGGGCTCGCCCGGGACGGCCGATATCCCATTCCCCTGACCCAGGAGATGCTGGCGGACGCGCTGGGGCTGACGCCGGTGCATGTCAACCGGATGCTGCAGCAAGCACGGCAGGCAGGCGAACTCAGCTGGCACGGAGGCGAAGTGATCCTTCACGATCCCAAGGCGATCCGGCGCAAGGTCGGTCGGCTGAAAATTCGCGTGTCCCGCCCCATGGTGTGAACGCTCCCGGGGCATCGCCCCGCGCAGGGGCACATGATTGAAAGCGCAACGCAGTCAAAGGAGCGGCCATGGCGGGGCGAAGCGTCATTGTGACGGGTGGATTTGGCATTTTGGGCCGGGCCGTGGCGGCCAAATTCGCGGCACAAGGCGACCGCGTTGCCCGCATCGATTTCGCCCCGGCCGCCCCCGACGCGATTCATGGAGGGCTGGACTTGCCGGGCGTTGACCTGACCGATGCCGGCCATGTCGATGCTGCCATCACAATGGTGACGCAAAAGCATGGCGGTGTCGATGTCCTGGTCAACATCGCCGGCGGCTTCCTGTGGGAAACGCTGGAAGGCGGCAGCATCGCAAGCTGGGAAAAGATGTTTTCCATGAACCTGCGCTCGACGGCGACGATCACGAAGCGCGTGCTGCCGCTTGTCACGCGCAGCGCGGCTGGACGGATCATCAATATCGGGGCGGGCGCGGCCATCAACGCGGCGAGCGGTATGGGCGCCTATGCGGCGTCCAAGGCAGGCGTCCACCGCCTGACCGAAGCGCTCGCCGGCGAGCTTGCCGGCAGTTCCGTGACGGTGAACGCCATTTTGCCGAGCATCATCGACACGCCTGCCAATCGCGCGGACATGCCCGATGCGGACACCAGCCAGTGGGTCCAGCCCGGCGCGATCGCCGATGTGATCCTCTTTCTGTCCTCCCCGGCCGCCCGTTCGATCAGCGGCGCCCTGATCCCGGTAACGCGCGGTCAACCCGACTGATCTCGCCGCAGCAGGCGCGGGATACCGGCCGCCCAGTCGACAAAGGCGCGCCTTCGGGTCGGCCGAACGCGCCGCCGCGCTCATCAGGACCTTGACACGATCGTCGGACGAACCACCTCCGACGCCGGCCGATCACCCCTGCCCGCCGGCCTCGCAGCGCTCGACCATCCGCTCTTCATAGCCGGCGATGATCCGCTCCAGCGTCTGATTGTAATCGCCCATTATCGCCGGCAGATTGAGCGCCAGTTCTTCCCCGCCCGCCGCCCGCGCTTCCACAGCCGTGCGCCGCGCCTGGCAGACAGCGGCGCCGATCACGACCTGATTGACCTCGACACAGCTGTCGGTGGCTTCCTCCATGGTCATGCCGCGATCTTTCAGCAGGTCGGACAGCCTCTCCCAATATCTGGCGGAACCGGCCTGTAATTCATGGCACATGAGGTTGGTGATGAGCTGCGGCTGCATCTGGAAAAGGGCGTAAGTGACCGCCGCATGTTCCCGCAGGATATCCTGCCAGCTCTGGCCGCGATCCTTGAGCTGGGACTCGCCGGCCAGCCTTTCCGCGACCAGTTCCAGCAGATGTTCGCGGCCGCGCACATAGCCGTAAAGCGTCGCGACGCCCGCGTTCAGCCTGTCAGCCACCATCGCCATGTCCAGATTTGCCACGCCGACCTCGCAGGCGGCGTCGACGATTGCCTCCAGCGTCAACCGACGGGGGCGGCCGGCCGTGCGTGCGGGTTCCGGGCGGTGAATTTTATGGCGCATAGCTTTGGAAATCCCGCGCATGCAAAGGATCAGAAGGCCTCTGACAAGTGGCACCCCCTGCCCGCCTCGTCAACCGTCGCTGACCGGACGCGGCATGATCGGGATGTTTCCGCTTCTTCATCATCGGTCCGTTCAAGCGCCCGGCCCGCCCAACGGGGCGAAAATCTCCGCCGGCTGCGCGCTGTCGCCCCGCTGCCGGCCAAAAAGGGGGAGGTCCAGGCGACCGCTCGCCGCACCTGACGTCACCGCACAATGATATGCCCCGTCATGCCAAAGGCGCTGTGCATGAAATGGGTGCAGTGGACCTTGTAGGTGCCGGGCGCGGGCGCGATCAGGTGGATCTCGACGCTGTCGCCGCCATCCACCTCGATCCGCCCGTTCCTGACCTTTGCCATGTCATCGGACCGTAGCTGCGCCTGGGCGAAGAAGGCCGGGCTGGCGAAGTCATGTCCGCCCGTCGATCTGTTTGCCAGCCGCAGGTCATAGGCGACGCCATGGTCCAGGCGGATGTCGGACGGCTCGAACCTGAAGCTCGACAATGTCACCGTCAACGGGCGTGCGTTGGCCCAATTGTCCGCGACGGGCTGCGCCGCCCCTGCCGAGGCAAGCGCGCAGGCGGCGCATAGCGGGATAAGGGTTCGCAACCGGGGCATCGCTCGTACCTCCCTGTGGACGGCGGGAGATTAGCACAAAGCCACGCTCGCGTTCAGCCCCGCCGCGCAATTTCGCTCCGCCCGCCCGCTCCGTGCAAGAATTGCTTGGCCTTTGCCGCGTCCTCGTGCAGCGAAGGCCTTGTGGTGGGTCGACAGGGGGGATCATTCACCCCAGGCGCGGCGTTTCCATCAGACGCGCCGACAAAGTGGAACTCGATGACTGAAACACTTCCGTGCATTAACGCCATCGGCTGCGCCGTGCCTGAACAGGATGTCCACCGCCCCTTCATAGGCTGGGCAAGCCGCCAGCTGGAGGATGATCGCGCCCGCGCCCTCTTCGTCCGCATGGCCGACCGCAGCGGCATCGACCATCGCTGGTCGGTGCTGCCGGTCGCGCCGGGCGGGGGATCGCCGGTCGATCCGGGCGGCTTCTACGGCGACGGGATGCCGACGACGTCGCGCCGCATGGAGCTTTACCACCGCTTCGCCCCCGCCCTCGCCCTCAGCGCCATTGAACGGCTGCGCGCACAGGCGGACCTTGGCGGCATCACGCATCTTGTCGTCGCCAGCTGCACCGGCTTCGTCGCGCCCGGCCTGGACCAGATCATCGCCGATGCGCTCGGGCTTTCCAGCGTGGAACGGACGCTGATCGGCTTCATGGGTTGCTACGCCGCCGTCGCCGCGCTCCGTGCCGCCCGCCATATCGTGCGGTCGGAACCGGACGCGCGGGTGCTGGTCGTGACCGTCGAGCTCTCCTCGCTGCATCTGCAGGTCGAACAGCAGGTCGAACGGTTGCTCATGATGCTCCAATTCGGCGACGGCGCGGCGGCCGCGCTCGTGACCGCCGACGCCAGCGGCCTCGCGATCGACGCGCCGTTCGCGATCACCCTCCCCGATTCCGCCGATCTCATCCGCTGGCATATCGGCGACACGGGGTTCCTCATGCACCTCTCGGGCGAAGTCCCCGGCCGCATCCAGACCGCGCTTTCTGACCCCGACATCCGCCGCCGCATCTGCGCTTCCGATAATCCATTGGTTATCGATAACTGGGCGGTGCACGCCGGCGGCCGCTCCATCCTGGACGCCGTTGAACATGGCCTCGGCCTCTCTCCCGAAAAACTCGCTTCTTCTCGCTATATCCTTCATGATTTTGGCAACATGTCGTCGGCAACCCTGATGTTCATCCTCGCCGAACTGCTCGACAATGGCGCCAGCGGGAACGGCGTCGCGCTCGCCTTCGGCCCCGGCCTCGCTGCCGAAGGCTTCCGCTTTTCGGCCGCCAACTGATGCCGCCCGACGTGCAGGCGCTGATCATCGGCGGTGGTCCCGCCGGCTCCGCCGTCGCCCTCACCCTCGCCCGCGCCGGCATGACCCCGCACCTCGTCGAACGTCATCCGCAAGCCCGCACCTGCGTCTGCGGCGGTTTCCTCGGCTGGGACGCGCTCGCCGCGCTCAACCGGCTCGGCGTCGATCCATGGAGCCTGGGCGCCCGTCCCATTTCCCGCTTCCGCCTCGTTGCCGGCCGCCGATCGGTGGAAGCCCGCCTCCCCCGGACAGCGGCCGGACTCTCGCGCCAGACTCTCGACACTGCCCTGCTCACGGCCGCGACACGAGCCGGCGCCATCGTCACGCGCGGCCGCTCGGTTCGCGCGGCCGATCCGCTGACGCGTGCCGTCCGCTTCGATGATGGCGACAGGATGACGGCAAAGGCGCTCTTCCTCGCGACCGGAAAGCATGACCTGCGCGGCCTCTCCCGACATTTCGCACATTCCTCGGTGGGGTTGCGCGCTTCCCTCCCGCCTTCTTCGGCCGGACTGGACGGGCTGGCGGATGTCGTGGAACTCCACCTGTTCGACCAAGGCTATGCCGGCCTGCTTCTCCAGGAGGATGGCTCCGCCAATCTCTGCCTGTCCGTATCGCGCGATCGGCTGGCTAAGGCTGGCAGTGTCCCGGCGCTGCTGGCGCAACTGCTCGGCGAAGCGCCCGCCCTCGCCGTTCGCGTGGGGGACCAACTCCCCGCCCATTTCGATGCCGTCGCCGGCGTTCCCTATGGCTGGCGCGCGCGCGGCAGCAATGACGGCATCTTCCGCGTGGGCGACCAGGCAGCGGTCATCGCCTCGATTGCCGGCGACGGCATCGCCATCGCCCTTGCCAGCGGCACGAGCGCAGGGCAGGCGCTGCTGCGCCATGGTCCCGATGGCGCACCCCGCTGGCAGCGGCAGCTCAACCGCCAGACCCGCCGCCCCGTCACCATCGCCGAAGCGCTGCGCCATGCCGCGGCCGCGCCGGCGAGCCGCGGCGCGCTGTTGCAGCTGTTGCATGTCCTGCCGGCCCTTGGCACCCAGGCTGCCGCGCTCACCCGTATCAGCGGGGACTGATCGGCTGATCTCTGACCCGTTCGACACAGAGGCGGAAGGCAAATCGGCGGACGATCCGCACCTGGTCCAGCCCGATGCCCGCGCATCCCAGATAATGGCGCCATTCCTCCGCGCGAAAGCTGCGGGCAATCGACAGCTGCCCGTCCTCCCGCACGATCCGGTGGACCATCAGCAGCCGCGCCAGCAGCGGAAAGCCACGATAGGCAAAGCCGTGGCGATGCAAGTCGCAGATCAGCCAGCCCCACCGCGCCCGTCCTTCCATATGGTGCAGGAAGCGCATCAGCTGCCCGTCGGTCATATGATGCGTAACCTGGCTGGAAATGATGAAATCGAACGGTTCGGGCTGGTCGAGATAATCGCCTGCCCGATAGTCGATATCCAGATCGGCGGGCGTTGCCGCGCGCGCCGCCCGGACGCTCTTTTCATTGAGGTCGACGCCGACCAGTTGCGCGTCGATTCCCCGGCGCCGCGCCCAGCGGGCAATTACCCGCAATATGTCGCCGTCGCCAAAGCCTACGTCCAGCAGCCGAAATCGCGTGGCGTCCCCTACCGCCCGGTTGAGGAAAGCGATGGTGGGCCAGGCGGTGAAGGTCCACCGATTGACCCGGGCGAGATCGTGCAGGACCCGCTCATAGGTGGCCGCGTCCAGGTCGGGCGCGTCCATCTGCTCTTCTTGCCGCGACCGTATCGCCAGGCTGACCATCGGGCATCCTTCCTTCTGAACTTATAGCACGCCGCCGACGCTTGCAGCCCGTCCTTTTCGATGTCATTCCGAAGCTCTGCAACAGGAAGTGGTGGTGGGAATGGGGTTGGTAGTGCCATTGCTTATCATGGCGGCCGGCGCGGGTCCGGCGGCGAACGTCAGCGGCCTGTGGCTGACCGACGATCGCAAGGGGCTGGTCCGCATCGAGCCGTGCGGCCCGCATGTCTGCGGCCGGATCGCCCGCGTCCTCGACAACGGCCCTGCGGTCCCCCGCACCGACATCAACAACCCGGACAAAAGCCTGCGGGACCGGCCCCTGACAGGGCTCGTCACCCTATGGGGCTTCAGCCGCGCGGGACCCGTCTGGAAAGGGGGCCGCGCCTATGATCCCAAGAGCGGCAAAAGCTATCGTTCCACGCTGGAACTGAACCCGGACGGTTCGCTCAAGCTGACCGGCTGCGTGCTCTTCATCTGCGAATCCCGCCGCTGGACGCGGGCAAACTGAAGCGGCTCCGGGCCGGCGGCTATGCAACCTCCCACTGGAACACACCATAGCGCATGGCCCCCGTCCGCAGCGCCAGGATCAGGCGAGGCAGGCTCAGCATGAAGTCCCGGCTCTGCGTTCCTGCGCTAAGCGCAAGCCGGCGAACTGCCGGGTCGGTGACGATGCTGCCCATCAGCCGACGCAGGCATATGGTCCAGGTCCGTCGAACGTTGCGGCTGATATCCTGATACCCGGCAAGCCGAAAGCCCGCCTCCGCCGCCCATCTTTCATAATCGGCGCGGCTGCCCATGCTGGGCAGGCGGCCTTCCCGGCAGATGGGCAGCAGCAAATGCCGGGCCTGCCAGGCCGTAACCGCTGGGCCTTCCATCCAGGCGCAGACGACCAGCTTCCCGCCGGGCCGCAAAACTCGCCGCGCCTCACTGAAGAAGCGGGGTTTGTCGACCATATGTTCGCTGCTTTCGATCGCATAGGCGCGATCAAACGAGGCGGTTTCCAGGCCATTGTCCAGCCAGTCGCGGCGCAGGCAGGTGAAACCATCGCCCCGGGCCGTGCCGATCCGTTGCTGCGCGGCCGACAAGGTCAGCCCTATGATGGTCAGCCGATACCGTTTCAGCAGTTCAGCGGCAGTGGCACCATAGCCGCAACCAATATCGCAGACCGTCTGCCCATCCGCCAGCGCCAGGCGTTGGTCGACCAGTCCGACCAAACCCGTGACGGCCTCCTCGGGCGTTTCACGGCCAGTCTCCCAGTAGCCATGATGGACATGCTCGCCCCACAAGCGCCGATAGGCGAGGTCCAGCTCGTCATAATGCCGAGCGACGCTTGCGGCGGTCGGCGCGATGTCAGGCACGATCATGTCGTCCTTATCGGTCGCCCGACAGCGGGGGACAAGGCTCGTCTGCATCCCAGCCTTGCCGGCCCTGCCCACCCCTTCTTTGGATAAAACTCCAGTCGTTGGTGGTCCCCCCGCCGCGCAGCGCCATTTTCTCCTTGCTCCAGCGCCAATCCCATGCACAAAGCTTGCCAGTTGCAGCAGCGGCACCATGTTTCACCCCGGTTCAACTCGGCGGCAGCAAGGATAAGTGATGGACGACGTGACGATCCAGGAAAGGCCAGCCATCCCGGCGCCGGTTCCTCCACAGGAAGTGGGCGAGGGACTGTCGGTCATTTCGATCGCGAAGAGCTATGACAAGCGCCCGGTGCTGACCGACGTGTCCCTGACCGTGGGCAAGGGGGAAGTGGTCGGACTGCTTGGCCCCAACGGTGCGGGCAAGACCACCTGCTTCTATTCCGTGATGGGCCTGGTCAACCCCGACCATGGCCGCATCATCCTGGATGGCCAGGACATCACTGGCCTTCCCATGTATCGGCGGGCCATTCTGGGCCTGGGCTATCTCCCCCAGGAAACCTCCATCTTCCGGGGGCTTACGGTCGCGCAGAATATCAGCGCGGTGCTGGAGCTGGCCGAACCGGACAAGGCCGCGCGGGAGGCGAGGCTGGCGCAGCTGCTTGAAGAATTTGGTCTGACGCGGCTCGCCAACTCCTCCGCCATGGCGCTGTCAGGCGGCGAGCGTCGCCGATGCGAGATCGCGCGCTCGCTCGCGGCCAATCCCTCGATCGTGCTGCTGGATGAACCGTTCGCTGGGATTGACCCGCTGTCGATTGCCGACATTCGCGACCTGGTAAAGCAGCTCAGGACGCGGGGCATCGGCGTCCTTATCACCGATCATAATGTCCGTGAGACGCTTGAAATTGTTGATCGCGCCTGCATCATCTATAGTGGGCAGGTGCTCTTCACCGGAAGCCCGACAGAGCTGGTCGCGAACGCCGATGTCCGACGGCTCTATCTCGGCGAGAATTTCTCGCTCTGACATGACCGTCCGCCACATCATCCCCGAAGTCTTGGAGCGGGGCACCGGCTGATGGCGCTCGGGCCACGTCTCGACATCCGGCAGAGCCAGTCGCTGGTGATGACGCCGCAGCTCCAGCAGGCCATCAAGCTGCTGGCACTGAGCAATCTCGAGATCGAGGCTTTCGTCGCCGGCGAACTTGAAAAGAATCCGCTGCTCGAAGCGGGCGAGGCGCCCTCGCCTGTTCTTTCCCTTGATGGTGTTGACGCTCAGCTAGAACGGCCCACGCTGGCGGCCGAAACCGGCGCCGCCGATGATCTGATGCGTCAGGGGATGGGCGAAACGGATGCTCCGCTGGATGTCGACTATGGCGTCGAAACCTTCATCAATGATGGCCCTGCCGATCGCCTTGCCGGCCATGGCGGGACGGGCGGCGCGTTCGACCCTGGGTCGGGTAGTGGCGAAGCACCCGATTTCGACAGCTTCGCCAGTCCGGACAAGGGGCTCCAGGAACATCTGATGGACCAGGCCCGGGCCTGCCTCCATAGCCAGGATATACTGATCGCGACGCAGTTGATCGGCCAGATCGACGAGGCCGGCTATTTGCGGGCGCATCTGCTCGAAACCGCCCACGCCCTGGCGGTGCCATTGGCGCGGGTGGAAAAGGTGCTGGCGGTGATACAGGGTTTCGACCCAGTGGGTGTGGGTGCGCGGTCGTTGGCGGAATGCCTGACGCTCCAGGCGAAGGAAGCGGATCGGTACGATCCCTGCATCGCGAAACTGCTCGCCAATCTCGACCTGCTCGCCAGGGGCGCGCTGCCGCAGTTGCGCCGCATTTGCGGGGTCGACGAGGAAGACATGGCCGACATGATCCGCGAGCTGCGCGGCTATGATCCCAAGCCCGGCCTGCGCTATTCAACCGACCGACCCGTTCCCATAACGCCCGACCTGTTCGTCAGTCCGACCCGCACCGGCTGGTCGATCGAGATCAACACGGCGACGCTGCCGCGTGTTCTGGTCAACCGCAGCTATTATGTCGAACTGGCCGGCGGGGCGCAGGATCGCACGTCGAAGGCCTGGCTTGCCGATTGCCTCGCAAGCGCGAACTGGCTGGTCAAGGCGCTCGACCAGCGGCAGAAGACGATCATCAAGGTTGCGACTGAAATCGTCCGCTGCCAGGAAGAATTCTTCCGGAAAGGCGTCGCGCATCTCAAGCCCCTGACGCTCAAGACTGTCGCCGAGGCGATCGACATGCACGAATCGACCGTCAGCCGCGTAACATCCAACAAATATCTCGCCTGCCCGCGGGGCGTTTTCGAGCTGAAATATTTCTTCACCAGCGGCGTCGCAGCCGCCGACGGTGAAGGCGCCGTTTCCGCAGAAGCGGTGAAAAGCCATATCAAGGCCCTGATCGCCAGTGAAACGGCCGACGCCATCCTCTCGGACGATACGCTGGTCGATCTGCTGCGGGCGAAGGGCATGGATATCGCCCGCCGCACCGTCGCCAAATATCGGGAATCCTTAGGTATGGGCTCATCGGTTCAAAGACGGCGGCAGAAGGCGCTGCAAGGCAAGGCCGCTTAGAGCATTTCCAAGCCGCTGGGATCATCTGCTGACCCGGAAACGCCCGAAGCTTAGAGCAGCCCGAGCCGCGTCAACTGGCCCAGCATCACCGCCGGCATGGCGTCCAGATCATCCGCCTCGCCGCCATCCAGGTCGGGCGGCGCATCCTTTTCCTCCAGATAGCGCCAGCCCTGATGCGCCCGCTTGGGCGTCCCGCGCACAAGGACCAGCCGTGGCTCCAGCCTGATCCAGAAACGGCCCTCCCCGGTCTCCTGGAACCCGATCAGCGGGCTGCGGCCCACCAGCCGATGCTGGTGTATCCAGTACAGCGAGCCGCCCTCCATCTCCGCCACGCGCTTGGGCAGATAGCGGGTGGTCAACCGCGCTTCGGACGCGTGACTTTCCAGCCAGCTGCGCAAGGTCGTCGGGCTTTCGCTGCCGAACGCAATTTTGGTGAGATGAAGCGGCATGGGGTGAAGATGGGCGCTTGGCACCTGCCGTCAAGATATCGCTACAATCCCCAGATGGTCGCCAGCCCTAGAAAGGAGAAAAAGCCCATCACATCTGTCATGGTCGTGACGAACACGGCAGAGGACACGGCGGGGTCGATGTTCAGCTTGTCGAGCGTCACGGGCACCAATATCCCGGAAAGGCCCGCCACCAGATTGTTGATGAGCATCGCGAGCGCAATCACCAGACCCAGGTCATGATTGCCGTAGATCAACCCTACGGCCACGCCGATCAATATCCCCAACGCCGTGCCATTCGCGCTCGCGATGCGGAATTCGCGGATGATCTGGCGGATGGTGTTGGAACTGGTGAGCTGGTTGGTGGCCAGCGCGCGGACAGCCACCGCCATGGTTTGCGTGCCCGCATTGCCACCCATCCCCGACACGATCGGCATCAGGACGGCAAGCACCACATATTTTGAAATGGTTCCCTGAAAGAGGCCGACGACCGAGGCGGCCAGCACCGCCGTTCCCAGATTGACGACAAGCCAGGACAGGCGGG
Organism: Sphingobium mellinum; assembly: GCF_037860795.1. Lineage (NCBI taxonomy): Bacteria > Pseudomonadati > Pseudomonadota > Alphaproteobacteria > Sphingomonadales > Sphingobiaceae > Sphingobium > Sphingobium mellinum. The sequence continues at coordinate 40,988 of NZ_JBANRK010000018.1, read as the reverse complement.
TCCTTACCGTTTCCAGTATCGGCTGGTTGATGTCGCCCTCGCCGGCGCCCGACAGCCGCAGGATATCCTCACCGGCTTCTTCAGATATGATGTGAACGACGTCGTCCACGGTAATCATGCCGACCAGCCTTCCGCTGGCATCGACGACCGCGGCCGAAATAAGGGCGTATTTCTGGAATCTTAGCGCCACTTCCTCCTGGTCCATGTCAACTGGGATCAGGGTCTGCTCGCGCTTCATGAGGTCAGTCATGGCGATCGAGCGGGGGCAGGTCAGTATCCAGCTGAGCTGGCAGGTGCCGATCGGCTTATGCGCTTCGTCAACTACGAAGATTTCCCAGAAGTCGGTCGTAAGATCATGATTATCGCGCAGATAGTCGATGACCTGGCCGACAGTCATATGCTCTGGCACCGCGACCAGGTCGCGCTGCATCAGGCGGCCGGCGGACTCCTCCGGATAAGACAGCGCGCTTTCGATGGCCGCCCGGTCCTCCGGGTCCAGTGCATCGAGGACGGCCTGCTGATCGGCCGCCTCCATATCCTCGATGATTGCGACCGCGTCGTCGGTATCCAGCTCGGCGGCGAAATCCGCGACCTGCTGCGGCTCAAGCGAATCGAGCAGGTCATCGCGCACATAGTCGTTAAGTTCGGACAGCACCTCCGCCCCGACCAGGTCGCCGAGCGCTGCCGCCACCTTTCCGCGACGGTCGGATGGCGTGAGTTCCAGCAGGTCGGCGATGTCGGCGGGATGAAGCGGCGACACCAGGTCGCGCGCCAAGTCCCGATCGTCGTCCTCCACCGCGTCGAGCACGGCGGAAACGAATTCGGACTTCAGCCGGTCGTCCTCGTCATGACGCGATTCCGCCTGCTCCGTCCGGCCGGCGTCAAATTCTTCGTCCGGCCGGGGTTCGGCCATATCGGCTCGCTCGCTCATCGCGTCCCCTACTGTCCGGTTCCTGTAACATTCCGCTGCTTTTGCCGATGAACCGGATAAATGCAATGCCTCAAAGGTTGATCAAGCGCTTCCATCGCTGCCCTAACGCTCCTATGGGCGATCCATTCCCACTTGCCCGAAAGAGAGGACTTCCATGGCCGACGACACCCTGACACTCACCCTCGACAGCGGCGGCGACGTCGTCATCAAGCTGCGTTCCGATCTGGCGCCCGGCCATGTCGAACGTATCACCGCGCTCGCGAAGGACGGTTTTTACGACGGCGTCGTCTTCCATCGCGTCATCCCCGGCTTCATGGCGCAGGGCGGCGATCCGACCGGCACCGGCATGGGCGGGTCAAAATTGCCTGACCTGAAGGCCGAGTTCAGCCGGGAACCGCATGTGCGCGGCGTTTGTTCCATGGCGCGTTCCAGCAACCCCAACAGCGCGAACAGCCAATTCTTCATCTGCTTCGATGATGCGACCTTCCTGGATGGCCAATATACGGTCTGGGGCGAAGTCGCGTCCGGCATGGAACATGTCGACGCGCTGCCCAAGGGCGAACCGCCGCGCACGCCCGGCAAGATTCTGAAGGCCACAATTTCCTGATGGCCTGACCCGATCTTCCCTTCGCTCCGGACTGCACTCCAGGGCGGAGGGGAGAAATTACCTTATGTCATTGCTGACAGCGTTGTCCGCCTCTGGGGCGCCTTCCGCAGGCGGAATATAGGGTCCTATCGACTCGATGTGCCAGCGCCTGTCCGCCTTGCTGGAGCCCGGCACGTCATTGGCCCGGCGCAGAGTCACCTGCCGCAGCCTGTACCAGGGCTTTCCGTTCGCGGCGAGGCGTCCATAGACCTGTGCCGGCACGACGATATAAAGTGATCCAGCCGCTCCTTCGACTTGGCCCGGCGCCCCGACATTGGCGTGGATCTCGCTGAAGTTACGGAAGCGGCGAGCGAAGCTGTCATCGTCTTCCGATCCGATGGCGCCATGCTCGTTCCACAGGTCTTGTGCGTCGTTGAACCGCCTTTCCTCCAGCAGCCCATAATAGCCCTGGACGACCTGGGCGGCACCTTGCGCGCTCTTGGGATCGATGGCGTCCTCCTCCGGAGGAGCAGCCGTGATCGGCAAGCCGCCCGGAGTCCCCGGCGCGGGAGGCGTCAGCGGCTCCAATACCGCCTGCGCTTCCGCCCGGAAATTATTATCCACCTGCGTGGCGTTGGCGCCGTTGGCCAGATTGTCGATCGCGCTTTCCTCCCGCCCGTCGCAGGCGGTTAGGACCAGACATGCGAGAAGCGCCGCCGCGCCGACCGCATTCTGCATCAGCGACGCCAGTCCCTACGGCCGTCACCCCGCGACCGGTCATCACGATCCGGCCCATCATTGCCGCGCCAGCGCGCGCCGTCGGAGCGTCTGCCCCAACCAGCGCGCGGGGTCGTCGCACCAGGCTCGCTTTGCGTCACAGGCGGTGTGGCCGGGGCGGCATTGGCGTCACGATCGCGCCACCGGCCCTGCCAGTTGCCTCGATCGCCCTGCACATTGCGGTCGCCCTGGCCATTGCGATCACCACGCCACTGGCGTTGACCGCCATCCCAGTTCCGGCGATCGTCGGGACGACGCGCCTCGCGACGTCCCTCCCAATAGCGGCGCTGCCCATCATTCCACCGCTGCCGGCGACCGCCGCGATCATAAACATAGTAGCCACTGCCCGGATAATAGAAATCGTTATACCAGCCGGAATAATAGCCTGGGCTGTAATAGCCAGGCCCTCCATAATTGTCATAATAGCCGCCGCCATAATAGCCAGTGCCGACACTCACGCCGCCATAATAGCCGTCGTCATAGGCACAACCGCCCAAGGCGGACGCGCCAGCAAGGCTTATCGCAGCCAGCAATCCTCGTCCGGTCCACGTCATCGCCTTTCTCCTCAATTCTCCGTTGCTGATGACGATAACGTCTGGTGGTTGAATTGGTTGTGAATGACACATCAGCAATGCCGATTCATCCTGGCTTCATGCGGCGGCGGCAATCCAGAGGCTTGCGTGCAGTTCTTGAGCCTTCCGCATTGGCGGGCTCTGGGGGTTCGGGGCGGCCTTTGGACTGCGGCCGTCCCGGATTCGCCATCGATCCTGCGGGATGTCAGCCGCTGTTGCGCAACGCCGTGGCAATGGCGTTGATTGAAAGTTCGATGCCTTCCTTGATGCGAGGGTCGTCCTCCCCGCCGCGGTGGCGCTTCATCAGTTCGACCTGCAACAGGTTCAGCGGTTCGATATAGGGCAGGCGCAGCCGGATCGAGCTGTCGAGCTTCGGATTCTTTTCCAGCAGCCGCGACTGGCCGGTGGCGGCGAGCAGACCGTCATGGGCAAGATCCCATCCTTCCCGGATGCGGTCGAATATGGCGCGGCCCATTGCCTGATCCTCCACCAGCGGCAGATAATGCGCCGCTATGCCAAGGTCCGATTTCGCCAGCACCATTTCCAGATTGGCAAGCGCCGACTGAAGGAATGACCAGCTCTGCGCCATGTCGGCCAACAGCGCCTTGTCGTCGAAAGCGGCCAGGGCGTGGCCGACGCCGTACCAGCCAGGCAGCATCACGCGCGCCTGCGACCAGCTGAACACCCATGGAATGGCGCGCAGATCCTCGATCCGGCTGCTCTTGGTCCGGCTCGCGGGGCGTGAGCCGATCTTGAGACCGGAAATTTCCTGGATCGGGGTCAGCTGCCGAAAAAAGTCCCGAAACCCTTCGGTGCCATAGACAAGGTCGCGATAGGCGTGAAACGCGGTCTGCGACAGCTGGTCCATCGCGGCGGCGAAACGCTGGGCGTCGCGATCGGAAATGCCCGCCGGCTCCAGGCTGGCAAGCAGCGTGGCGCTGGTCATCGCTTCAAGGTTGGCCATGGCGACGTCGCGCGTGCCGAACTTGGCGGCGATCACCTCGCCCTGCTCGGTGATGCGGATGCGTCCCTGCACCGTTCCCTTGGGCTGCGCCTGGATCGCCGCGAAGGACGACCCGCCCCCGCGTCCCACAGCGCCGCCGCGACCGTGGAACAGCTGCATTGCCGTTCCGGCAGCGGCAAAGACTGGTGCCAGCGCCTTGCTCGCCTGAAACAGACCCCAGGTGGAGGTGATGTACCCGCCGTCCTTGTTGCTGTCGGAATAGCCGATCATCACTTCCTGATGGCCGCGTTCCTTCACCACCCCGGCGATTTCCGGCAAGCCGAAATAGGCCGACATGATCTTGGGCGCGGATTCCAGGTCGGCGATGGTTTCGAAAAGCGGAACCGCCATGATCGCCGCAGTCGGCGCGGTGCCGTTCGTGCCGGCCCGCCACAGGCCCGCTTCCTTGAGCAGGATGTTCACTTCCAGCAGGTCGGACACGCTTTCCGCCTTGGAAATGATATAGTGGCTGATGCAGGCGGGTCCATATATGCGATGCGCTTCTGCCGCCGCCTCGACGATCGCCAGTTCCGACGCGGTTTCCTCCGAATATTCGGAAAAGCGTGTGCCAAGGGGCCGGTTCGTCGCCAGTTCCCGGCGCAGCAGGGCGATGCGGGCATATTCGTCCAGCCCGCCATAATCAGGCTCGACCCCGGCCACCTTCAGCAGTTCCGCGACAACGCGCTGATGCACGTCGCTGTTCTGCCGCATGTCGAGCGTGGCGAGATGGAAGCCGAAGGTCTCGACCCCCCGGATAAGCCGGCCGAGCGCGCCGCCGGTGGCCAGCGCACCATCCCCTTCGCTGGCAAGGCCCTGCGCGACCATGGCGAGGTCGCGCCGCAGCTGGGAAGGGCTGTCATAGGCATCGCCCTCCAGCTGCGATGGACGCGGCGGCTCCTGTCCCACCAGCGTCCGGTAGGTCGCCGCCAGGCGCGCATAAATGCCCGTCAGCGCCCGGCGATACGGTTCATCCTGGCGGCTGGCGGAGCGGTCGCCGCTGGCATCGGCAAGGTCGAGTACGGCCTGGGGCACCTGGGCCAGCTCGGTCGAGAGCGACAGCTCCGCGCCCAGGGCATGAACCGCGTCCAGATAATGAGCGAGCGCCGCCTCGCAGCCCCGCGCCAGGGCGGAGCGCAGCTGCGGCGCCTGGACGAAAGGATTGCCGTCCCGGTCGCCGCCGATCCAGTTGCCCACGCGCAGGAAGCTGGGCGGGCGCGCCCCCAGGACGCGTTCCCACCGGGCATAAAGGGCGGGCAACAACGGCAGGAAAATGTCGCGGAAATAGGTCAGGACATTGTCGATCTCATCCTGCACGAACAGCTTTTCCCGCCGCAGGGGGCGCGTCTGCCACAGGAGCGCGATCTGCCGGAAAATGGCCTCGTCGACATTCTCGCCCTCGTCGGTTTCGATGCGCCCGGCATCCTTCAGCATCATCAGATCGGCGATTCGGTTCTTGTGATCGATCATGCTTTTGCGCCGCACCTCGGTAGGATGGGCGGTCAGGACCGGCACGATCAGCGCGTGGTTCAGCAGTTCGGCTACCGCATCATGGCCGATGCCGTGGGACGCCAGCCGTTTGACCGCCGACGCCATGTCGGCGTCGGGATCGGCGGCAATGCCCTGCCGATCCTCGGCCAGATTGGCGAGCATCGAAAAGAGCATGAAACCCCGCACGAAGGAGAGCGTGTCGTCCAGGCTCAACGCTTCCAGGCCGGTGTCGACCAGGTCTGCGCCATGCAGTCCCCGCGCCCGATCCACAGATGCCGACCGGATATATTCGGTTTGCCGATAAAGGCTGTCGCCGCCATAGGCACGGATCACATCGCCCAGCAGCCGCCCCAGATAGCGGATGTCGGGGTTTTGCGTGATGGCGGGCGCGGCAGAGGGTGCAGGAGTCTCCATAGATCGATGCTGCGCCGCACCAATCGTCCGGTCAAGGCGATTCCCGCCCTATTGCCGACCTGGGCGGGGTTCGGCGGGTCAATGCCGGGAAAAGGCGCGCCGGACCTCTGGCATGATGGTGTATACGGCCTCCCGCTGCGCGCCGCGATTATGATGATCGACCCGATAGCCCTGATAATGCCGCCGCAGCAGCCCGGCGCGCACGAGGTCGGACACGGCCCGGCTCACGCTGGTGCGGCCAGATCGCATGATGCGAGCCCGCACCTCCTCTTCGATCGCGCGGTCGAGCGCCGCGGAGTCATCGCGATGGGACAGCTTTGCCCTCACCTCCGCGCGAACCGCCTCGACCATCGCCAGGCGGCGGCAATCCCGCTGCGCGAGCGGCGCCAGAGCCTGACAAAGCCAGTCCCGGACTGGCATTCGCCCCTCGTCGCTTCGTACATAGGGGCCGATACTGTCATTATGGCCCACCCCCTGGGCAATCAGCTTCAGGACGAGCAGCGCGTAGCGCGGACGCTTCGACACGAGCGAAACCCGGTCGACAAGGTCCGGCAGATTCGACTTGGGGACAAGCGCCATGGGCTGGTCGAAAAGGTCGGGCTGGTGGAACATAAGGGGATTCTAGCACAGGCCGACTCGCTGTGAATCCCCTTTGTCAGGGCGAAACAACAAAAAACATCCGTGTCACTTCACCCCTGGTCCCGCGCCGGAATGGCAAGCGAATGCGCCGCGATCAACGTGGATCGGCCACTCTTCCCTTGTCCGGCCGGCGCTCATTGGGGAAAAACGGGAATGTCACTTTACCCCGCCGGTAAAGTGACAGCGCTGTCACTCCACGACCCGGACGTGTTTTCGGATCATGAGCGATATCTCTCAATGATGCGTGACGTCGGGAGTGCTGATGAGGGGCATATGCTCGGGCTCGATGGTGGTGGCAGGCTTGGCTGCATGGCGCCGTGGAGGCGATCGGTACATCGCGGTGCGGCGCAATTTGCTTGATGAACGAACGGGTAGCGCCCTGCCCCTGTTCCTGTCGAGTGTGCGGGCCACCAGCGCGTCGATTACCGTGGCACCTGCAACGAAGGCCAGCGCGCCCCACAGGGCACGATGGCGGGAAGCCTGTCGTACGGCGAGGCCGAGAGCCATTGAGAAGAGGCCGAGGCCGAAACTCATGCGCTTGGCGTCCATCACATCCTCCTGCAAGGGGTCAGCCCCCGAGCTAACGGCCAAGACGGCGCGGGCGTTCCCCCGACCCCTGGAACGCTCACCGCCCCGGCCGCAGAAATGCCCGGCCGGACTTATCTTGTGCTATTGACGTAACGTGGAGAGAGGAGGAGGGTCCGCTCATGACCTGGCCCAGCGGCAATGGCGAGATGGCGGCGCGCGTGCGGGAGCATGATTGGGCGGCAACTCCGCTTGGTCCGATCAGCGGATGGCCGGACAGCCTGCGTTACGCCCTCGACCTTCTGCTTGATCATCCGATGCCGATGACGCTTCTGTGGGGCGACGCGCTTGTCGAAATATATAACGACCAATATGCCAAGCTGGTCGGGCAGCAGCATCCCACGCGGTTCGGCAGGCCGCATCGGGCGAGCTGGGCCGCAACCGAACCGCTGAACCCGACCCTGATCGCGCGGATCCGGGCGGGCGAGTCCGTGCTGATCGATGATGTGTCCCATTGCCATCCCGCCACCGGCAGGATGGAAGTTCATTGGTATACCATCGCCAATAGCCCCGTGCGTGGCCCGAACGGGCTGGTGGACGGCATATTGTTGACCGTGCTGGAAACAACGGAACGGAAGGCGGCGGAGCAACGCATACGCCAAGAGGAGGAGCGTCATCTTTTTCTGTTGCGCCTGAATGACGCGTTGCGTCCTCTCGCGGATCCCGCCGAAGTGCAGCGCACGGCGATGCGTATGGTGAACGACAGGCTGAAAGCGGTCCGATCCTACTATATCGAACTGGGCGGGGACGGCGACACAATCATATCCGCCCAAGGCGTGGACGTCGCTCCGTATCGATCCCCCTTTTCTGCGCACCCTCGCCTTCGTGATTTCGGCGAATGGATTTTAGAATCGCTCGCGCAGGATCGACCGGTGATCATCGAGGACTGTGAGGAAGATCCCCGCATCGATCTTCTCGCGCGGGATGCGTTTCGGCGCGCTGGCACCCGGGCGGCGATCGGCTTTCCTCAGCGCAAGCATGGAAAATTGGCCGGCGTGATAAGCGTCGACTTCCAGACGCCTCGACGCTGGTCCGATGAGGAACTGAACCTGATGGCCGCCGTCGCCCACCGCATATGGGACGCGGTGGAACGGGCCCGGGCGGAAACTGCCTTGCGCCGCAGCGAAGAGCAACTGCGCCTGATGGTGGCGGAATTGCAGCACCGTGTCCGCAATATCCTGACGGTCGTCAGGTCCGTCTTCACGCGATCAATGGAATCCGGACGGGAATTGGACGACATGGTGGACCATTTCCGGGGCCGGCTGGATGCGCTCGCCCGGGCCCAGGTGATTGTGACGCAGACAGCGGCCGGCACGGCGGACCTGCAAAATCTCGTTCGCGACGAACTGATCAGCGTAGGGGTGTGCGACGGTCCCAACGTCAGCATCGACGGCCCGGATATCCTGCTTGATTCCTGTGTCGCCGAAACGCTCGGCCTCGCTGTTCATGAACTGACCACCAATGCGCTGAAATACGGGGCCTTGAAGGGCGAAGGTGGACGGCTGGAGATCGGATGGTCGGTGCGGACAGACCCCGGTGGGCGGGACCGCCTTGACCTTCACTGGAACGAATCGGGGGTGCCTGCAGTCGCGCTCACCGGTTTGCGGGAAGGCTTTGGTCGGGAGCTTATCGAACAGGCTCTGCCTTACCGGCTGGGCGCCACGACCAGGCTTGAATTTCGGGGTGGCGGCGTCCGCTGCCTCATCTCTGTGCCTCTTGATACTGACACGGATCGATCAGCGACGCTTGCCGCCGGTCATGACGTAGCGATTCCGCTGAAGATTCCCAGCGTTTGAGGAATGGGCCCGCCCAAGCGGCGCTCATCGACTGCTGGTTCGTCGAACCGCATCGTGCCAGCCGGCAAGCAGCCGCTCGCGCTGCGCGCCCTCCATGGACGGTGAGAAACATCGATCCTGTTGCCACAGGCGCTCCAGTGCCGGCAGACCGGACCAAAGCCCGCTGGCAAGCCCGGCGTGGAAGGCCGCGCCCCGCGCGGTCGCCTCCAGGTCGTTAGGCCGCTCCACCGGAAGATCGACGATATCGGCGACGAAACGGCAAAGCCAGTCATTCGCCGCCATGCCGCCGTCGACCCGCATCATAGCCGGGCGGACGCCCATGTCTGCCGCCATCGCGTCGAGCAGGTCGCCGGTCTGATAGGCCACCGCCTCCAGCGCCGCGCGGGCGAGATGGGCTTTGGTCGTTCCCAGCGTCAGCCCAAAAATGGCGCCGCGTGCATCCGGATCCCAGTGCGGCGCGCCAAGCCCGACAAAGGCCGGCACCATATACACACCATGGCTGTCGGGCACCTGTGTCGCCATGTCGTTGGTGTCGCTGGCATGGGTGATCACGCCGATTCCGTCGCGCAGCCATTTGATGGCCGCTCCGGCGACGAAGATCGATCCCTCCAGCGCATAATGGGTTCGCCCGTTCAGCCGATAGGCAGGCGTGGTCAGCAGGCGGTGCTCGGACCGGACGGTGATCTCGCCGCAGTTCAACAGCATGAAACAGCCGGTGCCATAGGTAGACTTGGCCATACCCGGCGCGAAACAGGCCTGACCGAACAGCGCCGCCTGCTGGTCCCCGGCCACCCCCGTGATCGGGATTGGCGCATCAAACAGGCCGGGCGCGGTAGTCCCAAAGAAATGGGCATTGTCATGCACCTGCGGCAGCATGACTTCGGGTATGTCGAAGAGCCGGCACATCTCCCCGTCCCACCGTCCTTCGAACACATTCCAGAGCAAGGTGCGCGATGCGTTGGTCACGTCGGTGGCGTGCGCCTGTCCGCCGGTCAGTCGCCACAGCAGGAAGCTGTCGACCGTCCCGAACGCAAGCTCGCCGCGTTCCGCTCGCGCGCGGGCGCCCTCCACATGGTCGAGCAGCCAGCGCAGCTTGGTCGCGGAAAAATAGGGGTCGAGCAGCAGGCCGGTACGACGGCGCACCTCTTCCTCGACGCCCTGGCGCTTCAGGTCGGCGCAATAGGCGGCGGTGCGCCGGTCCTGCCAGACTATGGCCCGATGGATCGGCTCGCCGGTGCGCCGATCCCAGACGAGGGTGGTTTCCCGCTGGTTGGTGATGCCGATGGCCGCGATGTCGCCGGCGGCGACCCCTGCCTTCTCGATCGCGTCCCGGCCGGTGGCGAGGGTATCGCGCCAGATATCCTCCGCGTCATGTTCGACCCATCCGGCCTGCGGATAATGTTGGGGAAATTCCTTTTGTGCCGTCGCCACCCGGCGGGCTTCGTGGTCGAACAGCAGGCTGCGGGTCGATGTCGTGCCCTGGTCGATGGCAAGAATGTGGGTAGCGGCCATGGGCTTATCCTCCTGGGCCCGATCCGCGCATTTCGTTCGGCCCGAATAGGGTATAGCAAGGGACGCGATGAGCGGGAACGAACTGTCTGCGACCTATGACCTGCTGATCGTGGGGGGCGGCATCAACGGTGCGGGCATCGCGCGGGATGCGGCAGGTCGCGGCCTCTCGGTGCTGCTGGTGGAACAGGACGACCTGGCCGGCCATACATCCTCCGCCTCGACCAAGCTGATCCATGGCGGATTGCGCTATCTGGAATATGGCGAGTTCCGGTTGGTGCGGGAATCGCTGATGGAACGGGAACGGCTGTGGCGCATGGCGCCCCACATTATCCGGCCGCTGCGTTTCGTACTGCCACAGACCCGGTCGCCGCGCCCGGCTTGGATGGTGCGGCTGGGGTTGTTCCTCTACGACCATCTGGGCGGACGACGCGCGCTCCCCGCGACACAGACGATCGCGCTCGATCGCTCGCCTTTGGGGTCGGGGTTAGCGAACCGGCGGGGCAAGGGCTTCGTCTATTCGGATTGCTGGGTAGAGGACAGCCGGCTGGTCGTGCTGAACGCGATGGACGCAGCCGAACGCGGCGCCGACATCCGCACCCGAACCCGGCTCGTACGTGCCCGGCGCGATGGCGACCGGTGGCGTGCCGAAATCGTGGACCACAGCGGTACGACGGAGGTGCGCGCGAGCATCCTTGTCAACGCGGGCGGCCCCTGGGTGGCCGAGGTGATCCGGGCTGCGGGCTTGGCGAGGGAACGCGGGGTGCGGTTGGTCAAGGGCAGCCACATCGTCGTGCCGCGTCTTTATGACGGCGACCATGCTTTCATGCTGCAGAACGCCGACCGTCGCATCGTGTTCGCGATCCCCTATGAGGGGCGCTTCACCCTGATCGGCACGACCGACCAGCCATGGGCAGGCGCCCCTGCGAAGGTCGGCATCGATGCGACGGAGACGGCCTATCTGCTGGACACGGTGAACCGCTATTTCGTTCAGCAGATCGGCTCGGGCGACATCGTCTGGTCCTATGCCGGGATCCGCCCCCTCTATGATGACCAGGCGGGCAACCCCTCGGCCGTAACGCGAGACTATATGCTGGACCTGGACAAGGAGGGCGCGCCCTTGCTCAGCGTCTTTGGCGGCAAAATCACCACCTATCGGCGGCTTGCGGAGCACGCGCTCGACCTGCTCGGAACAGGCAGCGCGTGGACGGCCGGAGCTGTGCTGCCAGGCGGCGACATGACAAGCGGTGACTTCGACGCCTTTCTCGACCGCTTAATCGCCGGGCGCCCCGGAATGCCGCCAACGCTGCTTCGACGGCTGGCGCGGGCTTATGGGACACGGGCGGGCCGGCTGCTCGGCAACGCTCAATGTCTGGACGATCTGGGTCCGCTCCTTGCGGGAGACCTGAGCGCCGCGGAGGTTGATTATCTCGTGTCGCAGGAATGGGCGCGAACCAGCGAGGACATCCTTTATCGCCGCAGCAAGCTGGGCCTGCACCTGGCCGGCGAAGCCGCCGCGCGGATCGACGAATATCTTGACGCATCCAGTTCGCTCTCAGCCCCGTTGCGCAAGGGAAGGTGACCAGCGTCGCGGCCCGCGCCTGACGCTGGCACCGCAGCGGCGGCCGACCGTCCGCGCTCCCGCCACCTTGCGGTTTTAGGTGAGCAACAGCATCAACGACAGCGGCGGGACTGAGAACTCGGCCCCGGCGCAAGTGGCCGCCGAATAGCGCAACGCCGCTGTTGATCTTGGCTAATCCCTTCCCTATGCTCGCAGGTGCGGACCGGGCCCCTCTGGCGCGCTGCCTGTCTTGACGTGAGCGCGTGATGTCGGACCGCATCGGATGAACCGATGCGACCGATGGGCGTCAGGCGCCTCCTCCATCGCAACGAATCCTCCGATCCACTCCCGTTGGACAAGAGGAGCATATGCCATGGAATTTCTCTTCGCCGACTGGCTCGGAACGCCTGCCTGGTTCTGGCTGGCCTTCCTGGTCATAGTCGTCGCGCTCACGACCTTCGACCTCGGCTTCCTGCACAAGGAAAATCGCGAGATCGGCGTCGGTGAGAGCCTGAAGCTCTCTGCCTTTTATATCAGCGTCGCGCTATTGTTTGGCGCATGGGTATGGATCGCCCGCGGGCCCGAACCAGGGATGCAATATTTCACGGGCTTCTTCATCGAGAAGGCGCTTTCGATCGACAATGTCTTCGTAATCAGCCTCATCTTCACATATTTCGCCATTCCGCCGCGCTACCAGTATCGCGCGCTGCTGTGGGGCATAGTCGGCGTAATCGTGCTGCGCGGGCTGATGATCGCGGGCGGCGCGATGGTGTTGCAGGAAGCGTATTGGATACTTTATCTCTTCGCCGCCTTCCTGATCTTCACCGGTATCAAGATGATGCTGACAGGGGACAAGCCGATGGACATCGGCGCCAATCCCATTGTCCGGTTTGTTTCCCGCCACATGCCGGTAACAGCCGACGTGCGAGATGAACATTTCCTCGCCAGGGTCAGGCATCCGCGCACGGGGAACATGGTCACGGCTGCCACGCCGCTACTGCTGGCGTTGATTGTCATTAATTTCGTGGACCTCGTCTTCGCGCTCGACAGCGTGCCGGCGATCTTCGCCATCACGACCGACACCTTCATCGTCTACACGTCGAACGTTATGGCCATTCTGGGCCTGCGCGCGCTCTATTTCGCGCTCGCGGCCATGGTCGACCGCTTCCATTATCTCAAATATGCGATGGCGGCGGTGCTCGTCTATATCGGCGCGAAGATCTTTATCGCGGACTTTCTGCTGGATGGGGGAAAGTTCCCCCCGCTGCTCAGCCTGGGCATAACCTTCGCCTTGATCGCCGCCGGCGTCGGCTGGTCGTTGTGGAAGACACGCGGTCAATCGGGCAACGGTGCGAAAGGCGGGCTGGAAAGCCTGTAGCGCGAACCGCCGGCAGTCCGTCAGGACTGCCGGCGGCCGCGTCAGACGATCAGTGCTTCATGTCGTTGCCGGCGCGCTCCACCGCCGATCCGACATCATGCTTGGCCTTGGATGCCTCCTGCTTGGCATCGCGTGAAGCATTGTCGGCGGCCGATCCTATCTTTTCGGCGCCATTGTTGATCGCACGACCCGCCTCGTCGACGCCGTTCTCGATCTTGTCGCCGGCCTTGTTTGCCACCGAGCTGATGTCGTTGCCGATCGCCGATCCGGCATTTTCGACGCTGTCACTCGCCTTTTGCGAACAGGCGCTCAGCCCCGCCGCCGATAGGATGGTCAGTCCGACGAGAAATGGTGATTTCATGCTTTTGTCCCCAATGGCCATTACTGGTCCGCAATAACCGCCCGAGCCGCGATAAGGTTGCGTAACGGTGCTCGCCGCCGCTCATCTGCTTCTCAGGCCGAAGACCATCGACCGGTCCTGGTCGGGGATCAACCCTTCCAGCACGCGCCAGAAACCGGTGACCGATCCCTGTCCCGCCTGCGCATAGGCGGCCGCCATCTTTTCGCGCAGCGCCCGGAACAGTTCGGCCTCTAGAGCCACACCGGCCGGACTGAGGCGCAACAGCTTCTGCCGTCGATCGCTGGCGCCCTGCCGCGTTTCAATATAGCCCCGTTCGACAAGATCGCCCAGGACCCGGCCAAGCGATTGTTTGGTGATCGCCAACAACCGTAACAGCTCCTTAACTGTCAGGTCCGGCTGGCGCGATATGAAATAGAGCGCGCGATGATGCGCCCGCCCGAGCCCCTGTGAGACGAGTCCTTCGTCGATGGAACGTGTCAGCGCGGAATAGCCGAAATAGAGCATTTCAATGCCCCGGCGTATCTCGTCTTCCCGCAAGAATAAGGGCGATGCGGGCGTAATCTGTGAGGCTGCGGAGGGAATTGAGGGATTATTCGCGCTCATATCGGCTATCCAGGGCAAGGATTTCGAGACCCTCTATGGCGATGGGCGGAAGCCATGACTAGGCTTTCCTTTCCCGCCGGACACGCTATATGCCGTGCCGCACCGGCCCGGGCCGGAACCAGTTGGGGCGTAGCCAAGCGGTAAGGCAGCGGTTTTTGGTACCGCCATGCGCAGGTTCGAATCCTGCCGCCCCAGCCAAGTTTTTCCCAACATACTGCCAAACCTGGCTTTTCGGACGACGCCGGAACTGTGGTGGGGCGTTTGCTACAGAAACCTGCTACAAAGTTGGGGCTGTGTGGGCATGGGAGGCATCCCGAATACGGTGCGGCGCGGGGGCGTCTAGGCGTCAACTTCTCCGAGCAGGCTGTCGAAGGCTTCAAATGAACATCATGGAGTTGCGGAAAGGCGCTGCCGAAGCGTCAGCGCTATCAGGTCCATCGCCTCGCTTGCCTCCGGTACGATGCCGCTGAGTTCGACGAAACCATGAATCATGCGGGAAAAGACACGCCGTGTCACATCGACGCCCGCTTGTTCGAGCTTTTCTGCATACAAGCTACCTTCATCACACAGGTTGTCGCAACCAGCCGTTATGACGAGTGCGGGGCAGAGACCGGCAGTCTGCTCCACGACCAGGGGCGACACACGCCAGTCCGCCGCGATCGTTTCATCTGTCAGATAAATATCCAGAAAATATTTCATTACCTCTCCAGTGAGGGGCGGCATCGCGGCATTACGGACACGGGACGGATAACCCCACGCCAGTTTCCGGTTATCCGTTCCTGGATAAATCAAGATCTGGCAGCATAGGGGGAAACCGGCATTCCGGGCGGCAATGGCCGTTACTGCACTGAGGCTGCCACCTGCACTGTCACCGCCAATAGCGATCCGATCCGGGTCGATGTCGAGCGTCGATGCGTTCGCAACAATCCACCAAAAGGCGGCAATCACATCATTGGACGAGGCAGGTGCCGGATGTTCAGGCGCAAGTCGGTAATCGACGGCAACAACCGCACATCCGCTGCGACTGGCCAATTGACGGCAAATCCTGTCGTGAGAATCGAGATCACCGATCACCCATCCGCCGCCATGAATGTAGATCAGCGCGGGTGCGGGTCTCCGAGACAATCCATGCGGGCGATACAACCGCAGCGGGATGGGCCCGAGCGGCCCATCAGCGATAATATCCCGCACAGCCGCCATTTCGACCGTTGCTCCCCCAAATATGCCGCTCTGCTCCCGATAGGCCTTACGGGCCTGTTCGATCGACAATTCGGTGAAATTGGGAGCGCCGGCTTCCTCAAGCGCCGCGAAAAACTTCAGTACGTCAGCGGTCGGCTCCACGATAACACTCCTCTGTTTCGCCAGTTTTTGTACCGGCTTTGCTTGGTTTTCCATCATCTTGCCGTTCACGTCCGGATCTAGCCGAATGCAGCTTCGATGCACCTCGGCTTCTGAACATAAAGGGCGCACCATAGCTGCGATTGTGATCGGGCAAGTTATATGATAACTGTATCTCTAGGATACATATAGGTCGGTGTCCATCCATCACGAACATGTCGAAAGCGCCTTATCGACCGACGTTTTAGGGATTCTGCAATGCGCGAAACAATCTGTCTGGTGCCCGGTCTTTTGTGCGATGGGATCATTTGGGAGCATCAGCGTAGGACGCTCACCACCCATTACGATGTGATGATTCCCGACCTCAGCCGCCAATCTTCGATCGGCCAGATGGCCATGGATATTCTTGCAAACGCCCCGCCTCGCTTTTCCATTGCCGGCCATTCAATGGGCGCGAGGGTCGCGCTGGACGTCGTCGCTCGGGCCCCCGAGCGGATACTGCGGATCGCGCTGCTCGACACCGGGGTACATCCCGCAACGGCTGAAGAACCCCGTCGCCGCCAGGAACTGCTGGATATCAGCGCGGAAGCCGGAATGCGCGCGCTGGCGGATCGCTGGCTGCCGCCAATGGTGAAGGACGGGGCGCTCATGGCGAACCCGGCGCTGCGCCAAAAACTCTATGCGATGGTCGAACGCATGTCGCCGCAGATTCACAAAAATCAGATCCGCGCGCTGCTCGATCGACCCGATGCCCATGCGCAGCTGTCCAAGATCGACTGCCCGGTCCTGATTGGCGTGGGCGAACAGGATCGCTGGAGTCCGCCAGCGCAGCATGAAGCGATTGCCGCCGCCATTCCCCATGCCCGCTATGTGGTCTTTCCTGAAAGCGGGCACATGGCCCCGATCGAAGCGGCCGAGGCCGTTACCGAGGCGCTGCAAAATTGGTTGAACGAACCCCTCCAGGCTTGGAGGCGTGATATATGAATGACATCGAATGGGTCGTCGAACGGCAGGTTCGCCGCTTCGCCATGTTAAACGACGCGCACGACCATGACAGTCTGGCGGCGATGTTCACCGATGATGGAAGCTTTACCCGCCCCACGCAACCGGACGTACCGATCGTTGGCAAGGAAGCGATCCGCGCCTTCTTCCGCGACCGACCCAAACGCATCACCCGTCATGTGATGACCAACACGGTCGTGGACATCGTGTCGGACTGGGCTGTGCGCGCGCACAGCTACGTTCTGCTGCATATGACAGACACGGTGCTGGTCGGCGATTTCTTCGACCAGCTGGTGTTGCAGGACGGCGTCTGGCTGTTCGCCGAGCGTCGCGGGACGCTCGCTTTCTGACGGAAACGGAGGCGCTACGCGGCCGCCAATATCCCGCCGTGCGGAGCGGGCCTGCCCGCCGATCCAGCCACCCATGTCGACATAGCCATAAGCACCCCCGCCCGCGCCGGATTGACCGTCAGGCAAACGTCAGTGTCTTGCGACTTGCAGGTATGGCAGCGGCCGCAGGCAACGTTGGGCACCGACACGATGTCGCCGACCTCCAGCATCTCGACATCGACGCCCCTTTCCATCACTTCGCCGGTGATCTCATGGCCCAGCACCAAACCGGCCGGCGCGGCCGTGCGGCCCCGCACCATATGCTGGTCTGACCCGCAAATGTTGGTGGAAAGGACCTTGAAGATCACGCCATGTTCGATGCGGCGCCCATCGGGCGCATCCAGCTTGGAATCCGCGATGTCCTGCACCTCGACCTTGCCGGGTCCGACATAGACGACGCCTCTGTTGCTGCTCATAACGCTCTCCGCTTATGAACCGGTTCCGTCAGCGCCCCAGACTGGCAGGCAACACCTCAGCAGTCGGCGGTGTCGGGGAGTCCATGCGCACCGCTTTCCAGCGCCATCGCCTGTTCGATCATCCTGCGCGAGCGAACCCCGCCCGCGTCGATGTTCAGCAGCAGCAGCTTGCGTTCCGGATAGCGCTCGAGATTACGCTGCTGCAGCTGCAAAATCTCCATGTCCTCGGCGAAAATCCTGGCCTGCCCCTCGCGGATCGTATCAGTCAACGCCTTGTCTTCCACGGCAAAACGCCGGGCCATGCCCCAGAAATACCAGTGCGACGTTTCAGTTTCGGGCGTGATGAAATCGACGACGATGCTCGACACCTTGTCCTCGCCGTCCGCCTCGTAACCGCCTTTCCCCCCCAGCGCGACGCCGACTTCGATCATGACGTGACTGGGGAGCGAAAAGCGGCAGATCTGCCAGCGATCGACCGTCGCGTCGCCCGGCAGACCCGCACTTTCCAGCGCCATCCGCCAGAAGGGCGGCGCCTTGATCCCATCCATGAATCGAGTGGTGACAACCTCTTCACCGACCACCCGCGTCCTGACCGGCGCCTCGTCGATCTCCTTCTGGCCGATACTATTGGAATGGACATAGGTTTCGTGGGTCAGGTCCATCAGATTGTCGATCATCAGCCGATAATCGCAATCGACATGATAGAGGCCGCCGCCATAGGCCCATGCATCGCTTTCGGCCCATTCCAGATGGTGAAGCCGTGCCGGATCGGCGGCATCCGCTTCGCCCGGCCATACCCAGATGAAGCCGTAGCGTTCGATTACAGGAAAGGTTCGAATGGGCGGGAAGCCACCCACGCGCTGGCCTGGCATCCAGGCAGTACGTCCCTCACAGCCCATCGCCAGCCCATGGTAGCCGCACACCAGTGCTCCATGCTGGACGAAACCCAGCGACAGCGGCGCTCCCCGATGCGGGCAGAAGTCTTCCAGCGCAGCCACCTTGCCTTCGCCGCCGCGGAAGAAGACCATCCTCTCGCCACAAATCTGGCGGCCCAGCGGCTTCCCCTTAATCTCGTCGGGTGTGCAGGCAACATACCATGCGTTGCGGGGCCAGGGCCGCCTGAAGGGTTGCTCGATATCCAAGGCTGTTTCCGGGGTCCCGCCAGCGACGCCTTCACCCGTCATGGCATCACGACCACGGGCTTGATCACCTCGCCCCGTTCGGATGCGGCGAACGCCTCTTCAATCTGCGCGAAGGGATAGCGGCGGACCAGCTTTTCCAGCGGCAGGCGTCCCTCACGATAATAGCCGATCAGTCGGGGGATGAAGCGGCGCGGATCGACCCCGCCCTCCACCACACCGACGATCCTGCGCCCCATGCTCATCACGGCTGACGGGTCGATCGCCATGCGATCGCCGGGATAGGCGCCGACCAGCGCAAGCGTCCCTCGCGGGGCGAGCATCGCTACCGCCTGCTCCAACAAGGCGGGAACACCGGTCGTATCGACGATATGATGGAACAATCCTTCCAGTGCCGCCAGATCCGGCGCCGTCTCGCTCGCACCCAGTTCGCGAGCAAGATCCAGCCGATGCGCATGTCGATCCAGCACCGTGATCCGCGCAGCGTCCGCAATCCTGGCCGCCATCACGGCAGCCAGGCCGACCGCGCCGGCGCCCATGATCGCGATCGACTGCCCGGGCTTGACGTTCAGTGTTTCCAATACGGTGCCCGCGCCGGTCTGCACCCCGCAACCAAGCGGTGCGAGCAGGTCGAGCGGCAGATCCGCGTCGATGCGCACGACATTATCCTGATGAGCCAGCGCATATGTCGCGAAGGCCGACTGCCCGAATATATTGCCGCCGATCGCCTGTTCCCCGCGCCGGATGCAGCCTTCGCCAGCCTGTCTTTTGCCCAGGAAATTGCGGGACACGAACTCGTCACAATAGCCCGGCTGGTGATCGAGGCAGGCGGCGCAACCGCCGCAACTGTGAAAGCTCAGCAGCACATGGTCGCCCGGCGCCAGCCCGCCGACGCGCGCGCCGACCGCGTCGACCACGCCGGCGCCTTCATGGCCAAGGATGACGGGAAAGGGGATGGGCAACGCCCCCTCCCGCATCACCATGTCGGTATGGCATATCCCGCAGGCGTGGATACGCACCCGCACCTGGCAGGGACCAGGCGGATCCATGGCCAAGTGCTCGAACCGGATGGGGTCTCCCGCCCGGTCGATGACTGCGGCATCTATCGTGAGCACCCCCACGGCTCAAAAGTCGAAGCCGAAGCGCAGATACCATTCGCGCGGCCGGTTATAGGTGCCAAAGATCGCGCCCGCCGCAAGGTTCGACCCGCCTGAGGTCAGGAATCTTTTGTCGGTCAGATTGGTGCCTCCGGCCGTCAGCGACCAATGTCCCCCCGGCTCGTGATAGCTGACGCTGGCATTGACGATATCGGCGGCCACACGCTTCAGCAGGAACGTGCGCTGCGTATCGTTCCACGCGCTCGAACTGTGCGTCCAGTCTGCCAGGACAACCAGCGAGCCGCCATTACCCAGCTTCGCTTCGTAGCGCGGGCTGATGTTTATCTTCCATTTGGGTGTCTTGGGAAGGGCTTCACCCACCAGCGTGCCCGCCTGGAAGGCGCTTGGGCCACCCACTGCCGCCGTGGCGGGGGACACCGAAGTATATTGGGCATCGATATAGCCGACCGACCCGTTGATCTTCAGGCCGTCCACAGGCGCGGCGAGGACTTCCAGTTCGAACCCGCGGATGCGCGCGTCACCGGCGTTGGAGATGGTCGGCGATGTTCCAACCTGTATATTAAGCTGAATGTCGCGATACTTGGTGGAAAATACCGCAGCGTTCATCTGGAGGCGGCGATCCAGCAAGGTCGATTTGATGCCCGCTTCCCAGGTGCTCGCCTTTTCCTCGTTGAAGTCCGGGGCGACATTGCCTTGCGGATTGGTCAGACGCGTCGTCCACCCGCCTGTCTTGTAACCCTTCGACCAGCTGCCATAGAGCATGACATCCTTGCTCGGATGGACCTGAAGCCCGATCTTGGGCGAAAAGTTACTGAATTTCTTGTGATTGACGCCGGGCGTATAGACCCGCAGCGGATTGGTTGGATCCGGGAAGCTCAACCCCACTGAACATGGGATAGGAGCAAGCGGAAACGGCCCGTTCGGAAAGATCGTGCCATCCGCGTTCGCGCATCCAAACAGCTTGTAGTTGAAACCGTTCAGCTCCTGCTGCCCCCCCTCGAACGTCTTGCGTTCATTGGTGTAGCGGCCGCCGACCGTGATGCCGATAAGGTCGATCGGGCGATAGTCCACCTGCCCGAAGAAGGCGTAGTTCTTGGTCGACAGATGGTTGGGGCCATCGACCTGAACCTGTCCCTCGGCGAAGGTGACATAATCGTGCAGATCGCCGGATTCGCTGAAATAATAGGCGCCCAGGACATAATGCAGCTTCTTGTCCAGCGCGTCACCCAGCAGCTGGAGTTCCTGGCTGAACTGCTTCTGGTTCATGGTGAAGCTGAGCTGACCGAAGTTGAGCGGCGATCCATCCGCGTCCAGTCCGGCATTCCAGTGAAGTTCGCGGTACGCCGTGATCGATTTGAGCGCCACATTATCCGCCAGATCGAAATCGACAACGCTGCTTAAGCCCCATGTCCTGAGGTTGGAATAGCTGTTGCCGGTCGCATAGCTGCGGTCCTTGTCGTTAATCAGATAGCGCCCATCCCATGGCAGGCGGTCGTTGGACGGGTTGCCGTCCACATTGACACTCGCATAGCTAGGCAACTGAAACTGCGGATTGAACTGCGTGCCCGATACGCCACACAGGGCCGAAGCGTTGCGTGCGGCGATCTGCGCCGCCGTGCTGCCGATGCAGAAATTATAGAGGCCGGCGAACGAAAATCCGGTCGTCCCCGTTGGATCGAACGCCGTACCGGGCAGGTTGGTCGTGCCAGCGAAATTGCCGGGTACATTTTCCGTTGTAGCAAGCAATTTGTTGGCCGAGGTGCCCTTGTCCTTGCTGTAATCGCCCGAGAAGGTCGCACGTATAGCGCCGCCATTGTCCCACTTCAGCTTACCCCGGAGGTTCCAGTTGTTGTTTTCGCCTTCCCGACGCGCGCTGTCGTAGCCGGCTGCGGAAAAGGCGGTGAAGGATGGTGTGTTGTTGGTGCGCTGGTCGGGAAAGGGCACGCGCTTGAGGAAGCCGTCGCGGGTCTTGACGCCAAAGGTGATCGCCGAACTCAGTCCCTGGGTGATCGGAATGGTCACGGATCCGCGAACCTGAAGCAGGTCGTAGCTGCCTACGGTGACGTCGCCCGTCGCCTTGAATTCCTTGCCCGGATCGCTGGTGACGATAGAGATCGCCCCGCCAATCGTATTGCGGCCGAACAGCGTACCCTGCGGCCCCTTCAATATCTCTACGCGGGCGACGTCGAGCAGGTCCTGGTTCGCGCCCACGGTGCGCGCCAGATAGACGCCATCCAGATAGACGCCGACCCCCGGATCAATGTTGAAGGCGAAATCATCGGAGCCGATGCCGCGAATATAGGCGGCCAGTACAGCGGTCGAACCGGAAAAGGGCGTGCCGGCGTCCAGATTGACGTTGGGCGCGATCGCCGACAATTGCGATACGCTGCCGATCGCACGCTCCTGCAATGCCTCGGTCGTAAAGGCCGAAATTGCGATCGGCACATCCTGCACATTTTCGGCGCGTTTCTGCGCCGTGACGACGATGTCCGCGATCCCGCCCTGATCGGCGTTTCCGTCGCCGGTGGTCGCGACTTGTCGACCGTCCTGCGCGATGGCAGGCGCCGCGACAAACGCCGACGAAGCCAGCAGCAGCGCGATGGTCGTTTTTCCCATGGAATGTCTCTCCCGTTAAATGCACGCCTGTTCCGGCGATTTTGTATGTCTTCTAATATGCGGGCGGCTTCAGGTCTTGGACGCGGGCGAACGACCGATCAGGACGCACGCGAACATGGTCGCCGCACCCGGACGACCGGGCGCCTTCACACCGCGGGGCGCCCCTGCGCGCCACCCCGCCTCCATTGGATGGGCGACACGCCGAACTCGCGGCGAAAGCAGCGAGCAAAGAAAGCGGAATCATTAAAGCCGACTTCAAAAGCGATGTCGGTGATCGTCTGCCCGCCGTCACGCGCCAGAAGGACCGTCGCCCGTTCCAGCCGTCGCTTCGTGATGAAGCTGGTCGGCGTCAGGCCGACTTGGCGAAAAAAGGATTTTTGTACAGCGCGCGCCGACAGGTCGAGCGCTTCGCCGATCAGCGCCGTACCAAGGTCGGGGTTGCCCAGATTGTCCAGCGCATACTCTACCGGCGAGCGTCGCGCCGGGATGGCGCAGGAACTGGCCGGCCCGGAACGACAGACCATGCGCGCGGCATCGGCCATCAATGCCCCGACATCGTCATCCATGTCGGACAGTTGCTCCCGCTGCGACCAGACGCCCTGAAGCACATGCCCCAGAAACGCGACCTTGGGATTATCGGCAGTAAACAGGCGGCCATGCCAGTCGCACGCGGCGATATCCTCTCCCATCATTGACACGGGCACCTGCAGAATCAGACAGTCGTTCGATCGCGAAATGTCGATGGCATAGGGACGCGTGTCGTCTGCGACGATGATTTCACCGATCCGCGCGGTGTCGCTCTTGTCGTCATGCGTCATCATCATCGAACCGCGACGCAAAATGTGCAGCAGCAGATGCCGATTTTCGCCCTGGGCGGCGCTTCTGCTCACTTTGGCGCGGTCGCTTCGTGCCCGCGCCAGTCCGACCCCGCCGACCAAGCAGCGCGCAAGGTCGGCCTCTATGCCCTCCGATGCGTCGATCGTCATGCCCGGAAAGGCGCTCGCGACGACGTCACGCCAGAACAGGTGCCGGCGCTGATGCGGGACCAGCCTGGTGGAAAAGCGTTCGAGCGAACTGACCGACTTTCGTTCCGGCCAAGGCCCGGCATGATTGGGATATGTCATATCCGTTATCCATCCCCATCCGCACGCCGGCGATCCGGCGCGGCGCCGTTCTTTTCGTTGATACATCAAACGTATCCCCGGCATACTATTTCTGCAACAGGATTCTGCGTTTTGCAGGTGGGCGTGCCGCGTGCTTTGCGCCTTGCTTAAATCATCGCTCATTGTATGCTAGGGATACATAGTCGCATCGGTGATGCCGACCCCTTATTTCCGTAAGCCAATCAGGAAGACGATGATGGAAGAAAAGGATGTCGTTTCCGTTCATGTCGAGGACAGGATCGCTTGGGTTAATTTCGCGCGGCCCGAAAAGCGCAACGCGATGAGCCCCACGCTCAACCGGCGGATGATGGACGTGCTGGACGAACTGGAGTTTCGCGACGACGTCGGCGTCCTAGTCCTGGGTGGCGAAGGCTCCGCCTGGTCGGCCGGCATGGATCTGAAGGAATATTTCCGCGAAACCGAATCACAGGGGCTGCGCGGCGTGCGCAAGTCGCAGAGCGAAAGCTATGGTTGGTTTCGCCGCCTGCGCTGGTTTCAGAAACCCACCATCGCGATGGTCAATGGCTGGTGTTTCGGTGGCGGCTTCGGCCCCCTCTTCGCCTGCGACCTGGCGATCAGCGCAGACGAGGCGCAGTTCGGGCTGTCCGAGATCAATTGGGGCATCCTGCCAGGAGGTGGCGTGACCAAGGTTGTCGTCGATCTGCTGCCGATGCGCGACGCCATGTGGCTAACGCTTACCGGCGACCTGGTCGACGGCAAGCAGGCCGCCGCCATGCGTCTTGTGAATGAAAGCATCCCGCTGAACCAGTTGAGGGACCGGACCCGTGCAGTCGCGGAAATCCTACTTAAGAAGAACCCTGTGGCGTTGAAATTCGCCAAGGATGCTGTCCGCCGCGTCGGCACGATGACCTATGACGAGGCCGAGGATTATCTGGTCAGGATGCAGGAGGCCGCCAATTTCCATGACAAGACCGACGGCCGCAAGGAGGGTATTCGCCAGTTCATCGACGAAAAAAGCTACAAGCCTGGACTCGGCGCCTATGACCTGACCAAGGCGGGGGCAAAAGCGGACAATTGAACCCGCCAACGTCGCTAGGAAAAGGGATGCACCGGTCCCATGCCGCCGCACCCCTTGTCAGCACTTGTCCCGGATCGACCGCTGTCCCTCCGGCGATCGCCCGCCAGCGATCATCATCTTCGTGTAGTCCTCGAAATTCATGTCGGTCATGGTCGAAACGGCCTGCGCAAAGCTGAGCCCATCGGTGAAAATCAACTTCGCCAGAAAATAGATGTTGCCGCCCAGTTCCAGACAGCGGTTATAATCACGCGCCAGTATGGCGGCCTTCTGATCAGGCGTTATTGCCCACTCGTCCAGATAGGCGGATTCGTCGGCCCTGAACCTTGTGCGATTTTCGGCATGCATCAGGCTCATCGCGAACTGGTTGAGATGAAAGCCCTGCCGCGCTCGCGCGGCAGTGAACACTCGCGTGCCGGGAATATCTTCCAGTTCGGCCAGATATCCGTGCATGTCGGTCATCATCGCTGCCCTCTTACAATGAAATCAGTGCGTCGAGGGCAAGCACGCCTTCGCCCCGCGGGTAGACGATCACCGGATTGAGATCGACTTCCCGGATCGTGGGCGTGGCCGCGACCATGCGCCCCAGCCGCTGCACCAACTGTGCGAGTGCGCCGATGTCCATCGCCGGCGCGCCACGAAAGCCATCCAGCAGCGGCGCCATGCGTAGCTTCCGGATTGCAACGATAATGGCATCAAGGCCAAGGTCCGCGGGCAAAAGCGCGACATCGTGCAACAGTTCCGCGGCGACGCCGCCGAACCCGACCAACAGCGTTGGTCCCCAATGCGGATCGTGGCGCGCGCCGACGATCATCTCGATGCCGCGTGCCGCCATGCCCTCGACCAATATGCCATCAAGCGTCAAACCCGGACGCGACGCTGCAAGGTTGGCGTGCAGCCGGTGCCAGCCTTCGACTAGTTCATCGCGCGTTTTCAGGCCGACAATAACGCCGCCCGCATCGCTCTTGTGCGGCAGTTCGGAGGATTGCGCTTTCAACACGACCGGATAACCCAGCCGTTCCGCCGCCTCCGCCGCGTCGTCCAAGGTGCGGGCCAGTGCAAAAGCAGGGAAAGCGATCCCATGCGGCGCCATGATCGCCTTCGACCGATATTCGGGCACGCTACTGCCTATCTGCGTCAAGCCAGTGACCGGCGTTGCGTCGGACATTTCTGTGGCCGTATCCCGCTTCAGAAGAGCGGTGATCCGCGCCAGCGCCCGCAGTGCCCTCTCTGCCGTGGGCAGATAGGTGACGCCTGCCTGGCGCAGTGCCCTGAGGTCCTCGTCGAGCACTCCGCCACCCTCGTCGACGCCGGCCAATATGATCGGCTTGGCCGTGTCGATCGCCTTGAGCGCCTCCATGACCGCCGCGAACTTGATGTGCGACGTGCCCGTCGCGGTCTGGATCAGCGTCAATATTATAGTGCTGATGCGCGGATCGGCGGCTAGCGCCGCCAATGTCCGCCCATAGAGGCCCGAATCCACCAGACCCTGCGCGGTGATATCCAACGGATTGGTGACAGGCACGAAGTCCGGCAATGCCGCGCGCAGCAACGGGCTGTCGACATCGGTCAGCACGGGAAGATGCAGGTCAACGGCTTCGGCCAGGTCCAGCATCATCGCTTTGAACGCGCCGGATTCGGCAATTACGCCAGTGCCCCCCGCCGTCAGCGCTGCGCATCGCGTGACGATCTCCACGACATCGCCCAGCTCTTCGAGCGACGCGACCAATATGACGCCCGCCCGTTCGGCATGGACCTGCATGACAGCGTAATCGCCCGCCATCGCGCCGGTGTGCGTCGCCGCGCTCGCCGCGCCTGCGGCGCTGCGACCGGGGTGAAGCAACACGATCTGTTTCCCCGCCGCACGAGCGGCCCGCGCGGCTGCCAGAAAGCGCGCCGGATCGCGGAAATGCTCAACAATCATGGCGATGACCACGGTTTCAGGATCTTCGACCAGATGGGCGAGATAATCCTCAACACCGCTGGCCGCTTCGTTGCCCGTAGAGATGTAGCAACTGAGCGGCACATCGCGATGGATCATGGTTGTCGCAACCACGGCCGCCATCGCACCGGACTGCGACACGATGCCCACGCGCCGCGTACCCTCTGCCAGCGCTTCGGGCATCTCGATGAAGGTCAACGATACCCGGTCACCAAAATTGACGAAGCCCAGGCAGTTGGGGCCTTCCACCACCATCCCCGCTTCGCGCGCGATGCGTCCGAGTTCCTCCTGATCGGCCGTGCCCTGCGGGCCATCTTCGGCAAAGCCCGCCGAAAAGATAATCGCCGCGCCCGCCCGCCTCCGGGCGAGGCCCCGCATCGCATCCAGAACGCCCGCGCGTGGTATCGCCAGCACGGCGACATCCACCCCTTCGGGCAGATCATCCACGGACACCACGCAGGTCCGTCCGCCAATGTCCGCGCGCTTTGGATTGACCAGATGAATATCACCCGCAAACCCCTGCTTGACCAGATTGCCCAACACGGAGGCTCCCAACGATCCGAGCTTGTCGGACGCACCGACTATCGCCACGGATCGCGGGCGCAACAGGCGGTCCAGTGGCAGCTTCGCACGATCGCGCGCATCCCGTCCGGCAATGCTGGCACCTTCTGTCAAGCGCATAACTCCTACGCAATGGGCGTCATCGAATAGGTCCGCGATGCGCGGCTGCCGTCATGGGACGGTCAGGCATCCTCCCGAATCAGCTTTGTTAAGCCAATGACTATTGTGCGCCCGTGATACAGTTTTCGCAACCCACGCTCGGCAGGGCGCAGACCCGCTAATCCTTGGCGCGACGATTCGCGACGGGCTTGCGCTTCGGCGTCTCCGGGCCGAGCTTGCGCAACAGCGTAAGGAGCGAGCGTACTTCATCACTCGTCAGGCGCGCCGTCATACGCGCATCCGACTGGCGCGCGCCCTCCAACATCGCCGTGACAAGCGTCTCGCCCTCGGGCAGCAGATGCAGGGCGTTGGTGCGCAAGTCGCGGCCGGGCCGCCTTTCGATCAGCTTGCGATCGACCAGAATATTCACCAGTTTCATGGCACTGGACCGGTTGACGCTCATCGCCCTACCCAGCGCAGTCTGGTCGCTGCCCGGATTTTCGCGGATAAGGATCAGCGCCGTGAGCTTCGCGGGCGAAATATTGAAGGACGACAGGGCCGTCCGCGCGTCCGCCTCCATAATCAGGTGCGCGCGCTGAATCTGATACCCCACCAGCGCCTGAAGATCGGAACCCTGTTTCATGACGTGAAGAACCCTCTTGCCATAATTGTATCCTAGGAGCACATATTCCGGTGTGAGATCTGGGCGCGGCAGATGCGATCGCGAAAGCCGGCGAAGATCGTGGCGACCATAGGAGAGCGATAGTGGATCATCAATTTCGCATGTTGATTGACGGCGAACTGGTTGCGGGCGTGAGCCGCTTCGATGTCATCAACCCTGCCACGGCGGACGCTTTCGCCAGTTGCCCGAAAGCCGACGAGGCGCTGTTGGAGCGCGCCGTCGCAGCTGCCCGTCGCGCACTGCCCGCTTGGTCGGCACGGTCGATGGACGAGCGCGCCGCGCTGATTCTTGCCCTCGCCGATGCACTGGAAGAACGGAGCGGGGAATTTGCCAGCTTGCTGACCCGCGAGCAGGGCAAGCCGCTCGATCAGGCCGGCTACGAGATCATGGGCAGCGTCTTCACTCTGCGCGCCATCGCCCGGATGCGGATCGACACCAGGACATTACGTGATGAAATCGGCAACAGCATCACAGAGCATCGCACGCCGCTGGGCGTGGTCGCGGCTATCACGCCATGGAACTTCCCAGTCATACTGCTGATGAACAAACTGGCTCCGGCGCTGTTGACCGGCAACACCATGATTGCCAAGCCCGCGCCGACCACGCCGCTCACCACATTGCTGTTCGGCGAATTGTGCCAACGGATTTTGCCGGCCGGCGTGGTCAACATTCTGTGCGACCAGAATGAACTGGGCGCGCTGATTACCGGACACCCCGGCATCGCCAAGGTCGCCTTCACCGGATCGACCGCGACCGGCAGGAAGGTCATGGCCTCCTCCGCCGGGACGGTGAAGCGTGTGACGCTGGAACTGGGCGGGAATGACGCCGCCATCGTTCTCGACGACGTCGATGCGCGCCAGGTCGCGCGCAAGGTCTATCGGGGCGCCATGACCAACGCGGGCCAGATCTGTGTGGCCATCAAGCGCGCCTACGTCCCGGCGCCCCTCTATGACGATTTCTGCGACGAACTGGCGACCCTCGCCAACGCGGCGATCGTCGACGACGGCGCCAAGCAGGGCACGACGATCGGCCCAATCCAGAACAAGATGCAGTTCGACAAGGTCAAGGCGCTGATCGAGGATGCGCGGGGTCGCGGGACCATTTTGGCGGGCGGCGACGCGCTCGACCGACCGGGCTATTTCATCCCGCCCACCATCGTCCGCGACCTCGACGATTCAGCGCCGCTGGTAGTCGAAGAACAATTCGGCCCTGTTCTGCCGGTGTTGCGCTATACCGACATCGATGATGTCATCGCCCGCGCCAATGATTCCGATTATGGCCTGGGTGGAACGGTCTGGGGCAAGGATGTCGCGCGAGCGACCGCTGTGGCCATGCGGATCGATGCAGGGACCGTTTGGGTCAACCAGCATTTGGCCATTGATCCCACCATTCCGTTTCGTGGCGTCAAGCAGTCGGGTCTTGGCGCAGAACTGGGAGAAGCGGGGCTGCTGGAATATACCCAGGCCCATGTCGTTAACGCCGTCGCGCTGGAAGAAGCCTGACAAGAACATGGCTGGCGGCATGTATCGCGATCGATAGGCCCGGATGGTTGCGTTCGACTTCCTGCATCCGCCGCTCGAACAGGTTCTGCCCTGGAAAGCTATCCACCGCCTCAAGGTGCGGCCGAACCGCTCGGTCTTGCATATACGCGGCGCAGCACGACCAAGGCCATTCACCCCGTTCAGCGGTACGATGCGCGCCCCGTCGCCAGCGAGAACAACCGGCGATGCCGCATCGTAGGGCTGGTGAAGCCCTCGCTGTCCATGCGTACGCCGATCTCGAACCTGTGCATCAGATCGGTATTCACCGTTTCCAGCACAACGGCGCGAATCCGGTTCGCGACTTGATCGCGATCCTGCAGTTCCAGGATCAGGCAATCTACGCCTTCGGCGCGCAGCAGCTGGCCGACTGACGGCCCTAGCGGTCCCGACCCGACGATCGCGCCCCGGAGTGGCGGCAGGTCACGATGCGAGCTGCATGTCAAGATCGCCCAATATGCGATAGCAATCGATCACCTTGGCGACCGAGCCGTTGGGTTCGCGGCCCTCGCGGATCGCGGCGACGAACTCGCGGTCCTGCAGTTCGATGCCGTTCATCGAGACGTCGACCTTGGAGACGTCGATCGCCTCTTCCTTGCCGTTCATCAGGTCGTCGTAGCGCGCAATGTAGGTGCCGTTGTCGCATATGTAGCGGAAGAAGGTGCCCAGCGGCCCGTCATTGTTGAAGCTCAACGACAGGGTGCAGATCGCGCCGCTCTCGCTCTTGAGCTGGATCGACATGTCCATCGCGATGCCCAGTTCGGGGTGGATCGGCCCTTCGATAGCATTGGCCTGGACGATCTTGCCCGCCTGATAGGCGAACAGGTCGATGGTGTGCGCGGCGTGGTGCCAGAGGAGATGGTCGGTCCAGCTGCGCGGCTCGCCCCTGGCGTTGATGTTCCTGCGGCGAAAGAAATAGGTCTGCACGTCCATCTGCTGGACGTTGAGCTCGCCAGCCTCGATCAGCTTGTGGACATATTGATGGCTCGGATTGAACCGGCGGGTGTGGCCCACCATGCAGACGAGGCCGGTTTCCTGCTGGACGCGCAGCACTTCCTGCGAGTCAGCCCAGCTGTCGGCCAGCGGTATTTCGACCTGGACATGCTTTCCCGCCTTCATGCAAGCGATTGCCTGCTGGGCGTGCATCTGCGTCGGCGTGCACAGGATCACCGCATCGACATCGCCGAGCGAGAGCGCGTCGGCCAGTTCGGTGGTGGCATGCGGCGCGCCATATTTGTCGGCGACCGCGCGCGCCTGATCGAGTTCGCGGCTGACGATCGACGCGATCGTCACGCCCTCGATATTCTTCAGGCCGTCGAGATGTTTTTCGCCAAAGGCCCCGGCGCCGGCGAGGGCTATACGCATGGATACTATTCCTGTTCGGGTTGAAGGACGATGTGCCCGACCGCGGTGTTGCTCGCGGGCACATGATAATGACGGTGGAGCGCGCGCGTGGTTTTGCCGAGTGCGCCGCGCATGATCAGCCACATGACGAGCTCGATCCCTTCGGAGCCCGCCTCGCGGAGATATTCGATGTGCGGTACGCGGCGCAGCTCGTCGGTGTCGCCCACGAGCTTGTCGAGGAAGGCGTTGTCCCATTCCTTGTTGATGAGCCCCGCGCGTGGGCCCTGCAACTGGTGGCTCATCCCGCCGGTACCCCAGATCTGCACGTTGAGATCCTCGGGGAAGCTTGCGACGGCCTTGGCGATCGCTTCGCCCAGCGCCCAGCAACGATTGCCCGAGGGCGGCGGATAGGTAACGACGTTGACCGCGAGCGGGATTACCCGGCACGGCCATTCGACAGGCTTGCCGAACATCATCGACAGCGGGACGGTCAGGCCGTGATCGACTTCCATCTCGTTGACGATGGTCATGTCGAACTCGTCGAGGATGCAGCTCTGCGCGATATGCCAGGCGAGATCGGGATGCCCATTCACCACCGGCACCTGGCGCGGCCCCCAGCCCTCGTCGGCGGGCACGAACTCCTCGGCGCAGCCGATCGCGAACGTCGGGATGATCTTCATGTCGAAGGCGGTGGCATGGTCGTTGTAGACCAGGACAACCACGTCGGGCTTTTGTTCGGCCTCCCACTTCCTAGTCCAGTCGTAACCGGCGAAAGCGGGCGCCCAATAAGGTTCGGCGGTCTTGTCGAGATCGGATGCGACGCCGAGCGCGGGAATGTGGCTGCTGGCGACGCCAGCGGTGATGCGGGCCATCAATATCTATCCTTGATTGAGCGCTGACCGGCGGGCGAGCGGCCGCCGGCGATCATCATCGCCGAATAATCCTCGAGGCTCATGCTGCTCATCGTGCTGACCGCCTGCAGGAAGCTCCGGCCATCGGTCGAAAAAATCTTGGCCATGAAATAGATGTTGCCGCCCAGATCGAGCAGCCGGTTGTAATCGCGATCAAGCACCGCCTGCTTCTGCTCTGCAGTCATCGGCCATCTGTCGAGATAGCCGCGCTCGTCCGCCCTCCAGCGATCGCGATTTTCGGCCTGCATCAGGCTCATCGCGAACTGGTTGAGGTGATAGCCCTGGCGCGCGCGTTTCGCGGTGAATATGCGCGTGCCCGGTATATCGTCGAACTGGGCGAGATAGTCGTGGATGTCGCCAGAGTCCTTGGGGGCATCGTTCATAGCCCGCGCGCCTTGAGCTGCGCGTCGAGACGCGGGAAGACCTTGCGGGCATTGCCCTCGAAGATCGCGTGGCGCTCGGCGTCGCTGATGTCGAGCGCATCGACATAGCGCTTGGTGTCGTCGAAATAGAAGCCGGTCTCGGGATCGATCCCGCGCACCGCGCCGACCATCTCCGATCCGAACAATATGTTCTTGTTCTCGATCACGTCGGCCAACAGGTCGATCCCCGGCTGGTGATAGACGCAGGTGTCGAAGAAGAGGTTGTTCATCAGATGCCCGGCGAGCGCGGGCTTCTTGAGCATGTCGGCGAGGCCTCTATAGCGCCCCCAATGATAGGGCACCGCGCCGCCGCCATGCGGGATGATGAAGCGTAAGGACGGGAAATCGGCGAAAAGATCGCCTTCGAGGAGTTGCATGAAGGCGATCGTGTCCGCCGCGATATAATAGGCGCCGGTCGCGTGCAGGCCTGGATTGCAGCTGCCCGAGACGTGGATCATCGCCGGCACGTCGAGTTCGACCATTTTCTCGTAGAAGGGATACCAGAAGCGATCGGTCAGCGGCGGGTGGCTGAAATGTCCGCCGCCCGGATCGGGGTTCAGGTTGCAACCGATGAAGCCCATGTCGACGCAGCGCTGCAGCTCGGCGATCGAACCCTGCATGTCGGCGGCGGGCGACTGCGGCAGCATGCAGACCGGCGCGAAGATGTCGGGATAAAGATCGACGCAGCGCTTGATCAGATCGTTGTTCGCGCGCGCCCAGGCTTTTGCCACGCCTTCGTCGCCGACATGCGGCGCCATCGTCGAAGCACGGGGCGAGAAGATCGTCATGTCCGCGCCGCGCTCCTTGAGCAGGCGGATCTGGTTCTTCTCGAGGCTCTCGCGGATCTCGTCGTCAGAGATGGCGGGATAAGCCGGCGCGGGCTGGCCTGCCTTGAACGCCGCCTTCTGATCCTCCCGCCACTTGTTATGCGGCTCGGGCGACGTGGTGTAATGCCCATGGCAATCGATGATCATGGTCATGCCTGTGCCCTGTTCTGGTCGATCTGGCCGATCTTGGCGGAAAGCCCCTGCGCCGGGCGCTTGAGGCCGAGCAAGCCGATCGCCCGCTGCCGCTCGACGGTGCCCTGCGTCATCGCGCTGCCGGTGCCGAGCGCGTCGAGCGTCTTGACGACCTCCTCCATCTCGGCGGCGCGGCGGAGGCCGTGGATCATCATGCGGTCGAGATTATAGTCGGCGCGCTCAACCCAGGATTTCGGCTTGTCGCTAGCGTCGAGCGAGGCGAGCACCTCGGCGGAAACCCCGGCAGCGTGCGCCGCGAGGACGCATTCGGCGGTGAGCGCCTCGATCCCCTTGGCCATCACCGATCGGATCATTTTGATCGAGGAAGCGCGCCCGATCTCTTTGCCGACGATCTCGATCTTCGCGAATCCGAGCGCCGCCAGTGCGGCTTTTGCCCTGTCCGCTTCCCCCCCGCTCACCAGCAGCGGCACCGACAGCCGCGCGGGATCGACCGGCGCCATCACCGCAACGTCGACATAATGGCCGCCCGCCGCATCGATCAGCTTCGCGCCTTCGCGCTTGGTATCGGGGGCGACGCTGTTGAGGTCGCAATAGAGCGTGCCGGCCGCGATAGTGGCTGCCGCCGCCGCCGCTACCCCCATCGCCTGATCGGCGGTGACGAGCGAAAGGATGATCGAGGCGCCATGGACCGCGTCGGCAAGACTGTCGCAACCGGCCATGCCGAGGGCGGCATATTCGGCGCGCTTGGCTTCGCGAGTGCTCACATCGTCGGTCAGGCGGTCATAGACACGAGCCTCGCCCCAACCACCTGCGGTGGCGAACGTGCATCCGGCTTCACCGAAGCCGATCAGGCCGAGCATCTTCTCCATGCTGCCCGCTCTGCCGTCATTGCCGTTGCGCGGCCAATCGATTCGACAGAATAGCCATTAGAATATGCGAATTATCATATCCCGGCATAGCCGATTTTCTCGACCTGTTCGCAGATCGCCGCGATGAAGCGCGACTGCAAGGCTGTCGGCCGCCAGTCCTCGCGGATCGAAATGCCGATGGTGCGACTGACGTCTCCGGGCGCGTCACCGATCGCCACCAGCCACCCCGCTTCAAGTTCGACGCTGACCTGATCGGCCGACAGCAAGGTGAGAAAGTCGCTGTCGACGAGGATCTGGCGCACCATGATCACCGATCCGCATTCGATCGGCACTCGCGGCGGCTCGACTCCGGCACCCTCGAACATAGACGCCCATTGGGTGCGCAGGGGGGTTCCGGGCGCGGGTATGATCCAGGGATAGCGTGCCAGATCGGCCGGCGGAACCTGCCCCGGCCCCGCCAGCGGATGCCCGACGCGGCCGATGACGATCGGATGATCGTCGAACAGCGGCCGCTGCGCGATACCCTCCTGCGCCTGCGGGCGAAGCGCGCCGACCAGCAGATCGATCTCGCCGTCGCGCAAGGGGCCGACCAGTTCGGCGTGCGAACCCTCGAGGATCGACAGATCGACATCGGGATGGCGCATATGGAACTGGCGGATCGCCTGCGGCAGCAGGCGCGCCCGCGACAGCGGCATGGCGCCCACCACGATCCGCCCGACCTCGCGCCCCTGCAGGGCGGACAGTTCGGCCAGCGCGGACCGCAGTTCGGCCAGCGCCAATCGGAAATTGCGCGCCACCGCCGCGCCGCGCGCGGTCAACGCCACCCCGCGCCCGCGCCGTTCGACCAGCCGCTGGGCGAAACTCACTGACAGATCGCCGACCGCACGGTGGAGCGAGGCCTCGCTCAGCCCCGTCGCATCCGCCGCACCGGCATAGCTACCCCTGTCGGCCAGAGCGAGAAAAGCACGTATTTGCGCCCCCGGCGCGTTGCGGCTGCCGATCAGCCGCAACGCCGCCTCAGCGCGTGGCGCGAGGATGAGCCCGGCATCGGTCGGCGACATGCCATCGGGTCGACGATCGAACAGCGGCAGGCCGATCTGCGCCTCGAGCTTGGCGATGCCCTGGGTCACCGCCGGCTGGGTGAGATTGACGGCACGCGCCGCGCTGCTGATCCGGCCGGTAACGACGATCGCGACCATCGCGCGCAAGTGGCGGCTATTAAGGGTAAGCGGATCCATTCGACATCATTAGCAAAAACTTATGCAGCGCGCACGATTCGCATTTGTGCCCCGTGAGGCGCGGGATCATCACCCGCTGCCAATAACGCCGAGAGGAATCGCATGTCAGGTATCGTCGTCCAGAACATCGCACGCGCGGACCTTGCCGTCATCGACGGCCTCGCCCATTGCGGCGTCGCCACGGTGCATGAGGCGCAGGGCCGCATCGGCCTGCTCGCCCCCCATATGCGGCCGATCTATCCGGGCGCGCGCATCGCCGGCAGCGCGGTGACGATCTCCGCCCCGCCCGGCGACAACTGGATGATCCATGTCGCGATCGAGCAGCTCCAGCCCGGCGACGTCATCCTGCTCGCCCCCACCAGTCCGTGCACCGACGGATATTTCGGCGACCTCCTCGCCACCTCCGCCATGGCACGCGGTTGCCGCGGCATGATCATCGACGCCGGCGTGCGCGACGTGCGCGACCTGACACAGATGGGTTTCCCCGTCTGGTCGAAGGCCGTGCATGCGCAGGGCACGGTCAAGGCGACGCTCGGCTCGGTCAACGTTCCGGTCGTCTGTGCCAACGCGCTGGTCAATCCGGGCGACGTCGTCATCGCCGACGATGACGGCGTCTGCATCGTCCCGCGCGAGAACGCCGCCAGGGTGCTCGAAGCGGCGCAAGCCCGCGAGGCCAACGAGGAGTCGAAGCGCGCCCGCATGGCCGCGGGCGAACTCGGCCTCGACATATACGACCTGCGCGGCAAGCTCGAGAAGATGGGCCTCAAATATGCCTGATCGCGGCGTCCGCTGCATGTGGATGCGCGGCGGCACGTCCAGGGGCGGATATTTCCTCAAGAGCGATTTGCCTGCCGACACCGCCGAACGCGATGCCTTCCTGCTCGGAGTGATGGGATCGCCTGATCCGCGCCAGATCGACGGCATGGGCGGTGCCGATCCGCTGACGAGCAAGGTCGCGGTGGTCTCGAAATCGGCGCGCGAGGGCGTCGATGTAGACTATCTCTTCCTCCAGGTCTTCGTCGATCAGCCGCTCGTCAGCGACCAGCAGAATTGCGGCAACATCCTCGCCGGCATCGGCCCCTTCGCGATCGAGCGCGGGCTGATCGCTGCGACGGGCGACGAGACCCGCGTCTCGATCTTCATGGAGAATACAGGGCAGATCGCGGTCGCGACCGTCCAGACCCCGGGCGGCGTGGTCGACTATGCCGGCAACGCGCGGATCGACGGCGTGCCGGGAAGTGCCGCGCCCGTGCCGCTCGAATTTCGCGACACCGCCGGCTCGTCGTGCGGCGCGTTGCTGCCAAGCGGCAATGCCTTTGACGAGGTCAATGGCGTCAAGGTCACGTTGATCGACAACGGCATGCCCTGCGTGGTGATGAAGGCCGAGGATGTCGGCGTCACCGGCTACGAGAGCCGCGAGGAACTCGACAACGCCACCGAACTCAAGGACAGGATCGAGGCGATCCGCCTTGCCGTCGGCGAGCGGATGAACCTGGGTGACGTCAAGGACAAGTCGGTGCCCAAGATGATGCTCGTCGCCCCGCCCCGCAACGGCGGCGCGGTTACGGTGCGCAGCTTCATCCCGCACCGCGCGCACGCCTCGATCGGCGTGCTCGGCGCGGTCAGCGTCGCCACCGCCTGCCTGATCGAGGGATCGCCCGCGGCCGACGTCGCGTCGATCCCCGAGGGCAGCCGCAAGACGCTGTCGGTCGAACATCCGACCGGGGAGACGACCTGCGTGATGGAACTAGACGAAAGCGGCGCGGTGAAGACCGCGGCGATGCTGCGCACCGCGCGCAAGCTAATGGATGGAGAGGTTTTCGCATGAGCGCCAACGTGAGCGACCGAATCATCAGCTGGCATCCGAACCCGTCCAAGGCACGCTTCGTGCTTCCGCCGGGCGCGGTCGACGCGCATTGCCATGTGTTCGGCCCGATGGCCGAATTCCCGTTCAGCGCGGAGGCGAAGTACCTTCCCGGGGACGCCGGCCCCGACATGCTGTTCGCCCTGCGCGACCGGCTCGGCTTCGCGCGTAACGTCATCGTCCAGGCGAGCTGCCACGGCACCGACAATGCCACGACCCTGAACGGCATCGCCAAATCGAACGGCAAGGCGCGCGGCGTCGCCGTGGTCGATCCGGCGATCAGCGACAAGGAGCTGGAAGCGCTGCACGACGGCGGCATCCGCGGCGTCCGCTTCAACTTCCTCAAGCGACTCGTTGACAATGCGCCCAAGGACAAGTTCATCGAGATCGCGCACCGCATCCAGCAACTCGGCTGGCATGTCGTGATCTATTTCGAGGCGGATATCCTCGAAGAGCTGCGTCCCTTCCTCGACGCGCTCCCCACGCTGATGGTCGTCGACCATATGGGCCGCCCCGACGTCACCCAGGGCTCCGGTGGCGCCGACATGAAGGCATTCCGCGCGCTGCTCGACAGCCGCGACGAAATCTGGACCAAGGTCACCTGCCCCGATCGGCTCGAGGAACCCAATGGCCCACCCTGGGATATGTTCGTCGATGCGGTTCGCCCGCTGGTCGAGGATTATCCAGATCGCGTGCTGTGGGGCACCGACTGGCCGCACCCGAACATGCAGAACGCGGTGCCAGACGACGGTGCGCTGGTTGACATCATCCCCCGTATTGCGGTGACCGCCGAGCTCCAGCAGAAGCTTCTCGTGACCAATCCGATGAAGCTCTACTGGCCGGAGGAGCAGTTGCAAACGACGTAACCCGCGGTCAAAATGCCGTCGCTGCTATGGCCCGTTGCTCGACGAAGCCGACGGGAACGGCAACCTTCGGTCGGAAAGCTTGTTAACACTTAATTTTGCTGACGGCACGAGACTGACTTGGCGCCTCCCAGCATCTCACCTCCGGCGATGAATTGAAATAGCGAAACGGGTTGGCGGGGCGCGTCATCCACACGGGCTAGCAGCTGCCCGCCCCCTTCCGCCATTTGCTTTGACAGCACGGCTATGACAACTCGCCCGGATTTCTGCCTCGGGATGGCTGCTTTTTTAGCTCTCTACGGTCGGCGAGCCACCCAAGCACCGATCGGAAGGCCAGTCCATTTCTTGAATGCCCTTCGAAAGCTGTTTTCTGACCGAAGCCCAACAAGGTGAGCAATTTGTTTGGCCTTGAGTCCTCCTTGGGCAGCGAGGGCTAAAGCATAATCCCGCCGGAATCCATCGAGCAACATCCCAAACGTCATCTCCTCTACAGCGAGCTTGCGGACCAGAGTTCGTTTGCTTATGCCGAGCGCTGCGGCCGCCGAAAACAAAGTGGGCGGAGCCGTTCCCCTGTTGATCAAGAATTCGTAGATCTGCAAGGTTAAGGGAGCCGCTTTCTGTGCTCGCGTAAGATCACTTCCTGCTTGCTCGAGAAGGAATTGTGACTCCCATCCCCCCTGGTGCGATACGGGCCAATCAAATGCCGAAGCAGGTCCTATGATCCTGGAATGTTCATTCCCAAAAGATACTGGACCCGGAAACGCATCGCTGTAGTTGACAGATCTGTCGCGCAACGCGGTCAGCTCAACCCGGAATTCACTGCAATCGCGATTGACCAGTTCTTTTATGAACGCGAACGTCGCCGCAAACAGCTCAGCCTCATAGAATTCCGCGACGGCCCGCGGCAGCTTCGAAGATGGCTTGAGCAGCATCACCCATTTTGCCCGGTCACCAACACCGATGATCCCCGACTCTGTGGTCACAAGTTCAGCAAGCCCATGACCGAAGCCGATCCACAGTTCGCTCACCTCACGCAGCGTAGCACAGCTTAACGTAGCAATGCCCAGAACACCCAACTGGGATAACCGGCGGCGAGCCCCGGCCACCAACCCAAAGCCGGCCGGCGCCAGGCGGACGACATCTTCCAGATAGCTGGCGTACGCCTGGTCGTCGGAGATATCATCAGGGGTTACAGGTGCGACTTCACGCGGCAGCAGCGACATATAGAGTTCCGCCTTCCGGCTGCGGAGCTCCCGGGAATTTGCAATACGCACGATCAGCCCTCCTAATTCGAATATATGGCGCGATCGGAATGAACAATGGCGCGATTGGATTATACCGCCACGTTGGAATTTCCTGCAAGCCGCGCAATCATGGTGGCCGTCAAACAACGATGTCAACATCTCCCAAAGGCACGTCGATATTCACAGTAAACTCATCAGATCAGGCTGATGAGCAGCAATAAAAGCAAAGATAATCAATCAGGAGGAGGATCAGCATGGGGTCACACTCGATCACTGCTAGGGCCGGGGCTCTAGCGTTTACGGCATATGCCCTTTTAGCATGCGGCAGTAATGCCCAGGCTCAATCAGCTATGCAACAGCAGGATGGAGCGGTCGTCAATAGCGGAGACATCATCGTCACCGCTCGTAAGCGAGAAGAACGGCTCCAGGATGTGCCAGTAGCGATCTCGGTGCTGACGGGCGAGGACATAAGTCGCTACGGCACACAGTCGATGAACCAACTGGCGGCGCAGGTGCCGTCGCTTGTCGCGGGTGTCAGCAGCAACACCGCTGCTGGCGGTACCATCTCTCTGCGCGGGATCGGGTCCCCGGCAACCGGGCTGATGGTTGACCAGGCCGTTTCCCTCAACATTGACGGCGTGCAGATCAGCAAAGCCTTCGCGCTTCGCCTCGGCGTCTTCGATATCGCGCGAACCGAGGTTCTCAAGGGGCCACAGGCCCTCTTTTTCGGGAAGAACAGCCCAGGTGGCATCATCTCCTTGATCTCGGCGGATCCGGGTAGCAAGTTCGAAGCGATGCTGCGGGGAGGGTATGAATTCGCCGCTCACAAAAAATATGTGGAGGGGATGGTTTC
This sequence comes from Sphingobium mellinum, assembly GCF_037860795.1. NCBI lineage: Bacteria > Pseudomonadati > Pseudomonadota > Alphaproteobacteria > Sphingomonadales > Sphingobiaceae > Sphingobium > Sphingobium mellinum. The sequence goes on along the minus strand of NZ_JBANRK010000018.1, from coordinate 1,158 downwards.
CGCTCCGCTGACGGACACGCTGGGCCTCCGCGTGACCGGGGCATTCGCGGATAGCAGAGGCTGGTTCATCAATACCGCTGAGCCGCTTCCCGCCTTGACAATTCCGGCTTTCCTCGGCGGCGGGTCCACGCCGCCGCAGATCGGAGCGAGCAACCGTCATGGACCGAGCGCAAAGGACTATTTCGCCCGTGCCACGCTCAACTTCGATCCGTCCGATGCTTTCGACGCCAAGCTGAAGATGAGCTACTCCCGGAGCGATCAGAAGGACGGCCCGACGATTGGTAACCAGCTGTTCGCTTGCGCCAACGGTGGCCCGTTCTACGCGGAACTACTGAATTCACCCGCATCCAGGGACTGTAGAATCAATCGCTACGTCGATGACGCCGATTTCCCTGCCGGGGTCACAGCACTTTCGCCGATGCTCCGTAATGGTCGGCCATTCGTGGAAGATCGCCAGTTCCTGGCTTCGCTGGCGACGAATTTCCATTTAAGCGATCAGATGACGCTCAGTTCGGTGACCGGCTATTATGATCTCACCAACAGATATTTGTCCAACTTCAGTTTTGGCGGGCAGGCCTATCTTGGCGGGCGCTATGATCTGCACGATAAGCAGTTCACCCAAGAATTGAGGCTTTCGTCAGATTTATCGTCTCCGTTCAACTTCTTGGTTGGCGCCTTCTATCAGGATGAGAAGGCTAACGCGAACGGACTGACATTTACGGACTCACTTTACACCAGCCTGTTTACCGGCTTTGCCGTCCCTCCCAGCCCGCAGATACTCCTCGCCGGCGATGTCAGCCAAAAGACCACTGCGTGGTCGGTGTTCGGACAAGCGATCGTCGATGTCACCGATAAGGTCCAGCTAACCGCTGGTGGACGCTACAGTCGCGAGAAGAAGCGCGCCGCGGCAGGCGTCGATCCAAACATCTCAGCGCCGACGGCGTATGACGTGATACTTGCGCCCAGCGAAAGAACGTTCGAGAATTTCTCTCCAGAAATTACTCTGACCTATAAGCCGGCTCCCAACGCCACGATCTACGGATCGTATCGACATGGCTTCAAGTCGGGCGGTTTCGACCTGAGAGCCTGATTCGAAATTATCAGCTGGTATTTCATGATCTTGCGATGCGACGGGCATAGAGTTGGATCGAGGCGATG
>NZ_JBANRK010000017.1:0-65776 GCF_037860795.1 Sphingobium mellinum | reverse complement strand
GTCACTCAAATCCGCAGCTGTCCCTGCAACTGTAAGCGGCGAGCGCGATGCACATGTGCGGACGGGAGTACCCGAGCCGCCAGCCACTGGGCCGGATGCTAAATCCTGCAAGGCCTGGGAAGGCCGTGCATCAAGCTTTGACCCGTGAGCCAGGAGACCTGCCAGCGCACCGGTCGCTCTTGCCATGGTCCAGGGGATGGTCACGGCACGGTAATTCTCCGTCTGAGCGACGAAGCTATGCGGCGGGGCCGCACGGTTGCTTGGCAACGGGCGCTTTTTGGCGTCCGCTCGTCGTCGCGCGCCGACCGGAGTATGCCGGTACGCCCCACCGCTCACGTTGCTCGTGCGCCAAGGGGGAATACCATGAAGACCATAGTTACATCCGTGATAGCGCTTGCAGTGGCCGCACCAGCCTATGCGCAGTCAGCTTCCACTTTTTCCAACCAAGACCAGATCGTCGTCACCGCCAGTCGTTCGGGCGATGGCGTCAAGGTAAGCCAACTCGGTGCCTCCGTAACTATCCTTGACGCACAGGCTCTCGAAACACGCCAGACCCGCGTCGTGTCGGACATCCTGCGCGACGTACCCGGTGTGGCTGTGAGCCGCACGGGCGCGATTGGTGGCCTGACCCAGCTTCGCTTGCGCGGTAGTGAAGGCAATCAGGTTCTTGTCCTTATCGACGGGATCGAAGCTGCCGATCCCTATTATGGTGAATATGATTTCGGCACGCTAATCGCTGACCCGGAAGCGCGGATCGAAGTGCTTCGCGGCCAGCAATCCTCGCTTTACGGCTCTGACGCCATCGGCGGTGTGATCCATTACATGACCCTGTCGGGTGCCGAAGCTCCCGGCTATACCGCCCGTTTGGAAGGCGGTTCTTTCAACACCTACACCGGCAGTGCCCGCGCTGCCGGTGTATCGGGCGATCTCGATTATGCCGTTTCGTCTTCCTATTATCACACAGGAGGGACCCCTACCGCACGCAATGGTTCACGCGATGTCGGATCGGATAGCCTTGGCCTCAGCGCGAAGCTGATTTGGACACCAGGAGACAATCTCAAGATCACAGGTGTCGGCCGCTACAGCTATACTGACGCCGATACCAATGACAGCGAGAGCAATTCGGCCAGTCCACTATTCGGCTACACCGTCGACAGTCCTGGTGTGCATTACAGGAACAAAGCCTTTTACGGTCTGGTCAGCGTCGAACACACAGCCCTCGACGGCCGATGGACCAATATCCTTTCAGGGCAGATCGCAGATACGACGCGCGACGGTTATACCGCCGCAGGCTTCGATTATGGCGACAAGGGCCAGCGCTATAAGGGATCGTTTACCAGTAGCCTGCGCTTTGGAACCGATACAGTTGTTCATCGAGTGACCGCAGCGGTTGATGTCGAGCGCGAGCAGTTCCAGAACACCACGCCATCCCCCTTCGTTTTTGAGGGCAAACGGCACACCGATAATGTTGGCCTGGTCGGGCAGTATGAATTGCTGGTCAACAATGCCCTGTCGCTCGGTGGCTCCATCCGCCGGGACGAGAATAACCGATTTGACGACGTGACGACATGGCGAGTCCAGGGCAGCTATGCCTTTGCCACCGGCACCCGCGTTCGCGGTGCCTTTGGTACGGGCGTCAAGAACCCAGGCTATTACGAACTCTACGGCTATTCCGACGGCAAATATATCGGCAATCCGAACCTCAAGCCCGAAAAATCAGAAGGCTGGGAAGCCGGGATCGAGCAGACGATCGGTGGCAACTCGACAATCGGCGTGACCTACTTCGACAGCCGGTTGAAGGACGAGATATACACGACCTATCCTGCGCCGGCCTATATCGCGACGCCAGGCAATAGGGCGACAGAGTCAAAGCAACACGGCATCGAAGCGTTCGTCAGCGCGCGGCCAATCCCGCAACTTCGCTTGGACGCGGCCTACACCTATCTCAAAGCCCGCGAGAATGGGATCGTCGAAGTGCGCCGTCCTAAGCATATCGCCAGCTTCAATGCGACGGTGTTCTCAAAGGATGAGCGTTTCTCCGGCACGCTGACACTGCGCTACAATGGTCGACAGAGCGACGTGGCTTATACCGATCCCAGCTATATTCCCGTGCGCGTGTCGCTCCGCGAATACGTTTTGATGAACGTCAACGTAGAATATAAGCTGACTTCCAGGATCGCGGTGTTTGGCCGCGTCGAAAATCTGCTCAATGAGAACTATGAGGAAGTGTTCAGCTTCGCAACGCCGGGCCGTGCGGCCTATGGCGGCGTGCGCGTCCACTTCTGATGAAAAGGGTCGGCATCCTGGTGGGGGTGTTGATGGCCGTACTGCCAATTTCTGTTGGCAGCGCGGCCCATCCCCCGGCTTCTCCCGCTCAGACATTACCCGCACCGGCTCAGCCAGGGCGGGTAATGTCGATGAATCAATGCACCGACCAACTGGTGCTGGCATTGTTGCCGCCTGAGCGCATCGCCTCGGTCACTTGGTTGTCTCGCAATCCCGGTGGATCGCTGATGGCAGACCAGGCCAAGCGGGTAGGCGTCAATCATGGTCTGGCAGAGGAAATCATCCGCCAAAAGCCGGACCTTGTCGTCGCGGGCAGCTTCACCACACCGGCGACACGGGGTCTGCTCAAGCGTCTGGGCTTTCCGATGATCGAAGTCGGCGCTGCAAATAATTTCGCCGAAATTCGAACGATCACCCGACAGGTAGCGATGGCCGTAGGCGAGCAAGCCCGGGGAGAAGCATTGATTGTGCGTATGGATGCGCAACTGAACGCTATTCCCAAAGGCCCCAGGCGGCCAATTCGTGTCGCGGCTTGGGACGGATCGGGATTCAATGCCGCGAGGGGGACGCTCTATGATGCGATCCTCCACGCCGCAGGCGCTGAGAATGTGGCGAACCAACCACCAGCGTTAACCTACGGCGCGCCGGATGCCGAAGTGCTGCTAAAGACGGCTCCCGCGCTTCTGGTACAGGGCATGCCGACCGACGAAAAACCGGGCCTTCGCGCCAATCTGGCGCGGCACCCCTTGGTCCGCCAATATTGGGCGGGAGCTCGGACAGTCCATATAAGGCAAGCCTGGTATATTTGCGGCACCCCGATGGTCGGGGATGCCGTTCTGGCGCTGCAAGGCCAGCTTCGCACTGCCATGGCGGACATCAAATCGCCTTTGCCCTTTGCTGTTCGAAAGGCGACAAAATGAAGCGCTGGCTCATCCCCATTTTGCTTGCGTTGCTCCTGTTCGCTGTGGCTGCATCGCTTCTGGCTGGAACGGTTTGGCTTAGGCCCCACGACGTTGCCAAGGCGCTTGCCCACCGGCAGGATGACCTAACTGGCCTGATCCTGACGCAAATCCGCCTGCCGCGTGTCATATTAGCTATCATGGTGGGTGCCATATTGGGCCTGTCAGGGGCCGTTCTTCAGGGACTGCTGCGCAATCCGTTGGCCGAGCCTGGGACGCTTGGCGTATCGGCGGGCGCGGCGCTGGGGGCGGTTATCGCCATCTATTATGGTTTTGCGACCAGCTTCATTCTTGCAACGCCGCTGTTTGGGCTGGTGGGCGGTTTCATCACCGCAGGGCTGGCGATGATATTGTCGCGCAATGGCGGAACGCTATCGTTGATCTTGGCGGGTGCGGCGGTCTCCAGCATATCTGGCGCGGGCGTCAGCCTCGCGCTCAATCTCTCACCCAATCCCTACGCCGCTTATGAGATCATGACCTGGCTGATGGGATCGTTGACCGATCGCAGTTGGGACCATGTTCGGCTTGCAGCACCGTTCATCGCTGTTGGTGGCGCCCTGCTGCTCCTCACCGGTCGAGGCCTCGATGCACTGGCGCTGGGAGAGACTCAGGCCGAAAGTCTGGGTATCCATGTTGGGCGCACGCGCTTGTTGGCACTGTTCGGTACGGCGCTGGGCGTCGGCGCCGCAACGGCCGTGGCGGGCATGGTAGGCTTTGTCGGCCTGATCGCGCCGCATGTGGTGCGTCCATTGGTCGGGCATAGACCGGGCAAGGTTCTGCTGCCTGCCGCGCTGGTTGGAGCAACTCTGGTCGTATTGGCCGATATCGCAACCCGGCTGCTCATATTCGGCATCCCGATCAATCTGGGCGTCTTCATCAGCGTGATCGGCGCGCCCTTTTTCTTGTGGCTGATCCTGCATGTCCGGAGCCGTACCGCATGAGCGCGTTGACCCTAGAGCATATATCCGTCCGGAGGGCAGGGCAGACCGTGTTGGACGGGGTGGATGTAACCTTTCAAGCAGGACGCCTCACAGCCGTGATCGGCCCCAATGGCGCGGGCAAAAGCACTTTGCTGGATGTCGCTGCGGGCCTGCTCAAGCCACAAGGCGGGGCTGTACGAATGGGCGGCGAGAATCTGACTGCAATCGGCAGGCGCGCGCTTGCCCAGCGGCGTGCTTACCTTCCGCAGCGAGCCGTCGTGGACTGGCCCATCAGCGTGGAGCGCGTCGTCGCTTTGGGCCTGACGCCATCGCTGCCGACCTTCGGCGCCCTGCCCGCCGCAATGCAGCCTGCCATCGATAAAGCGCTTTTGGATTGCGACCTCATGAACTTGAGGGATCGACCTGCAACGCGACTATCAGGCGGCGAACTGGCGCGCGCGATGCTCGCGCGAGCCATCGTTAGCGACCCGGAACTCTTGATCGTTGACGAGCCTACCGCTGGCCTCGATCCGCGTCACGCGGTCGACGCAACCCGGCGCTTGCGGGCCCGCGCGGATGCGGGCCGCACCGTGGTGATGGCGATCCATGACCTCGATCTGGCCCTGCGCTTTGCCGACGAAATCGTTGCGGTGCGCGAGGGTCGCATATTGGGCAGCGGCCCAGTGGCCGAAATCATGACTGAGCCTCTGCTATCCCGGCTCTACGATATCGATGTCCGACTGGTGCGCGATCCAACCGGTCTATTCGTCCGCTTCATCGACTAAAGGTGAATATCATGCACCCTGTACCCTTCGACCTTATTGCCGATTTGGCGCTTGATCCGGCCAATGGCTGGAGCATTGGGAGCTTCGGCGCGATCGGTGAATTTGTTCGCGACGTCGGCGAACCTGCGGCAATCAATCATAACGCTAACGGCATAGAGATCGTCACCGCTCGCGGCGGTATGCGGATCGATGCGAAGGCAAACCTGTCTGCGCTAGCTTGGGACAGTTTGTCCGCCGATGGGGAAAGCTGGAGCCATTCTCTGGCCTTCTGCGTCGCCCGACCAGACTCCACGAACCGGGGCATTATGCCTCTTGGTCCCGATCGGCATGCCTTACGACCGGAGGACGCCAGTGCGCCGCTTTTTGACCTTGGCGTCGGCTGTGGGGCGGTTTCCATGTGTCTGCGAACGGCAGATACAGCGTTGATCGATATTCTCAATCGAGCGGAAGGACAGTCCATGTTCTCGGTTGCGGGCTTGACGGTCGAACTTCTGCGCGCCCAACCGAACAGAGTCATGTTGTCACCGGCAGGCCGCATCGAGGTGTTTCAGCATATACCCCCCGCAAACGGGAAATCACCGGAAGGTCCACATACTCATCTCCTCCCAAAATTGATCGTTAAGGATCGAGCGCATTCCGCCAACGTGCCAATCCCGGAGGGGTGGCAGTCGGCTCTGTCAGCGCATCCACGATCGCCCTGGCGCACGATGTTGGGAGAGAAGCATCCCTACGATCCCGCCATTGACGTCAAATTCGCACCGCTTCTGGCCAGCTACGCGCTGGAGGAGGATCGGGTCGTCGATAAGGATCTTCGCAACGCTATAGAAAGTGGGGCCACCCCTGAATTTGCGCACTGGCCGGAAACCCGTCGCGGTCGCACCAAAGGGCGGATTGTGCTGCGTCGCATGGCCGCTGCCGGGGACGATCGCGTGAAACCGTGGCGGGCGCTCCATGATCGTGCCCCGGTCGAATTGGAGGAAGACGAAGCGGTGTGATGCCGCTGGTCACGAGCGGGATTAAGCGCCGGGTTCTGGCGAAATCCATCATTCGCCGCAGCTTCCTAGAAGGCTGGAAAGTCCCACAAAGTGGCGTTGCGGAGGTGAGATGACGGGAAACCCGGTTTTCGTCACTCATGTGCGACAAACGGGCCTTTGCCGGCACCTCCACCCCGTCAATGCCAGTCCTCAGCGTATTTCTGATCCGTTCTACCTATTCGCTACGAAGGTATGGCAGGGCCGCATCGAGCGCTGCTTTTGCCTCTGGTAAGTAGCTTTGCCACATCGGCTTGCCTTCGAACTTGATGTTCTCGGGATGGCTCGCCAAACGGCAGAGCGCGCGAGCAGCGGCCTCCATAGCTTTGTTGATGTCGGGCATCGTATTCCCTTCACACAATTCCAAAAACGCTACCGCTCCCGGTCCTCGTCGCGCCGGGGAGGGGGCCTGTCCCTGCTCTGCGCCAGGTCGCCATTGCGCTGCGGATCTCGCGCGGGGATGACGCCGTGCTTTTGCAGGATGGGGGTCAGCCTCTCAATCTCTCGCTGCTTATATTGGGCTTCCTGCGGGGACAGGGGCCGACTGCGCTCCCTTTCCACCAGCTCGCGGGCGCGAGGCTCGCCGGCGCGCGCCGGCCCGCTGAGGTCGAAACTATGGATCACCTCGCCGCCGCGCCGATAGATCGTGAGCTTGTCGGCTAGTCGGCCATCCTGTATCCGGTCCACCGTGTCGAGCATCCCGTACAAAGCACTCTGGTGGGCCTCGGTGGTCGTCATCCGCCCGATGCCCCGACTCTCCTTCTGCTCCGCATAGCGCTGCAATACGCCAAGGCTCGACATTTCGGGGCTTACGGCAAGGGCGCGTGCATCCGTGCGGAACCCGGCATCCCTGAATTGCTGCAAGGTCGCCGCGACCGTCTCGGGGTTGCGCATCGTACCCTCCACCAGAACATTGACCCGCCGCTGTGCAGCCTCGGCAATGGCTTTTTCGACCAATCGACCAGAATCGCGGTCGGTATAGAAGGCTGCGGTTTTGTCGTCGGCGCGCTGCAAGTTCTTATAGTGAGGCAAAAAAGCGCGAAGATCGTCACCGATGATCTTCACCATTCCGCCGCTGCCCGCAAACTCTCGGGTAGCATGGTTCTGCATGGGAGTTTTGCCGGAGCCGGGTTGCCCGCCTAGAACAATCGCGGTCGGCTGCTCGACGCTCTCCGCACCCCTGAAAAGGCGGGGAGATACGCGGGTTTCATAGATTTTCTGTAGGGCGTCGGATGACAGGCTATGTCGTTCGGGGTCGCGGTCCATGCTGCTTCTTAGGCAGCGATGGGGACGGCCTCGGCGGCGTCACGCGCGCGAACGATGGCGCTATATTCAGAAAGAACTTGCCGGACATTTTCAGTGTCGGTCACGTTGAGCGAGTGCATGATTGCGGTCGCCTGATCCGTCCGCATTTCAAGCCATTCGATGCGCGCCGTGTTGGGTGCAGGCCGCTCCTGCTCAAGCGCGATCTGCTCGCTGTACCCGGCGATCACGTCATTGATGGCCTCAAGCGCGGCCTCGTAGGCAATCGCCTGATCTTGGGTCCACAGGGGGCCAGTTCCGCCGCTCATCGTCATGCCTTTCCTATATCATCAAGTCTTGAACGAATAAAGAACGGCGTCGATCCAGCGAAGGGGGCCGGTGGAGCGGGATGCTCCACCGGCCAGCACGACGAACAACCTTGGAGATTTCGCCTTCGTCCTCGGTTGCTCGGAAACTCATATATTTGCGGTGGCGCGCGATAACCAAGCCAACTGCTCACCTATCCCCAAGCCTTCCATCGGCGCAGTCGGGGTGACTGCACGAAAGTGACTTTTCCGTACGCCAAGGGAGAACGGATAGGGAACGACGGGAGTAGACGTGCACAGAGGATCAGCCGTCTTTCCGGTTTTTGAAATTCGCTGTGGCAACGGCTGTCCACGAAGCTTCGATCATTTCCGTCAAGCTGCTATCGGGAAGATCTGTCCATAGGAGGCGCGTCCAGCCCGTCTCCCCCCATCGGCCAGGCTCCGGCAGACAGGCATCAGGAAACGTTGCCCGTCCCCATTCTTGTAACGACAGGGGCAGTTTGAGCAGTGCGGTCAGGCCATCAGACGAAAGTTGGGCGAATATCTTTCCACCGACACGGAAGGATGGAGAACCGTGGTGAGGCTGTTCGATCGCACCGGGAAGTGCAAGCGCTCGGGTTCGGAAGTCACTCACCTTGTTCGCTAACGGCGCGGTTGAACCAACCGACGATCATCGCCCAAGCAGCTTCATCCTGGCTTTGTGCCTCGGCAGAGAGATGGCCTTCCGTTGCAACGATCATCTTCGTGCCTGCAGGCGAGGGTATGAAGCTCATATGGATCGTCTTTTCCACCTCTGGCTCCCAATCAGCCTTCCAAGTCCATTCGAGCCGTGTTGGTCGATCAATGGACACGTACATGCCCTCGGCCCCGAAACGCGCGCCATCAGGCGCCTCGAACTCCGCCCGCCAACTCCCCCCGTCTCGGAGATCGGCCGTCCATGATACGGTTTTGTAGACATTGGGGTCGCCCCACCAATCGACGATTTTCGCTCGATCGGTGAATCCGTCGAAAGCCCGGTCTGGTGAACAGCTAACTTCGAAATACTGCTCTGTTGGCATGTCGTCCCCCGGATTGCCTGGCTTGGTATGTTCTATTTGCTCGCTTCCTGCCCTGATAGATACATCAGGCCGCCAACAACGACGGCACCATACGAAGCGGTCTGAGCTGATCCGGCCCCGGTCTATCGTCCCGCTCCCAGCTATAGTCGCCGGTGAGTGCGATGTGCTCCCAACCCAGCGGCGCGATATGGCGGGCCACCTCGTCCGGCGTGCCGATGTCGGCCAATGCCTGTTCGAGATAGCGGATGTTCCACAGGATGATCGCGGCGACCAGCAGGTTGAGGCCGGAGGCGCGGTAGGACTGGTTCTCGAACCGGCGGTCGCGCAGCTCGCCGAGCTGGTTGAAGAACAATGCGCGAGCAAGCGCGTTGCGCGCCTCGCCCTTGTTCAGCCCGGCCTGGGTTCGCCTGCGCAGATCGATGTCCTGCAACCAGTCGAGCATGAAGATCGAGCGTTCGAGCCGCCCGACCTCGCGCAATGCCAGTGCCAGACCGTTCTGGCGCGGATAGGCGGACAGCTTGCGCAGCATCGCCGAGGCGGTGACGGTCCCGGTCCGGATCGAGGTGGCAAGCCGCAGCAGTTCGTCCCAATGCGCGGCTGCATGGTCGTGCGCGATCGGATCGCCGACCATGCCGGCGAGCAACGGCCCAGCTTCCTGACCGGGCAGCAGATGCAAGCGGCGCTCCTTGATATCGCGTAAGCGCGGCGCGAAGCGATAGCCGAAGAATGGCATCAGCCCGAATACATGGTCGGACGCGCCGCCCGTGTCGGTATAATGCTCTTCGATCGACAACCCGGTCTGGTGGTACAGCAAACCGTCGAGGACATAGGGAGCCTCGCCCGCGGTCGCGGCAATCACCCGCGAGCCGAACGGATCATACTGGTCTGAGATATGGGTGTAGAACGACACGCCGGGTTCGTTGCCGTTGCGGGCGTTAATATCGCTGATCGCGGCACCGCGCCCACCGGCGTGGAATTGCTGCCCGTCACTCGACGAGCTGATGCCGCTGCCCCATAATCTTGCAAGCGGCATCGCACGATGTGCGTCGATCAACCGCCCCAGCGCTTCGCCATAGGCGGCTTCGCTGATGTGCCAGTCATGCAGATGGGCGAGCTGGCGCAGGCTGGCGCCCCGGCAACTGTCCGCCATGCGGGTCAGGCCGAGATTGATGCCGTCGGCAAGGATGACGGTCAGCAGCGCGTTACGGTCATCTGCCGGTCGACCCGAACGCCGGTGGGTGAAACAGTCGCCAAACCCGGTCCACGTATCCACATCGAGGAGGATGTCCGTGATCTTCACGCGCGGAAGACGGTCATAGGCGGTGCGGCGTGCAACCTCGGCTGCGGGCGGCGTGATCGCCTTCAGCGGCGAGATCATCAAGCCGTTTTCGTCGAGCCGGACCTGCGGGAGTTCACCTTGCCGAGCCAGCACCGTCACCCGTTCGATCGCGCGGTCCAGTCGCCCACGGCGATCCTCGATATGACGATCGAACCCGGTTTCGATGGCGAGCGGAAGTGGCCCCTTTTCGCGCAACGCCGCGAAAGTGGCAGGTGGGATGAGATAGCTGTCAAAGTCGCGATACTGCCGGCTGCCCGCCACCCAGATATCGCCGGCCCGCAACCGATCGCGAAGCTGGGACAACGCACAGAGTTCATAACCCGCGCGATCGACGACACCGTCGCGGATCACGAACGGACGCCAGCCTGCCGGCACGAAGCGCAGCGGCACCTTGTCGGGCAGGCGCCGTTTCCCGGTGCGGTAGAGATCGGCGATGATGGCAAGCGCATCGAGGATGCCCTGCACGGGGCCGGCGCCGCGAAACGCAAACGCCCGCAGGAATTGCCCGGCGAACAGCCTCACCGTGCGATGCCGCTCGATCAATTCGGCCGTGCGGTCGATCGTCTCGGGGCGGACAAGGACTTCCGCCTGGGCGACAGCGGAGCCGAACCGTTCCCAGTCGAACGGGCCGATCCGCGCAAGGGAGTCGATACCATTGGCGTGAGCGTCGATCAGCACGCGGCAGCTATCGGTCAGGGCGCGCAGATGCCCCTGCATCTCGCGCACCGTCCTGATCGCCTTGTCGCGCGTCCGGTTCTCCGCGCGACGGGTCATGCTGCCGAGGAGCTTGTCGAACATGGTGAGTGCGGCGTCGGTCAGGCTTTCCTCAAGGCGAATGGTTGCGGCCGCAAGCGTCGCGTGACGGCGCATGGCCGCCAGTTCGCCGAGATGTTGCGGCGTGATCCGCACCGCCTCGTCCGCCAATCGATCGAACGCCACCGATGGGATCATGCCGGCACGCGCTGGGTCGAGGCCAAGCGTCCGGACATGATCGAGCCGTTCGAGCAGCCGCAGAATGTTGCGCGCTGCTGGCGACTGCGGTGCGTTGCGCAGCCAGGCCAGCCATGTCGTTCCCTGATCTGACCGCCGTGCCAGCAAGGCGTCGAACGCCACGAGCTTGTCGGCCTCGATGCCTTTGGTCAGGATTTCATAGGTGAGTTGTTCGGCCTGCTGGCGTGCGTGTCGGACGATCGCCTCGATGACATTCGGGGGCGGCAGCAGCACCCGTCGTCGTCGCAGCTCGTCGATCACGGTGCCGGCGAGCAGGAGAGGCTGGGCGACAGTCTGCGCGACCGGCATCGCGAACGCCACGATCGCGCGAAAGCGGTTCCGGTCGAAAGCCGCATGCCCGAAGTGCTGCATGAGATCGGCAAGATGCGCGCGGCGGGTTTCATCGCGACGGGCGTAATCGTCGAACGCCTTCGCCGGCACATCAATCTGCTCGGCGACAAAGGCGAGGATAGAGCTCGGTGGTTTCTCGCCGGCCTCCAGCACGCGGCCCGGCCAACGCATGTAGAGCAGCAGTAGCGCGAACCCGAGCCGGCTCGACGCTCCGCGCCGTTCGCTGACAAGATCGAGATCTTCGCGGCTGAGGGTGAAATGACGGGCGATTTCCCGTTCGTCGGTCGGGGGATCGTAATGCGGGGCGAGCGCCTCGCGTGTCAGCAACCGCCGCCTTGCCATGCGCTACGACCTTTCCAACCCTGTCCGTCAGACGGTCCTCTGGCGGCCAGCATTAATATGTCCGTCAACTCTGGACCCGCGATGGCGATTCGGACAAGAATGCAAATCGATGGGAAAACGGACAGATCGAGACCGACCGTGGCGCTGATCGGCTATGCGCGGGTCTCGACCGGCGACCAGAAGCTGGCGCTCCAGCATGATGCGCTGAACGCGGCCGGATGCGAGCGCACGTTCGACGACCACGCCTCTGGCGCGAAGACCGATCGGCCGGGGCTGGCCGAAGCGCTTGCCTATCTGCGTGCCGGCGACACGCTGGTCGTGTGGAAGCTCGACCGGCTCGGCCGTTCGATGAGCCACCTGATCGAGAAGGTCGGCGAACTGGCCGCGCGTGGTGTCGGTTTCCGATCGCTCACCGAGCAGATCGACACCACCACGTCGGGCGGGATGCTCGTGTTCAACATCTTCGGCTCGCTCGCCCAGTTCGAGCGCGACCTGATCCGCGAGCGCACCAACGCCGGGCTGAAGGCAGCGCGGGAACGGGGGAGCCTTGCCGGTCGGCGTCCGGTCATCACGCCTGACAAATTGCGTAAGGCGCGCGATCATATCGCGGCAGGGCTGACAGTTCGCGAAGCGGCCACGCGCCTCAAGGTCGGCAAAACCGCGCTCTACAAGGCGCTCGAAGGCACCGCTGCTAAAACCGCAGTCAAAGCATGAGGAAAGAGTGATGCACGAACGCGATCCCAGCATCGTCACCTCGAGCCTGTCTGGTTTCGTCACCGAGCAGGGCGTCACCGTGAGAGTGAACATCATCCGGTTGGAAAATGAGCCGGGCTGGTCGCTTGAGGTCGAAAACGAGCATGGAACGTCTACGGTCTGGGACGACCTGTTCGCGACTGATGATGCCGCGCATGCCGCTTTCCGTCAGACCGTCGATGAAGAAGGTATGCGCGCCTTCCTCGACCAGGCTGTCGTCATACCCTTCCGACGTTAGCACCGTCAGCGTTCGCCGTTCGTTCGATCCTAGCGTACGTAAACTTCACTTTCGTGCAGTGACCCCAGTACGCGTGGCCGGAAACGTCGTTAGCCCCAGATACTGCGCGCGCCAATCCCGCATCGACTCGAACCCCGCCGCTTTACAGAGGAAAGGCTACAAACATCCATGACCGGAGTCCCAAAATGTCGAAAAAGCTGCACGCCACACAAATTCAATCACTTAGAAAATTAGAACTGCCAGAAATGGCTGTTTTCCGCCATTCCCGCTACCGCTACTTTTGGGAAAAATGTTACGGGAACCCCGTATCGCATCGCATATCGCCATAGAGATCGAACGGCGAATTTGACCGGCATTGGCTCACAAGATGGAGTGCACCCACGCGACTATAAGGCGGCTGCGGCGCTGGTGTTTGGCGTAAAGTGCAACGTATCGTCGAGGCGCGCAGCTCAGACGATGACGGGGGGCAACTTTCTGTTTGACCGAACCTCAGTGTTATCCGATTGGCCCAAATGCACAAAGATTGAACTTGAGCCTGCGTTACGTTCGTCAAATCAGCCCGATTGGCGTGCTTTCCCCAATCCGGGCGGCGGCTGGCTCAACATAACCCATCGATCCTCTAGCACCCGCATAACCCAGGAGACACCGCTCTTCGTCAGAGAGGGCTTTGAATATTTCTGGCATGACATTCGCCGGCAAATTCTCGTACTGCCTGAGGAAGGGCAGTATGTAAGAACAGGAAATAGCATGCCGGGGAACCCCCGGCGCGACATGCGCGCCCGCTCCGTGCCATAAACGACCGTCCAAGATGAGCGCGCTGCCTGCCTTGCCCTCCACCGCCACGCTATCCATCGCGATAGCCGGCATGCCACCGTTCCGGAAAGGGTAGTCGGGTGCGGTATTGGGGCTACGCGACCAAGGCGGACGCGGCCAACGGTGCGAGCCTGGAACAACTATCGTGGCACCGTTCGCCTCGGTGAAATCACTGACCATCACGAGGATATTGGCCACATAGACCTTTGACGGATCAAATGGCAACTGGTCTTGATCCGTGTGCAACTTCTGGGCGGTCCTTCCAAGGTTCGTAATCTGAGCCGCAAGACCGGAAAGATTAAACTCGCGACCGCCTAGCACGTGCCGCACGCAAGCCAGAAGATTGGGGTCGTGCGCGATTTCGCGGAATGGCTCACCTTTGTTGTAGAGCATCATCACGATCTGTCGCGGAATCAGGACCGGATCGACAGTTTGGATTGTTTCCTTCGGCAGCGGCTTGTCATTTTCGTCATTCAAGAGAGCAATGCCCGCCAGGCGCTCTGCATGTGCCTGTTCAATCAGCCGCTTGCGAAGAACTTCCAGTCCGGAGCTCGTCACAACGTCGGCTAGGATCGCATAGCCAAATTGATCAAGATCGGCGTTAGCTTGCGATATGTCGCTCGTGGCCGTCGGCAATACCGTTGATTTAGCGTCCATGCGCCCTCTCGCGAAAAAATAAAATGGTTCCTCGGAAGGTTCGAAAGCAGGCTGACGAATAGCTTGATAGAATTCAAGTTGTAAACCCCATTCTCGAGTAATTGCTCACCGGGTTGTGGCTGGTGACAGGCAGATCAGGCGACGGCGAAGTTTCCATCGACGAGGTCCCGGATAGCGTCGAGAGCGGATTTTCCGCTGAGACGGGCGGTACCGGTGACGGAGCGGTAGCCGGCGTGGATTTGGGCGCCCCAGTCCGAGCGGAAGCCGTTGGTGACCTTTCGGAACACGACTGACGGGCGGATTTCACGCTCGGAGATATTGTTGGTGGCCGGCACCTCGCGGTTGGTGAGGAACACGAAGAATTTCGTCCTCCAGGCCTTGATCTGCCTGAGCAGGATGCGGCCGGCGGGATGCGCGACCGGCGCGCGCATCAACTGGGAGAGTTTGGTGTCAGCCTTGGCGGCATAGCTTGCCAGGGTGGAGGACTTGAGTTCGTGTTGTCGCTTGCCGACCCGGATAGCCCATCGCAGGTGATCGCGGATTTTTGGAGCGAAGATCGTATCGCCGCAGTCGATGGCATATTGAACATCGCGCAGTACGTGGGCGAGGCAGACCTGGTGGGCTTTGCCGAGTTCCTGCTGTCCGGCATAGCGATCCGAAATCCAGACGTCGGGCTGGTGACCACCGAGCACCTCTTCGGCAACGCTGCGAGCTCGGCGTGGGGCGATCTTGTGCAGGACGGCCTTGTCCGAGATGAACACCCACTGCCACTGGGTGATGCCATTGGTCCGGGTCGTCGTCTCGTCCGAAGCGATGATCCGGGCCGAGAGCAGCGTGTCGCCAATCGCTTTGGTGGCAGCGGCCATGTCCTGGCCCATGCGACGGAAGATGTCGGCGATGGCGCCTTCGGAGATGACCATCCCGAAGAGTTCGGCCGCGATCCGCGACAGCCGCTCGAAGCCGACATGATGGCTGTGGTGCAGATACGTCAGCAGCGACCGGATTCCCGGCCCGAACGGCGTGCCGGGCGGCATTCCTGCCGGCGCTTGCGCGCGATAGCGTTGCCCGCAGCCGCGGCAGCGACCACCAAAGAGTTCGATCCGCGTCACGATCGGCGCGATCGGCGGCAGATCAATATGATCGTAACGATGCCGGCAGTGCTGGGTCTGCGTCGACACATCGGTCCCGCAATGACCGCAAGCATCGGCGATGACGCGCTCGGTCTTGTCTGGCGCATCCGCCAGGGGCCGTGCTTTCCCTTCGCGTGGCGGGCGCTTGCCTGCCGCCGCTTTGCCGCGCTCCTTGCGGCCAAACTCGTCCTTCGAGGGCGGAATATGGGAATTGGTCGATGTCTTGCGCGGCTTGCCGACCAAGGCCTCCAGCTCGGAAATCCGTGCTGCCATCCGCTCGATCATCTCCTGCTGCTGAAACAGCAGGCTATCCTTCTCGGCTTCGCTCAGACCAAGGCGCGGCGGGATCGACATGTGCAGGGTGAATCAAATCCGCCCCACCTGCGCAACACCTTTCTGCCAACCAGGTGAGCAATTACATTCTCGAAGAGGATGACAAATATGGTTCCATTGCGATGGAACCGATCCTGTCATAAAAACGAAATATATTAGACATGCCTGCGGTCTTTTTCCATTTGTCGTATCGGATTAACGGCGTGCCGCATACCCTATTGCATCCAATCTGCGAATGATAGCTGTTGATAACACACCCAATTGACGACTCGGCAAGGTGTTTTATCAATTGGGTGGGCCGCCAACGAGCTAATAGGAGCAAGATATGAAGAAGCTTATCTCCGCATTCATCAAGCCATACAAGAAAAATAGCCGCAATCTGCGGTATATTTACACATACTAACTTCGTTAACGATGTCCCGGTCGGCGATTTATCGTTGCCCGGGACTTCTATTCTATCGCCATTATTGATGGGTAAAAATGACACGTCTTAATGGCGGCGCTTATCAAATATATCGTCTATAACTTATATCGGTTTCTGTTAAAATTACTTAAGATATTTTTATTCTATGAACTTATATTCATTAATAAGCTCATGAGGTTGTCAGTGTATTCAACTGAAAAATCCCAGAGTGATATTCCTCGTATAAAAAGTAAATTGTTTTCTAATAACTCTTCCCTCTTTAGAAAAGACCCACTTTATTTTTTATCTCAATGCCATTATTTTAGCAGCTGCCTGGTTGAGATTGACGATAACGTATATGTTGTAACCGACCCCGGGCTTATCGAAGCGATTTTTCACGAAAAGGACGGTGTTTTCGTCAAATCGCGCCCAGATGAAGATTTGGGAATGGTCAATTTTCCCGCTTCGGTCATGAACAGTGCTGGTGAAAACTGGCGCCGGAAACGTAAGTCGCTGCAGCCGGGTTTCCATCTCGAACGGGTCGAGCGAGGCGTAGAAAAAACAGTTGAGATCGCGGAGCGTCATCTTGCTCAATGGGGTACGGATGTTTTGCATACCGATGTCAGAAAAATACTGCAGCTTTTATGTTTGGATGTCGGCAGCCAATATCTTTTCGGAACCACGCTCGCTGATGACGAACGCGCTTCGTTTGTCACGCTTGCCGATGCGATCATGGTGAAAACACGCGACCGGAAACGCTTTCCAATCCAGCTATTTGATCGGGCGGAAGCTCGCCTAACTACCGCCCGGCACAATGCGAGCGGCGTTGCCCGTGCAGCGCTCGCCCGCACACAGCAATGGCGCTTAAACAATGGGCGGCCGTTGGTCGAATCCTCAGAAGCGGCCCGGGATGGGACGGACGACTGGTTGTGCGACGAGTTTTGCGCGATGGTCCTGTCTGGGCTGGAGCCTATGGCTGCGGCGCTTGCCTGGACCCTGCACCTGCTAACGCTGCATCCCGATGCCATGCGACGGGTGACAGGGGAAGTCGATGTCGTCGCATCGACGCGGGGCGCTTGGGAATCCTCAGGCGCCGGCTCGCTCGACCTTGCCGCGATGGCCGAGACCATGGCCGCACTGAAGGAAGCCCTGCGATTGTTCCCGCCGGCTTGGCTGACTGGTCGGATCGTCTCCAAGGATACGACGCTGGGGGGCTTCTTCCTCGGGGAGGGCAGCGCGCTGATGATCAGCCCCTGGGTCAATCACCGCAGCGCCCGCCATTTTGACTTGCCCGGACACTATCGGCCGGAACGCTGGCTGGACGGCAAGCTGGAGCAGCGATTGCCGCGCTATGCTTTCTTCCCGTTTGGTGGAGGCAGCCGTCGATGCATCGGCGACCATTTCAGCATGACGCATATGATGGCGATATTGTTCTGCATCTTGAGGCGCTTTGCGTTGAACGCCGCACCGGGTGCCAAGGTACGGCCCTATCCTGCACTCGTTCTACGCCCCATGGGTATAGCCATGATTTTAACACACCGCGCCGCAGACGGCCGGGACAGATAGGAACTGCTGATGACGGTTCGCGCGGTCAATCACTACGATAGCTATGCCGAATTCTACGACAGCTGGCAGGACCACTGGTCGGAGAGCGTCATGAACCCCTGCGTGGATGCGCTCGCGCAAATCGCCGACGGTCGCCCGACGCTCGAACTCGCCGTCGGAACGGGGCGCATCGCCTTGCCGCTTTCCGCGCGCGGGCTTGAGGTTTCCGGTGTGGACCTCTCTGAGGCAATGCTTGAACGGTTGAAGCGAAAGCCGGGGGCAGAGAAGCTGTCCCTCGTTCTGGGCGACATGGCGGACGTGCCATTAGAAGGGCCATTCGGCCTCATCTATTGCGTGGCGTCCTTCAATTATCTTCTAACGCAGGACGACCAGCTGCGCCTCTTCGCCAATGCAGCGAATCGCCTAGCCAGCGGCGGATCGCTGGTGATTCAGACGATTATTCCCAACGAATCGATCTTCAGCGGGGATTTCCGTCTCAATCGCATGTGGGACCTTCCCTCGGGCGAAAACGAAATGGCATCCGTCCAGCTCATGGGCGTGAAAGGCGATCTGGTTTCCCAGGTGCTGGAGCAGCGCATCATCGTAATCGGCGAGCGCCCCAAGGTGTATCACCACCGGATCCGCTACGTATGGCCGAGCGAACTGGACCTGCTCGCGCGGTTGGCAGGGCTCGCGCTGCAGGGGCGATGGAGCAACTGGCAGGAGGACGCCTTCGTCTCCACGAGCCGCACGGTGATCTCGGAATATCGGAAACCCTGACCGCCCATCGTTGGCTACCATAGACCAGATAGGGGAAATGACATGAGCCTTCGCGTTATCGGTGCCGGGTTGGGGCGGACCGGCACCTTGTCTCTGAAGCTCGCGCTGGAACAACTCGGGATCAGCCCCTGCTATCACACGATGGAAATCGCCGCGATGGTGCGCACCGCTCTGCCGCTTTGGAACGACGCCATCAGGGGCGCGCCGGATTGGAACCGGATCTTCACCGGATACCGCGCGACCGTTGACTATCCGGGCTGCCTGTTCTGGCGCGAATTGATGGCACACTATCCGCAGGCGAAAGTCATTCTGACAACGCGCGACCCGGACAGTTGGTTCGAATCGGTCACCGAAACGATCTTTCCGGTTAAACGGAAAGGAACGCTGCTGGGCAGGGACGGCCTTGCGCTCAGCGATTTTCAGCGCAGGGATTTCGGCGACCACATCGGCGACCGGGCATTCATGACCGACTATTTCCGGCGCTGGAATCAGGCGGTCATCGAGGAAGCTCCCGCCGACCGCCTGCTCGTGTTCGACGCAAAAGACGGATGGGATCCGCTCTGCGCGTTTCTTGGCATTGCCCGCCCCGATGCCGCTTATCCCTGGCTGCACGCGCGCGAAAAGAAATCGCGCTGGATGGCGTTCCGCAGGCGGTCAATGCCGGAGCAGAAGCCCGACGAGCTTGAAAGCAATGTCCGCAACTATCTCGACGACCTTCGCGAATCCACATTTCGTTGACGCATGGAGCCCGGGGAGGCCGACATGGACACAAGCTACCGCCCTCGCAAGAAACAGGAATATACAAGCCGCTTTTTCGATTCCACGATCTGGAATGATCTGAGATATCGCGATGATGACGTTGTTGTTGCAAGCTACGCCAAGGCCGGAACGACCTTAGTTCAGCAGATCCTTGCCCAGCTGATTTTTGACATGGACGAGGAAGTGTCTGTTTCGAATATTTCGCCGTGGCTGGACTCGGTCTATCCGGAAAAGAAAGTAAAACTGGATCTGATCGCGGCGCAAGATCACCGCCGTGTTTTCAAGACACACCTGCCCATCGATGCGCTGGTCTTCTCGCAGAATGCCAAATATATTTACGTTGGACGTGACGGCCGGGATATCGTCTGGAGCCTTTACGATCATCAGGTCGCGGTCAGCCAGGATGCGCGGTTGCCCCTGGAGACGGGCGCGGGTTCCTCCGGACGTCTGCGGGTGGTTGCTCCGCCGCCGCCCTCGATCCTCGATTATTTCGACACCTGGCTCGAGAAGGATGGCCATCCGTTCTGGCCTTTTTGGGAAAATGTGCAGTCCTGGTGGCAGGCGCGGATGCTGCCCAATGTGCTGTTCGTGCACTATTCTGATCTGATCGCGGACTTGGACGAACAAGTCCGCAGGATCGCAGCCTTTGTAGAAATCCCGCTGGCCCAAGACAGGCTGCCGTTGATCTTGCGCAACTGCGGCCTCGACTACATGAGGGCGCATGCTGGCAGGTACGTTCCTCATGGAACGGGCCTGTGGAAGGAAGATGGCAAGGCGTTCTTCAACAAGGGACAAAACGGAAGGTGGATCGACATGCTCCCGCCCAAGGCTAATGCCAAGTTTAAACAGCGTGCGATTGCTGAACTTGGCATCGATTGCGCGCGATGGATGATGTCCGAATAATGGGGGCCTGGTCGCTGCAAGGAAACGCCCGATCGGAAGGTCGACACGACCTTCAACCGCATTCTCAATAATACCAAGTTCGGCGGATCATGACCCATCTGCCCAAATTCGTAGGTCGATGGACATGATCCGCCACGGTTGATCGACGAGACGGTTCCAGACGAAGCAACAATTGCACTTCCCGGTGCGATCGAACAGCCTCACCACGGTTCTCCATCCTTCCGTGTCGGTGGAAAGATATTCGCCCAACTTTCGTCCGATGGCCTGACCGCACTGCTCAAACTGCCCCTGTCGTTACAAGAATGGGGACGGGCTGGACGCGCCTCCTATGGACAGATCTTCCCGATAGCAGCTTGACGGAAATGATCGAAGCTTCGTGGACAGCCGTTGCCACAGCGAATTTCAAAAACCGGAAAGACGGCTGATCCTCTGTGCACGTCTACTCCCGTCGTTCCCTATCCGTTCTCCCTTGGCGTACGGAAAAGTCACTTTCGTGCAGTCACCCCCAGTCGCGCGCGCTGCGATGCTCGGCCACAACGGATCGCGATAGCTGCGGCCAGCAAGAACGATCAGGGGGGCGGCCACGTCCACAACCCGGGCCAGCTCGTCCAGCACGCGAGCGCCCCAAAGGCGGCGAGCGGGAGCGTCCATCGCCCCAAGGGTCGCATCATAGGGTTCGATAACCGTGCCGGGGGCGATCAGGCCATGCTTTGCCGAAAGGATCAGCCAGGGCGATCCGTTGCGCTCGACATAGGCGCGAGCCTTGCGAAACCACGGGGAGATATAAAGCTCGCGCGCCTCGGCGGCGTGATCCATCTTTGCGGCAACGCAAGCGACGAGATAGACGGGGAGGGGGGCCGGTGCTTCCCCGAGAACGGTTTTCCGGTCCACGTCGCCAAGCCAAGGGGTGATGGCCCATTTCGTGATAGCGCGAAGCGCCTTCGCCCCTACGGGTTTCCGCTCGGTTGCGTGGCTGATCGTAGGCCCTCCGAACAAGTCAGGCTGTTCGCCAATGACGTGGACAGGCGGGATATAACGGGGTTCGCGGATGCAATGGCGGGCCATGGTGGTCCCTCTTTCTGCGTAGGAATGGGCGGGGGACCGAAGCCCCCCGCTCTGGATCAAGCGGCCTCGTCGTCCTGATCCTCGTCCCCCAGCTCGTCGGCTTCATCGGCCTCCGGTTCCTCCTTGGCGGGGAGAGGTTCAACGGTGGCGCTCTCCATGAAGTCGGGGAGCCAGTTCACCGCCTCGGCAACATCGTCGGGATGAAGGCCAAGCAACTTGGCGTCCTCTTCGTCGCAATTCGCGATGCGGGCACAGAGGGCGGCGGTTTCGTTGCCCTTCATGCCCTTGGCGCGATCTGCCAGACCCCACGTTTCGAGAAGAGCAAGCCGGGCCTTGTTGGAGAAGGTGTTGAAAAACGCCTCGTCCATCTCGACGGTATCGCGCCAGCGTCCGAAACCGGCCTCGGCCTCGATGCTGTTGGCAAGCTCACGGACCATGCGCGGGGTGCGACCATCAGAATAAACCGAAGTGGTCGCCATGAGCATATGACCGGCGATCATCGCCGCCACCTTGTTCTTGTCCGTATCGGGCAGATTGCGAAACAGCGCAAAACCCTCAATCGGATCGCGGGCCGTCATCCATTCGCCCGACGCCAAGCCCTCCTTGGTGGTGCGCCATGCGACACGCTCGGGGCGGCTCCCGACTAGATCGTGAATCTTGGTGGTGCCGTCCTCATCGTGCGGAAGATCGTTGATGCCCTGATGCTCGCCATGAAAATAGACGGTGTTCCCATAGCCCTGCGCCGGGGTTAGGATCGTGCGGGCCTGCGTGAACAGCATGAAGTCGAGCGCAAGTGACGAACCGGCGGATGCGGACTGCATAAGCTCGGCCCGGATCATGTCGCGCCGGATCAACATCATGACCTGCATGTTGTCCTTCGATAGCCCGAAACGCGCGCGCTCGGCCTCTGCCGGTGTCGGCGCTGGCTTGGTTTCGCGCTGCTCGGTCGCGCCCTTGGGCAGTTCCGCACCTTTCGCCGCGCGATCTGCAAACCACAGCTCTACGTCAAAACTGCCATCGTTCTCGATGGACGCGACGGCAACGACCGCGCCCTTCTTGGGCAGGATGATAGTGCGCTGCGCGTCCAGCTCGGCAATTTCGCTCGCCAACTTCTCGTAAGTCTCTTCCTGATCGGCCAGCGGCTCGTCATCCTCCCCGATCATCGCAGCGAGGCGCGTTTCCATCGACGCATAGATTTTCGCGAGGTCTTTGGGGAGGTCGCCCCGCTTCGGATTGCGAATGCGAAGCTCATGGTCGGTCGAAAGATAGCCGTATTGCTTGATCTGCGGAGGTGTCGCCGCCCACGAAAACTGTAGGTCGGCAAGCCCCCATTTCTCGCCAAGCACACGGCCATTGCGGGAGATATTATGCTCGAACCGATCCTTATCCTCGGTCATGCGCTGCTCGACTAGCTGGTGCAGCACATCGGGACTTTGGACGATGCCAGCGCCATCCTGCGCGAACAGGTCAGCCTCAAATTGCCCGCCTGCTTCGCGGTAAGCCTCGACGCCGACATAGCACATTAGCTTGGTCAGTTCGTGATTGCCGGAGTTCATTGCCTTGCGGATGGCACTCGCATTCTTCTCGTGCGGGCGGGTCGCCTCCTTCTCTAACTGACGATAGACGGCGATCTGTAGCGAACGATCCTCGGTGGCCGCATAGGCTTGTGCCTGGGCATCATCAATTTCGCCCGCACTGTAGAGGTCCATGATTTCCGGGTGCAGATTCGCAATCCGCATGATCCGCGCCGTTCGGGCCACATCATAGCCGAACATCGCGCCTAGCTCTTCTAGGGTCGCTTCGGGGCGCTCGGCCCGTATGGCAGCGAACCCCATATACACATCGGGCAAGGCCATTGCCTCGCGCGCGCGGTTTTCGGCCATGCTGATCTCTGTGACCTTGCTCAAGTCCTCGACCTTCATGCACGGGAAAGTCAGTGCCTTTCGGGTCGCGTCGGCCTCGGCCAACGCGGTGAGAAGGCGACGGCGGCGATCACCAGCGATTACCTCATATCCGCCCGCCTCGCGCTGGATCACGACCATGGGTTGAATAAGACCAACGGACAGCAGGGAAGCGGAGATTTCGGCATCGCTCGCGGCGCTGGACGGTTTCTTGCGAACATTCTGCTCGCTGCGGTGAAGTTGATCGACTGTCAGGTGCAGGATCGTGGGCTTTGAAGTCTTAGCCATTGTGCTGTTTCCCTTCTTAAAATGGAGCCGAAGGCGATGGCCCCATCGACTTCTGCCAAGTGGCGAACTGGGTCGGGGAATGGCGCAAATACGGGCTGATCGCGGGGGAGGGGGATCACCCGCCCTGCACAGAGCGAAGCGACGGAAGGGCGGGGAAACCCCCGCGATCACCAAGCGGAGCCGCGCAGCGGCGGAGACGGCCAGGCCCTTGCGCCAGGGGGCAGGAACAGGCCCCGGTCTTGCAAACAGCGCGGCGGCTTTGCCGCCACAATCACGCCTACCTGGCTATCCGTGCGTGGTGCAAGTACCGCGTTGGGCCGCGTAACTCTTGCCCTCGAAGGCGAGAAAGATATGCTGGGGGCAAAGGGAGTAGATCATGCTGACGGAAACCCGGTACGCCTATAATGAAACGTCATTATTGGCGGTCCAGTATATCATGCTGGCTCAAATGATCTTCGTCGGCGTGGCGGTCTCTCTCCATGTGATTTCATCACTGGCGGGCTTTAGCGGCTTGTTTGAAACGCCCGCGCTATTGGCAATCTCGCAGCCAGTGATGAAAGTCTTAGTTCTGCCAGGAGTTGGCTGGGCCGCTGGTTTGATCGCGACATGGATGGCGGGGACGATGGCTTTTCCGACAGCAGCTATCAAATGGCGGGTAACGTAGCGGGGCAGCTCGCGTGCCTCATGCTTCTACCGTCCACGCTGGGAATCTGACGGAAGATCTCGCGCGAAACAAACCATATCCCGGCGCCAATACCGATCCCATCTCAGGACGGTGCGGGTTGCCAGCATCGCGCAACTGAGATTGCGACCGTCGCTCATTTGGCAAAATGCTCCGGTGCGGCTGCCCCCGGCGCTGCCGGTGGACAAGCATTTCATCGTGGGGGCGTGGACGCGGACATGATCGTATCGAGCGCCGCGAAAGCGGACTGAGCCGCGCGATCCGCCAAGGACATTGACCAGCGCGCGCATTGCTGCGTCGGCCGACGAGTTCGGGCAGGGCTGTCCAGGGCGACAACTGTTGTCGCGTTCACGCGCGGCGATCCCGGCGATGCGAATGCGCGGACCTTCGGCGCACCAAACCGGCCCGTCTCCATCAGCAACGAGCGTCGGGGTACAAGCGAACAAAAGCCCTGCGGCGACCAATGATGTTGCCATGGTCGATTCCTTTCATGAGTGGAAATGGGGCGCGGGCCGATGGGTCCGCGCCGCGAATTTTACGCGCTCTCGGGCTGCGGCGGTGTCGCATAGGGTGCCAGGCCGCGCCATTGGCCCTCGCCCGCGCGAAACTGGCGGACCACTGTGCCGCCATCCCAATCGCCGCGCAGGATGCCTTTGCGGTTGATGCCGCCCATGGGCCGGGTCCGCGCTGCCAACAGGCGCGCGCGCCGGGTGTCGCGGTCGAGGTCTCGTAAGGGCGTCATTGGTTCAATCTCCCTATTTCAAACGCGCGGCGGCTCATGCCGCCTCCGCTGCGGCCTTGGCGCGAACGTCGCCGCTCGTGATGCGGAAGCCTGCCCGGTCCAGCTCGTCGCAAAGTGCGCGCTGCCGATCCTCACGCGTGCCCTTCGTAGCGATATAGCTGCATCGGCCTTGGTGGAAATCGAAGGCCGCACGTTTCAGGCATCCGCGAAAGCGCTGGTGGGTGCGCTCGCTCCAATCGAGCGTGCCCGCATAGTTGCGGAAGGCCGCGACGGCGCAGACGGAACCATAATTCTCATCACGCCAGCTAAGTTCGATCACCGGGGGATTCTTGGGCATTGGTCCATCCTTCGGGAACGGGGAAGAGGGGGCGGCGCTGCTGGCCGCCCTCGCTCGGATCAGGCGGCGCGAGCAATGGCGGGCGCTGCCATGTGGGACAGGATCAGTTCGCTTCCCGCCTGTGCTGCGGTGGCGGCGCGGAAGATCGCCCGCTTGTCGTTGCGAAGGGCGGTGAGCCAGGAGGCAACATAAGCTGCGTGGTCCTCGCGCTCGGTCGGCTCCATGCCAAGCTGCGCGCAAAGCATCGCTGCGCCGATCTCGGCAATCAATTCCTCTGCGGCCCTGATTTCTTTTGTTTTTTCATAGTCGCGCAGGGTTTCACGGTCGAGCCGGTGGGCGCTGCCGCTGCTGTGAATCGCCTCATGGGCAAGGGTGGCATAGAAGGCGTTGCCGGTCACAAAGTCGGCAAAGGCGGGCATCTGGATACGGTCGGCGCGAGGGTCGTAATAGGCGCTGCTGCCGCCTTCCTGATAGGGAACCGGCCAAAGCGCAAAGGCTGCATCAAGCTCGCTGTCGCGCTCGTCGCGGTTCTTGATTTCGATCTGCGGCGCGGGAAACCTGCTCATGTCCAAGCCCTCGATCTGCTCGACGTTGAACACGACATATTTTTTCAGATAGGCGCGGCTCGTTTCCTCGCCCTCGCTGTTGGTGATTGGCTCGCCTGTCTCGCCATCCTTGGGGGTGAAAGTGCCAGCATGAAC
Organism: Sphingobium mellinum; assembly: GCF_037860795.1. NCBI lineage: Bacteria > Pseudomonadati > Pseudomonadota > Alphaproteobacteria > Sphingomonadales > Sphingobiaceae > Sphingobium > Sphingobium mellinum. Next base: position 40,117 of record NZ_JBANRK010000017.1, on the reverse strand, counting down.
GACAAGATTGCCCTTCTCGCCTTTGCGGACCTGCCCGCCCAGCTCATGCGCCTGCCGGTAGGTCATCCAATGCGGGTTGGTGTAGCCGTGCGCCATGGCGGCGGACCACAACAGGAGGATATTGATACCACGATAGGCGGTGCCCTCATGGCGAAGCGGAAGCGATGCCGCGCCCGATGCCCAGCGTGGGGACCATGGGCGGGTGCCTGCCTCTAGCAGCGCAACAATCTGGTTGGTGACTTCCTCGTAAACGTCGACACGCGCAGCGGTGGTCTTGCGGGTCTTGGCAGTGTTCCGTGGCATGTGCTGTTCCCTTCCTAAAATGGAGCCGAAGGCGATGGCGTCCATCGACTTCTGCCCGCTGGCGAAGTGGGTCGGGGAATGGCGCAGTGAGGGCCGATCAGGGCGGAGGGGGATCGCCCGTCCTGCACAGAGCGCAGCGAAGGAAGGATGGGGATACCGCCCTGATCGCCAAGCGAGGTCGCGCAGCGGCCGAGACGGTCTAGCCCTTGCGCCAGGGGGCCGGAACAGGCCCCGGAACTGGATCAGTGACGCGGCGGCAATGCCGCCTCCTGTTCGATCGCGCCGGTATTCCGGCGTGCCAGATACAAAAACACCGCAAGAATCTCGTTCGAGATCCTGCGGCGATTTCAAGGCGAGGATCGTCACCCGAATGGGACGAAACCGCTTGCGGGTTCGGTCGGAGCGGAGCGGAGATAGAGCCGTGCCGAAGGCCGCCCCCAGCTCCATGTTACCCGGCATCTTTCCGAACAAGAACGGAATATGAATCAGCAACTAGATCAGTGTTATAAATTGTCTGTCCATCACGATCATATGAGGTCTGCTTTACCCGTCCCGTTACATGAACCATGTCACCTTTTGCGGAGTTTTGGGCATATTCAGCGCACTTTCCAAAGCAAGTCACCCGGTTCCAATGAACCTCTTCCTGCCATTCACCGTCAACCTGCCGATTATAATTCGATGCAACATTGACGAACGTGACCTTTTCCTTCTCATCAACGCCGCCAACCTGTCCAATAATACGAAATTCAGCGATATTCCTTGGCATTTCCAGCACTCCTACTGTTGCGGGTAAAGTGGCTCGGTCGGGATCGCCGGCACCTCGTATGGCTCCGGGTCAACCAGCTCGGCTTGCAAGATCAGCGGTTCCCCTGCGACCTGGACACGTTGCCCCTCGATCTGGCCGACATTAGGGGACGTGAACGGGGGAAACTGCTCGGGCGACACGGCCCATTTCAAAGGCATTTGATACTGAGCGAGATTTTTCGGCGTCATCGCGCGCTGATACGTGTCGCGCCAATCGCTAGCGATCCGCTGCTGCGCGACCGAAAGCGCAATCTGGCGGTTGCAGACCATCTTCGTCAGAAGCATTTCGAGATGGTCTTTCAGCTCGCGGTCAGGCCCGGTCCACGTCTGCAACCATAGATTTCGCGGATCGGCCACCGCCCCGCCGAGAGAGATTGGCACCAGATAGTCGAGTGAAAAATCGTTGGGATTTTCGCCGGGATAGAGACTTTCAACAAGGCGGCGGGTCGCCGCGGCCTGCCACGAAGGCGGCGGCGACTTTTCGGCCTGGTACTCGCCTTTGCAGATGGTAGCGGCGATATTGTCTTGGGTGATCGCGGGATTGATCGCGCCAGGTGTGCGAGCTGGGTCGGGGATCGAGGGCAAGACGATCTGGCGGATCGGCTGTTTTGCATTGATTGCGGCGAAGGTCGCCGCTGCCTGACAATTCGCCGGATCGAAGAACTGGCCGCAGGCCTCGCGCGAGCTACGGGGAGGATGCGCGACAAAATCAGGGTGAGATTGCACGAAAACCGCGCCAAGAATGACGGCCCCTGCGAGCAAAATACCTATCTGAGCTTTCACGCGGCGGCTCGCCATGCGTCATTCCAATCGCCGCCGATAGGCGGCAATTCGACGGATAGACGGCGCCCGTTTGCGGTCAGGTTTGCCTCACCTTTGGTGAGGCCACGGGTCGCGGCTGATCCGTGCTGGGAATAGACTGTGATCGTGCGGACATGATCGGGGATTACGAGGTGGGCATATTGCTCGATGCCGTTCGCAGACCAGCATCCCGGCAAACCGAACATGCGTATGACGGACTCGGCATCTTCAAAGCCCTCGGCCAGATTCAGATGGTCGGCCTCGATGCGGCCGATCTGAATTGAGCCGCCGCGCGGTAAAGCAAGGGTGCGTTTGGGGTCGACCAAACTGCTGTTCTTATTTCCTGCCCGGTCCACGAAGATGCGCTTGAGAGCGACGACTTGGCGGCGCTCGGTGATTGGCAAGAGCAGCGCCGGCAGGCGCAGTTTTTTGCCTTCTTCGTAGACAAGCGATGCAGGGTCATATCGGCCAATTGTCGAATGGCCGATTTTGCGCATTTCAAGATAGCGTTGGGCAGGGGTGCCGGCGATCGGCAACGCCTTGCTCCATAGCTCGCGCGCCAGCGGTGCGAGGTCGCGGGCAACAGGCGGCGTGGTGTCGCGTTCTGTAGGGCGGACATATCCGCCATGCCGGGATAGCGCAGCCATTATCTCGGCCTGGTTGCAACCGGCGAAACAATGGAACAACACCACGTCTTTCCCAGGTGTGACGGAAAGCGACGGGCTGCGATCCTCATGGGCGGGGCAACGCGCCTTGCCGTATGACCCATGCCACGTTCCATTGAGGCGCTTTACAGCCTCTTTAGCAGCGGCGGTCGGCGTCAATCTCATAGTCCGATAATAGCGTATTATACAAAAGCGGACAATCGCAAACCGGCTGCGATTTCGTTTCAGCCTTTGAAAAATCGGGTCGAGTTCCTTGCAAGGCGAGCCGAATATCGACGCAGAAACCGTTCAGAGCGTGCAGCAAACACGAAGGGCACCGAAATGAAGCTGCCATAGCCGCTTGCTCCACCTGGGGAGCATTCCGGCGGCGTAGCCGACGGTTCCGCCCTTCAATGACGCGCTGTGGGAGAGATTGAAGCGGTGAGCTTGCCGTTTCGGTGGCCCGTCAGGGCTGAATCGTTGCCCGACTAGGGCAACTCCGCTTCTCCGTAGAGATAGAATATAAAACTGTATGAGGAGCAGTGCCGTTTTTGCACCCACGGGGATAAGCATCAGGCGCATGACGTGCAGCGGATCTCTCGGCTGCTAGGATCAGTGCGGCGCGCTGGGCTGGGTCATCGGGCATGAGGCGACGGCGCTCAATCGCTCCGACTGACGCGAGCATATCGGCGTGTTCCTCCAGGCTGTCAGCCCGGCGCTGCGCCTCATCCTCGGGGACGGGGGAGTAAAGCCCGACCATCTTGCCGATCCATTTAGGGACGTGGCAGCGGTAGAGATTGGAGGTCTGTTCGGAACGTGCGCCATGCTGGCTGTCGCGAGTGTAGTCGTACCGCCTGATCCATTCCAGCAAGCCCAGCTCGCGCAGTCGATCGAGAGAGTATTTCACAGTGCGGCGGCCAAGCCGCGTCCAGCGCATGAGCGTTTCGTAAGAAGGTACGCACCAGCCCTTGCGATAGCGCAGCTCGTCCACGATCCGGAGGAGCATATCGCGACAAGACCGCGTGAAGAGCGTCAGCTTATGCTGTTCGGGCGTCAGCTCGCCGCCCTGCCTTGCCTCGGCGGCTAGATCTCGCGCGCGATCGAACATCAGATGGATGGCGCGGCGAAGCTCTTTGAGTTGATCGAATGAGACGGGCCGGACAAATTCGGCCTCGGCCGCATCACCGGTCCTGACGCTGTTCGCCCAAACGGGCCGTCCCGTGATGTGCGTGCCGCCCCGACTTGATCGGGCGCGGGGTTTGGTGCCGATCAGGCGCGAGGCCGTATGACTAAGCCCGGTTTTCATGCCGCGTTCGAGCGGGCGCGCGCCACATATAACGGCGAGGGGCAGGACGGGTACGCCGCATGATCGCTGCTTCTGTTGAAGCGCGAACGCGGCGGCAATGTCCGCGTCAACAATGCCGAAGGCGCGCAGCTCCGCGACTGCGCTTGTCGGCACGTCAGCGAGGCTTGTTTCAAGGGTAAGCAGCATCGTTCGTCCTCCCGTGCGGAAGGCCGTTCGCAGGCAAAGCAATAGCGTGGCGCGAGACGCGCTGTTTCTTGACAGTGGGTTCGGGGAGGTCTATCTAATCGCTAGCTTTGAATGACTGATTTGCGATTTAAGTGGCGCCAACCACCTGATAGCAACCCCGATGCCCGGCCTCGTGCCGGGCTTCGTTTATCCGCTCACGGCTCCCCCTTCTTCAATCAGTGGCAGTTGCACGGGTGCCGGCGTCAAATCCTTGACGTAGGCACCAATGGTTTCGAGCGCGGCCCCTAGCGGGATGCCACGATTTCGATGTGCGATGGCTTCAAGGAAGGCATGATGCTCGCGCGGTATATGCACGGCGATCTGCTTCATATTCATGTGATCGTCTGGCGGTGGCGGTGGAACCAGCTCAGCCGCAGAGTAAGCAAGAATAGCTTTTCTAATCATCGCAGAAACAACATGGTCAAGGCCGCGCATTTTATGGCGGGCCTTCAGCTCCTTTAGGTGTTCGGCAAAGCTAATTGGGATTTGCAACTTACATTGAACAAAGTCAGCATCATAGAGCGCCTGCCGCTTGCGTCTCATACAAGCGGCGGGAGTCACGACTCGATTCTGTGCAGCGGGTTGGCCCATGGTGCCTTGGCTATTGCGAATACGGGGGGTTGTCAAATTTGACCGCCCCTCGGGTAGTTAATCAGAGATAGTGTCGCGTTAGCCGCCACCGCGTTATATGTGTCCATATCGGATGATTAACAGCCAGAAAAGGAAATCGGGATCGCAATGCCGCAATACCTAAAACTAGACCAAGCGGCGTCTGAGCTGGCCACAAGGCTGGGTGAAAACTGCCGAGCGCGCCGAGCGAAACTCAAGATTTCGCAGGCCGAATTGTCGGAGCGAAGCGGCATCGCCGCTTCCCACTTATCGTATATCGAGCACGGGAAGGCGAATCCCACGCTGGAGGTCATCGAACATCTGGCAAAGGGATTGGAGTGCAGCGTGATTGAGCTGCTGAGCGATACGATAAAGAAGAAGTAGGTCTGCTAATGATTATTGTTAGCTGGACATGCCGGGAGAGGGAGGGTTAGGATAATCGGCCTCTCAACGGCAGCAGAGACAATGAACATGCTAAACAATAGGGGCGAGGGTTCAAGTCTCACTCAGACCCTCGCCAATCAAACTGCAAGCGAATGCAAGAAATCTGGAATATCAGTCGCCCAACTTGCCCACGCCAGCGCCATTGATGTTGAGCGGCTTCATTCAATAATGGATGGCAAGGCGTCGGAGATTACGCTCCGCGAAATCGCAGGTTTAGCCCTCGGCCTAGGAACGTCGCTGTCAGTATTGCTCGGGGACTCATGAAGTCACCGCCTCGGAATCCCGATATCGCTGCAAAAAATCAAATAATGTGGTGCGGCCGATGCCCAAATCTTTCGCAACGCTGCTCACCGTTGCGCCGCTATCGTCAAGCATGCGCCTGATGGCGGGAAGCTGATCTTCGGTCAGCTTGGGCTTGCGTCCCGGCTTTGAATCGGTCGGGCGAGTTCTGACGCCGTGGGTGAGGCGCCAGTGATTGTCGAGTCCTGCGACCAGCTTGAATAGGTCGTTGCCTTCCTCGGGTTTGATAACGATCCCAGGGGCGGCGAGCTGGATGCTGACACCCTTTTTCAGCATTTGCCGCATGAAACGAAGAAGGTTCTGCGGGTGCATTGGCAGACAGGTGAAATCGTAGATTTTGATGCTGTCGCCGCTTTCTAGCGGCATGCCGCCCTCCGCGAGCTTGTTCGGCAAATCATTGAGATCCATCCGCGCTTCGTTCGCGACTAGATCACTGTCCTCCATGCAGAGAGCCTTCTGCTCCGAAATGGATGGCGAATGAGCCGTTTCCGACAGAAATAGGATCGTCTTTGGCAATGCGGTTCCGCTTTGGCTCGTAGGTGAAGCTGAACAGCATTCAGCCGAAATATGGAGCAAGAGCTAAGCCATAGGTGGCGTCTCCATCAAGCGCGTTCGGGTTCAGCTCCGGCCAAAAAGACGATCAACCGTTCATCGCATCGCGGAATCCCACAAGCCGAAAGCGTGTTGTCGGTAGTGTCGGATATGTGTACCAGAGAAACCGGACTCTCCGAAAAGGTGCGCTGAATGCCTTTAGATGCTACGGTTTTGGCGGCGTTACTGCAATCATGCGCGGCGAATGTCGCGCCTGCAACGATGACGGCAATCATACAGGTGGAATCTGAGGGCGATCCCTATCGGATCGGCGTCAATTCGGGCGGTTCGCTCCAACGCCAACCGGCCAACGGAGCCGATGCAAGCGCCACTGCCCGGAGCCTCCTGCGCAAAGGTGCCAACTTCGACGCTGGCCTCATGCAAATCAACAGCGCGAATTTTGCGCGCCTCGGTGTGACGGCCGACACGGTTTTCGACCCCTGCACAAACCTGCGCGCAGGCGCGGCGCTTCTTGCTGACAATTACAGCCGCGCTCGTGTGGCGGGGCACGCTGACCCCCTCCGCGCCGCCCTGAGCGAGTATAATACCGGCTCGCGGGCCAGGGGCTTATCCAACGGATATGTCCGTAAGGTCTACGCGGCGGCGACTGGTCGCACGCCTGCGCTGCGGCCTGCGGTGGTGCAGCTCTCCTATGGCTCGGTGTCGGCGGACACGGTTGGGAACCTGTTGCTTTCGGCATTCGGCGGCAGGATCACCGATACGCTGCGCCCAATCAACGCGACCTATGGAGCCGTCCATAGCTATCATAAGGTCGGTCGTGCGGTCGATTTCGTTCCGCGTGGCGGCGTTGGCGCGATCACCCGTGATCAAATTCGCGCCGTGATGGCGGCCAATGGTGTTCGGATCGTAGAATTGCTTGGGCCAGGTGATCCGAAGCATTCGGATCATTGGCACGTCGCTTGGGGGACGGACACAGGCTCTCCCCTCGAACGGCCTAGCGATGCTCAAGCGCCTTGGGCGGTGGCGACATATCAGCCGCAACAGGCGGTGGCAGGCGCTTATCAGGTGTCCGCTTCACTCAATTCCGAGACGCGCGACGGTGCGGAGGGCGCAAGCCCTCCCCCCGCGTGGGACGTTTTCGCACAGGCCAGTTGGCGGCAACGCCAGTCCTCCGGTTCGGCGGAGGGCGGCCTGTGAGCATCTTGCAGAAGATCATCAAGAGATTGTCGGTCGCGCTTGTGCTCGGCCTCGTTACAACTCCCGCTCATGCTGATGTGAACGGGATAGCAACAACGGTCCTCAACGAATTAAAAGCTCTCGTAGGACCGGCAATAATGCTTGGCGTAATTTGGCTAGGCATTCTCATCATGACAGGAAGAGGGACGCTTATTGTGTTCATTACTTTCTGCGTGGGCATCGCAATCGTAGCAAGTGGAGGTTTCTTCTGATGAAAAAGCTCGTTTCCAACATCAAAGGGCGGTGGTCGACCAACTACGCGCTCGCCGGTGCCGTCCTCTCGATGCTGCCTGTTCCCGCATGGGCGCAGGCCGCAAACCAGACAGAGGTGGCGTCTATGGTCGACTCCATCCTCAATTTGCTGACCGGGCCTATCGCAAAGGGTCTGGCCGCAATCGCGCTGGTCATCGCCGGCATCATGTTCTTCTTCGGCGCTGGCAATAAGGGGCTGCTCGGCTCGATCATCGTCGGCTGCTTCATCGTTTTCGGCGCCGGTTGGCTCGTCGATACCATTTCGGGAACGTGATGCGCAGGGTTCGTCTCTCTGCGGCGACCCTTGCTGGGGTGGCTTGGTCGGTTCCGGGGGCGGCGCAAGTCGCCTCCGCCTCCGCCCAAGCCTCTTCCATGGCAACCAAGATGATGGCCGCTGGCGCTGCCATCGGGACGCTCGCGCTCGTAATCGCCGGGTATTTCTTCATGGCCGGTCACGGTGATCGCCAGTCGCTCGCGTTGTGGGCTGCTGGCCTAATCGTGCTGCTGTGTGCCCCGGCCATCGTTGCTTTGCTGACATGAAGCCGCACGACGGCAAAAGAGAGGTTCCGGGTGTCTGAGCCAGAATATCTAACCGAAGATCCGCTGTTCCTGGCCCTGACACGTCCGACGCTGTGGTTCGGCGTCCCTGTTGAGGCAACGCTGGCAATCGGAATGGCATCGGTGTTCACGCTCATGGTCGTGGGCAACCCGATTTGGGCGCTGGCAATTGGTGGCGCGCTCCTGGGCGCAGCCCGGCTCATCGTCCGTGCCGACTACAATATGTTCAAGATCATCTTCCTTTTCGGCCGCACGAAAGCGCCCGCGCCGAACAAGTCGGTTTGGGGCGGGTCCAGCTATTCGCCGCTGCCGGTCAAGGGCGTGAAGCGGAAAGGATTTGATCGTGTTTAAGCGCAAGCCCCCTATCAAGCTGGAGCGCGACCCGTCGCTGTATCTGCCCTACGCGCGCCATGTGAATGACAACATCGTCGCGCTCGACAACGGCGAATATATGGCCGTTTTCGCGCTCGACGGGATCGCGTTCGAGACGGCTGATGTGTCCACCATCAACGATTGGCACGAGAAGCTGAATACCGCTTGGCGCACTATCGCGCACGAACGGGTCGCGGTCATGGTCAACACGATACGGCGTATCGACAGCGGCTATCCCGAAGGAGAGTTCCGGTCTGCCTTCGCGCGCGATCTCGACGCCGCCTATCGCAATCGCGTCCTCGCCAAGCGTATGTTCGTCAACGAGCATTATCTGACCGTCCTCTACCGGCCAGCGGTGGGCGCAGCCGACAAGGCCGCGTCATCGGTATTCTCAATGTTCTCCAAGGCCAGCGCTGCGGAAGCCGAAGAGGATATTATCGAGACGTTCACCGACATTCTGCGTGACGTGGATAAGCTGCTCGGTCGCGTCAATCCGCGCATCTTGGGCGTGTACGAGTTCAATGGCCTGCAATTCAGCGAGCCTATGGAATTGATGCAGCGGATTATGACCGCCGACAAGCGGCGGGTGCCGTTGGTGCGCGGCCATTTGGGCCGTGCGGTCTACTCGGATCGGGTCATCTTCGGACAGGAACTGTTCGAGGTTCGGGAGCCGGGAGGTTCGCGGTACGGCGGCATTTTGGCGGTGCGCGAACATGCTGCACGCACGTTCCCCGGCCAGCTCAACGCGCTGTTGGAATCGAAATTTGAGTTTGTGCTGGGCCAGGGCTTCGCTTTCCTCGGCAAGCAAATGGGTATGGAGACGGCGCGGCGGAAACGCGCGCAACTGAGTGCCACCGATGACGTGGCGTTCAGCCAGCAATCCCAACTGGATGAAGCCATGGACGATTTGCAGTCCAATCGCTTCGTCCTTGGCGAGCATCATCTGGCACTGTCGGTCTTTGGCGAGACGCCGAAAAAGCTCGCGGAAAACATGAGCGTTGCCCGTGCGGCGCTCTCCGAAAGCGGCATTGTCGCGGCGCGTGAGGATTTGGCTCTGGAAGCGGCCTACTGGTCGATGCTGCCGGGCAACTTCGCATGGAGGACGCGGCCTGCGGCGCTCACATCGCGCAACTTTGGGGCACTGGCGCCGATCCACACCTATCCGCTCGGTCAGCCGACAGGAAACCATTGGGGCAATGCAATTGCCCTGCTCAAGACAACGGCCAATTCGCCCTATTTCTTCAACTTCCATTTTGGCGATGTAGGTCACACCCTCATTCTCGGACCATCTGGCGGCGGTAAAACCGTCATCCAGAATTTCTTTCTGTCGCAGGCTGAAAAAACCGGCGCGCGCATGGCCTTCATCGACAAGGATCGCGGCGCGGAGATTTTCGTCCGCGCTTCGGGCGGCACCTACCTTGCTCTCAAGAACGGCCAGCCATCGGGCTTCGCGCCGCTCAAGGCGCTGGATCACAGCCCCCGCAACCGTGAGTTCCTTGCATCGTGGCTGCGTCAGCTCGTCACCCCTGACAATGGCGAGCTGACGCCCCCGGAGCTTTACCAGATCAATCAGGCGCTCGATGCCGTGGCCCGACTGCCGCAAGAACTTCGGTCCCTCGCGGCGATACGGTCGCAGCTCGACCAAACCAGCGTGGAAGGCATTGGCGCACGTTTGGAACGGTGGACCAAATCTGGCGAATTTGGCTGGGTTTTCGATAATGACGAGGACACGTTGCGGCTCGATGCCCGCCTTATGGGCTTCGACATGACGGACTTTCTCGAAAACAACGCGATCCGTCCGCCGCTCATGAGCTACCTGTTCCACAGGCTTGATGACATCGTGGACGGGAACCCGGTCATCATCGACATTGACGAGTTCTGGAAAGCCTTGGGCGATCCAGCATTTCGGCATTTCGCCCGTGATGGTCTGAAAACCTATCGTAAGCGCAACGCAATGATGATGTTCGGAACGCAGTCACCGGCTGACGCTCTGCGCTCGGACATTGCCGAAACCATCATCGAGCAATGCCCAACGAAAATCCTTCTGCCGAACCCGAATGCGCAGGCCCGCGACTACATCGATGGCCTCAATCTGACCGAAGCCGAGTTCCGGCTTATCAAGGTCGATCTATCGCCGGAAAGTCGGCGCTTCCTCATCAAACAGGGTCATGATTCCGTTGTGGTCGAATTGGACCTCAACGGCATGGCTGACGAATTGGCGGTGCTCTCGGGCCGCCAAGGGACGGTCCAGTTGCTTGACGAGCTGCGGGCCGAGTTCGGGGATGATCCCGATGTTTGGTTGCCCGAGTTCAAGCGCCGCTGGCGTTCAGTTGGCAAGAAGGAATGGAGTGCCTGATATGAAGAAAATTCTCACCTTCGCAGCACTGGCTTTGTCGCTCGGCGGCATGTCCGGATCGGCCCATGCCCAATTGGCGGTCGTTGATGTTAAGTCGATCGCGCAAGCCCTGCAAACGGCCAAAAACACGCTCAATCAGTTGGAAGAGGCAAAGAAACTCTACAACACGATGAACAGCCTTTCGCAAATCTCGAATGTCGCTCAATCGCTGAAAGCGGAGATTTTGCAGACGGCCTTGCCGGACGGAATGCAGGATTCAATCAATCTGATTTCCGGCAATCTGGCTGACCTGGGCGCGCTCGGCAACCGCGCCAAGGGGATCATGGATACCAGCGATTTTTCGCTTTCCGGACTGAGTGGCGACTTTGGCGATGCCGAGGGCATCTTGAACGGCGCAGCCACGCGAGGCGCGCGCGATCAAGCCTATGGCGAATATATGCTGGAAGCCACCACGGCGAGCGGTGACGGCCTTAAGGAGCTCAGCACCGGCCTCGCGTCCGCAACAACGGCGCGTCAATCGCAGGACATTGCAGCGCGAGCGAACATCGAAAACGCCGCGATCAATAACCGGCTCTTGCAGATGCAAGCGGCGGAACAGGCTGCGCGCGGTGCGCTGGCGGTGAAGTCCTCTGCGGACTTCGCCAATCAACAGCGCAAGACGCAGGAAAACATCGACAGCGGCGCGCTGTGGCCGACGTGGAACGGCAACTAAGTAAAATGGAGGATCGGGCCATGCGGAAGTGCTTTGCAATACTTGCGGCTGCGGCGCTTCCGCTGGCCGCCTGCGGTGAGGCGGAAAAGTCCGTCGATTACTATTTGAAGCATCTGGACGAGGCGCGGGAAAAGACCGCGCGTTGCCAAAGCAATGGTGACGCGGGAGTCAACTGCGGGAACGCCGCTGTAGCCATCAAGCGCAATGCCGAAGAGCAATTCAAGCGTGAGCGCGCGCGGACGGAAAAGAACCTCAAGAATGGTTCGATCTGGCCGACCTGGAACGGGAAATAGGTCATGCTCGACGCGATCTATAACATGCTTGAAGGCCAGATTACCGGCACCCTTTCCGGCAAGTACGCTGCCGTGATGGGGTTGGTGTCGGCGCCACTGCAAACCGCTATGGCAATCAATCTGGTGATCGTCGGCTTCGCCGTCATGCGCGGGGTGTCCAATGAGCCATTCGGCAATTATCTCGGCACCTGGCTCAAATGTTACCTCGTGATCTTGGCGGCGACGTCCACGATCGCACCGCAAATTGCAGCAGCAGCCCAACAAGCTCCGGACCAGCTCGCGAACGCATTGGGCGGTGGTGCGCTCAATGCGACGTTCGATGCGTTCGTTAAAAACGCCGTCGAGCCTGCGCTTTCGATCCATAACCAGATGGAGCCTTGGATCGAGCCAAGCACATTCTTCCCGTACACGATCCCGAACCTTGCGACCGGCTTGATGGTCATTCTCATTATGGTGATGGCCTACATCATCGCGGCTATCGCCATGACAATCGTCCTGTTCATAAAGTTCGGCCTTTTCGTGACGATCGCCACGATGCCGATCTTTGTCGGCGCTCTGATTTTCCCGTCATCCTCGGGCCTGTTCTTTAGCTGGCTCGGTGCGGTGCTGAACTACGCCATTCAAACGGCGGCAGTCTCGATCGCGCTACTTTTCGTGGTGGCGCTGGTGAATGCGATCCCCGGTTCTGTCGGCGCTGGCGCTGGTGGCGATACGTGGACGGCGCTGGCGGCGATGATGCTGCAACTTGTCGCGGTATTGGTCGGCGGCTTCATTATCATGCAGGCGCAGTCGATCGGTTCATTTGCGGGCGGCGGCGGATCATCTGGCGCGGGCTTCCTGTCCGCGATCTACCCGTCAATGCTCCAACGCAAAATCATGAACTCGACCCTTCGCGCGCCGAAGGGCGCAGCGAACGCGGTCGGCAACACGGCCCGCTGGTCGCTCAACAGGCAGACCGCCAACCGGGCCGCATTCGTTCAACAGGCTCAAGCATCTTCGGGTCGCACTTCGATGCCCGGTGCATCGTCCCGCCCCGGCAACAGGTAGGAGTAATGGCAATGTGGTTGAATAATCACGGTGCGCTGGTTGCGCGCCGCTGGGGAAGGATTCTCTGTGTCGGGGTCGCAAGCTGCGGTGTTGTGGCCTGTGCGACGACTTCGGAGAGTCGCAATCCCCCTTCAACGTGCAGTCGGTCGGACGCGCGCCCCGCAAATCCCTATGGATCGGTCCTCTCCGCCCCGGTGGTCAGCACAGCGCCTCAAGGCGATGTGATGGTGTTCCCCAAAGAGGGCGATGCTGGGAAAGCCGATGGCCCTGACGGCGCAGTGGTGCCCGCGCCACCGCCCGCACCTGACCAGCCCGCGCCGGGCCAACCGCTCTCCATGATGCAAGCGCCGGCAACCCCTCAACTCGCATATAGGAGCTGCTGACGATGGCCCTGGGCGTCAAGAAAAAGAGCGATCTGGACCAGTATTTCGCGGATGCGAAGGATTGGGATTTTGATCGCGTTCGCGAGGCGAACAAGCAAAAGCGCATTGCTTATATGGTGGGCGCTGGCGGGGTAATCTTCGGCCTCTCCATGTTGGCATGGCACGTTGCGGCACCGCTGCGATCGGTGGAACCCTATGTGATCCGCGTCGATCGCCAGACCGGCGCCATCGACGTGGTGACGCGGCTGACCAATACGCGCAACATCACCGCCGACGAAGCGGTCAACAAATACTTCCTGTCCGATTACGTTCGCAACCGGGAGTCTTGGAACCCCTCATCCTCGCGCGACACAGAGCGTAAGGTGCTGGCTCTGTCGGTGCCGCAAGAGCAGGAGAAGTTTGCAGGCACCCGCCGCGCGACCAACCCCAATGCCCCGGTCAACGTGTACCAGGGCGGCGAACTGGTCGCTGCCGCCGTCCGCAACATCACTTTCATCAACAACCGCGTGGCGCAGGTCCGTTTCGTCAAGTCCGTGGCGAAGCCGGGGAACGTCCCTGACGAACAGGTGCAATGGATTGCCACGATCAACTTCAAGTACGTGGATAAGCCGACAACCGAAGCTGGCAGGCTCGACAACCCGCTAGGCTTCCAAGTGGTCAGCTACCGCGCCGATCCGGAGATTGGCCGATGAACGCGCTTCGCAATGTCCTCATGAGCGGGGCGCTGGTCGCCGCGATCATCACGAACCCCGCCTTTGCTGAGGAAATTCCTCGCTCGGGCCAGCAAGATACCCGCATCCGATATATCAATTACAACATTGATGAAGTCGTGCGGATCAAAGGCGTTTTCCGTGCTGCATCGCAGATTGTTTTCGGGGACGGGGAGACGATTTCGAGTGTCGCGCTAGGCGATACCGTAAGTTGGGAAGTCGCCCCGGCTGATAATATCCTTTTCATCAAGCCTCGCGAGAAAGCGCCGCCGACAAATCTGATCGTCGTAACGCGCAAAGCTGGGGTGGTTCGTACCTATACCTTTGCTCTGTCTGCGCGCAGCGGGGACATAGCAACCGGCACCGATGCCCAATTCGTCGTGCGTTTCCGCTATCCTGAACAGGAAGCGGCGGCTCGCCAGAATGCCGATATGCAGCGGTTGCAGATGCAAATGCTCATGGTCGAAGCTGGCGGGGTCAGGGTCGCGCTGGATGCGGCTGCGGTCCAAGGGAAGCGCAACCTTGACTATTCGATTGCGGGTTCATCGGATCTCGCCCCGTCGGAAGTGACCGACAACGGGCAATTCACGATCCTGCGGTTCCCGCGCAACCAACAGCTCCCCGCCATCTTCACGGTCAGCCCTGACGGATCGGAAGGGGTCGTACCCTATGACGTTCGCGGCGAATTTGTCGTGATTCATCAGGTCGCAAAGCAATTCCGGCTGCGTCGTGGCCTGTCGATCGCGTGCATCTGGAACAATGCCTATGACCGATATGGGCCGGACAATTCATCGGGAACGGCATCGCCCGAAGTGCAACGCAAATTGGACGGGAGCAGCCCCCGATGAGTGAGATTGAGAACAGCGCCGATCATGGCGCGCCGCGCCAGCGTCCGACTTACGACGAGACGGACGTGAATGCGGAAGCGCTCAATGAAGCGAACAGCACAACCCCGGAGGTCGATCGCAAGGCGTTCAATCCTCGCGGACGATTGCAGTCCATGGGCAAGGGCACAGGCGTAGCCGTGGCCTGCGGCGCGGCATTCGTCGGGTTCATTGTTTTCTCAATGGCCTCGCAAAGCGACAAGGGCCAGCCAAAGCGGGATGATAGCACGTTCCAGCTCGGGGATGACGTGTCGGCCGAGAAATCGGCGCGCCAGGCCGCCTCGGTTGTTGTGGGTCAGACCGATCCCAACAAGCTCGCACAGGTGGGGACTGATCCATTCGGCAACCCGATCATGGCTCCCGGCCAGGATTTGTCCGGTGCGGCGGTCCCTGCGGTGCAGGGTGGTCCCCGCGATCCGGTAGCAGAGCGTTTGGAGAAGGCCGAACAGGCGCGTCTCGCCGCGATCGAGCGCGAGCGAGCGCGCCAGGACGCTATGCGCCGTGCGCCGATCATGGCGGTTTCGCCCGCCGCTGGCGTTCCGGGTGTTGGCGGCAACCCCAATGCAGGGCCTTTCAGCAATTTGCGCGTTGGAGGATCTGGCGATGACGAGGCCGGAGCAAAAGCCCCGAACGAACTGGCTCAGAAACTGAACGGGATGGACATAGCCAAAGTGTCTGCCGGTCAGCTTGGCAACCGCAATTTCCTCATCACAGCAGGAATGCAGATTCCGTGCGTCCTCCAAACTGCGATGGATTCGACCCAGCCCGGTTTGACGAGCTGCCTGATCCCGCAAGATATATGGTCGGCCAATGGCAGCGTGATCCTGATGGAGAAGGGAACGCGCGTCCTGGGTGAGTATCAGGGCGGGTTCTCGACCGGGCAGAACCGCATTTTTGTCCTGTGGAACCGGGCCATCACGCCTGCGGGTGTGTCGGTCACGCTGGGTTCGCCTGCGGCCGATCAGCTCGGCCGCGCCGGTATGGGCGGCCAGGTGGAAACCTTCTTCTGGAAGCGCTTCGGCGGCGCGCTGCTGCTGTCGATCGTCGGGGACGCCGGCAACGCTCTCGGCAATAGCGTGTCGGGCGTCGAACAGACGATCGCTGCGCCAAATGCTGCGGCGGGCATCGCAGCGCAGGACTCGCAACGCATCCGTCCACGCCTTCGCGCTCCTCAAGGCAAGGAAATGACAATCATGGTCGCGCGCGACGTGGATTTCAGCAGCGTCTACTCTTTGAGGTTGCGCCGATGATGTTCGATCAAGCCATTCTCACTCATCACCTTGAGCCGCTGCGCGCATTGCTCGATGCCGACGCGGTTACGGAACTCGTCATCAACAAGCCCGGTGAAGTCGGCATCGAGGGGCGCAAGGGCTGGGAGTGGGTGACGGAAGATCGACTGTCCGTTCAATGGCTTGAAACACTGTCGAACTCGATGGCGAACTACACAAAGCAAAAGGTCGGGCCGCAAACGCCGATATGCTCCACCAGTTTGCCGACTGGCGAGCGCGTCCAGATTGTCGCACCCCCTGCCTGCGACCTCGGCAATTATTCGATCACGATCCGCAAGCCCTCGGTCAAAACGTTCGGCTTGGGTGAGCTTCATGCCGGGGGCCTGTTCGAGCATACGAAGATAGCTCGGGGCAGGTCCACGGCGGCCGACGCTGAACTGGTGGCGCTCAAGGAAAAGCAGGAATGGGCAGGGTTCCTCGAACTTGCCGTCAAAACCCGCAAGAATATCCTGATCTCCGGCGCAACCGGGTCCGGTAAGACTACGCTTTCCAAGGCGCTGATCCAGCTTATCCCGTCCGAAGAGCGATTGCTGACGATCGAGGATACGCGCGAATTGATCGTGCCGCACCGCAATGCGGTGCACATGATCTATTCCAAGGATGGGCAAGGCCAAGCCCAGGTCGGCGCGAAGCACCTCCTAGAAGCGAGCCTGCGAATGCGGCCAGACCGTATCTTGCTGCAAGAGCTGCGCGACGGGACCGCGTTCTTCTATCTGCGAAACGTCAACAGCGGCCATCCCGGTTCGATCACGACCGTTCACGCTGATTCCGCAGCGCTGGCCTTCGAGCAATTGTCGCTGCTGGTGAAGGAATCGGAAGGCGGTCGCGACCTCGAACGCAAAGACATTCTCGATCTGCTGCACCTGCTCGTTGATGTCGTTGTCCAATGCAAAAAGGTCGATGGCCGCTTTCGCGTCACTGAAATCTATTTCGAGCCGGATTTGACCGGCATGTAGGAGGGTGGCTCATGGAGCGACGGAAACTGATCGGTTACGTACTAATCGGCACCATCACGGTCCTGACCTTGGGCGGCTTGGTAGCGATCATAGGCTTGGGGCAGCTCAGGACCGATCTGAACATTTTCAAAATGCCCGAATATTTCTGGTTCTACCGCCATAATCCCGCCGTCATGGGATGGCTCGCCAAGGGGATGGGCGGTGTAGCCGCCGCTGGCGCGCTGGTCGCCTTCATGGTGTTCCTCAACCATAAGCAATCCCTTCACGGCGCTGCGCGCTGGGCCAACAGGAACGAGGCTCGCGAGGCGGGCTTGATGGACCCCAATGAAGGGTTGCTGCTCGGGCGCAGCCCAAAAACCTTCTTCCAGTCGCTATTCGGGCGTGGTGGAGATTTCATCCAGTTTAGCGGCACTGAGCATGTCTTGCTGGAAGCTCCGACGCGCGCCGGTAAAGGCGTAGGCGTCGTTATTCCCAATCTGCTGACCTGGGCGGACTCTGTTGTCGTCCTCGATGTGAAGCAGGAGAATTGGGAGAAGTCTGCTGGTTGGCGCAAAAGCCTCGGCCATCAGGTTCTCCTTTTTGATCCGCTCGATCCACAAGGCCGCACCGCGCGCTATAATCCTTTCGCGCATATCAAGCGCACCGATCCGGTAGAGGTCATTGACGAGCTGCAAAAGATCGCAGCGATGCTTTGGCCGCCGCCCGCCAACGGCGAAAGCTTCTGGATGGACAGCGCCCGCACCGCGTTTCTCGGAGTGTCGGCGTATATCGCAGCAACACAGGATCTCCCTTTCACGATGGGGGAGATATACCGCAATTTCAGCGGGGGCGACGCGAAGAAGCGGTTTCCGAAGATCATCAAGGAACGACAGGCCGCAGGCGATCCCCTGTCAGAAGCCTGCATTTCGGCCCTGAACGACTGGATTTCCAGCTCGGCCAATACCTTCACCGGCATTCGGCAATCCGTTTCGGCCAAGATCAATCTTTGGATCAACCCATATGTGGACGCCGCCACATCGGAATCCGATTTTGACCTGAGAGATTTCCGGACGAAGCCGATTTCGCTCTATCTCGGCGTGTCACCGGACAACATGGAACGCATGGCAGACGTGTATAATCTGCTGTTCCAGCAACTCATTGACCTGAACGTGCGCGAGCTGCCCGATCCGGAGAAGGGCAGGCACCCCCTCAAGCTGCTGCTCCTTTTGGACGAGTTTGCCCGGCTTGGTCGCGCCAGTGTGATCGCCTCGGGCTTCTCCTACGTCGCCGGCTACGGCATTCGTCTTGTGCCGGTCATTCAGGCACGCGGCCAGCTCCGCGACGTGTACGGGCCTGACGTGACCAGCGAAATCGTCCAGAACTGCGGCGTCGAGTTGGTCTTTACGCCAAAGCACGTCGATGTGGCGAAGGAGGTATCCGAACGCCTCGGGAATTACACCTACGAGGCAAAATCCCGCTCCAAGCGGGTGTGGGATGCGTTTGAGGGGTCTGTATCGACCTCCGACCAGCGACGGCCCCTGATGCTGCCGCAAGAGCTGCTGCTGCTGTCTCAGGAAGAGGTGATTGTGCTTCGCGCCGGTATCCCTCCGCTCAAGGGCGGGAAGATCCGTTACTACAAAGACAAGTGGATGCTGCAAGCGTCGAAAGTCCCACCGCCACCGGTTCGGCCGCGGCCTCTCGATCCTTCCATAGCGCGCCGTTCGCTCGCCCTGATCGAACGGGCAGAATCCCCCGAAATGACGGACGAGGAAGCGTTGCAGGGCGTCGATTACGGGCGCCTGGTCGGCTTCCCCATTGATGAACTTCCCGATGATGGCGATCCGCATAAAGCGACAGCGTTCTTTGTGGCGCTGGGATTGCGGGCCGATCTCACGGGCATGAACTTCGATCAGGTCGGGTCCGCCGATCCTGCCGAAGAAGAGGGCGACAACGACGCACTATCATTTCTGAAAGGAGCTAAGGGATAATGGCCGACGATAGAACCGAAAGGGCTGCATCATCCGGCAAGCCTGCTGATAGGTTGGATGGGTCACGCGATGCCGCGCGAGAGGACCGCGATCGGCGTGTTGCATCCGATTTCAGGCAAATGTCGCAAGCGGAGCGATTGGACGATAAGCGCCTGAATCCTGCCGCCAAACAGGTAGCCGCAATGGATGCGGCCATTGATAAGAAGTACGGCCAGGCCACGCCAGAGGCGGCGAGGATGAAGGTTGCGGCACGGGAAGCCGTTGCTCAAACGATGGAACGCGGCGGGGAAATTCGGACGCCTCGTGTTCGAGAGGTCGAACAGCGCCGGGACGAAACGCGCGACCAGCACCGCACGGCTGCTGATAAGACCTCAAAAGATCTCGAACGATAGTCATGCGACCGACTGACCATGCCGATTCAGGACCGCTCCGTATCATCAGCGCGGAGACGAAAGGGATCGTGCTGAGCAACGGCAATGAGCAATGGTGCGAGCCATGGGCGGCGATTGATGAAGTGACGGTTGGCCGAGTTTCATTCGGCTTCAACCCCGTAGTGGTCGCGTGTGTCGGCATCGACAGTGAAAGGGTGGTTATGGTCCGTGACACCGATCCCAATTGGCGAAAGATAATGGATCAATTGCACACTGCATTGGGATGCGAGCATGTGGAGGGTTGGTGTAACGACCCCGGCATAAGCGCCAAACCACGGCTCATCTATTTACGCCAGGGCATGATCGAAGAACCTTAACCCTGATCCCCGCGATCTGTCTCACGAAGGGGCGTGCCGGCGACGGCACGCCCCTTTTCTATGGCCTCAAGATCGCCATACTTCTCGCGCGCTATACGCTCGATCTGCCTGTTGCGGACGCGCTCAATCAAAGACAGGTGCGTCTGCCTCTCAAGGTCGCGGAAGCCTGCTGCAAGGCGGGTCGGGTCGATCTGATCCAATCGCGCCAGGTGCTCATCCATCGCCGCCTTGCCCATGATCGGGGGACCATCAAGCGGGTAGTTGTCGAGGAAACGCGCGAAGGCGCGATCCTCAAGAACATCGACGGGAAGCGGCGCCTCAGTCCCCGTTGCAAGGTAGGTCAATCCCACTGCAACGCCGATAGCGGCCAAGCTCGACGCCTGCTCATCCAGCTTCGCGGATAGCGCCTGTTGGTTCTCCATGACCGCCTGCACACCTTCGGCCAGCGTCCCGATCTGCTCAAGCAAAGCGCCCAATAGTTCGTCGTCATTCACCGGCCCGGCCCTTCCCTATCGGGATCGCGAGTGCGGTCCTGGCTGCGATCTCGATCCTTATCCTGCGCGCGATCCTTGATGGTTTTATCCATCTTGCGCTGCATAGCCTGTAGCCGCTCACGGGCGCTAGCAAGCGCACGATCGGGTGCGGCGTTGGGAGGTACGCTGTCGTTCTTCAGCTCGGTCGACTTGGCACGAATACGGTCGAATACGGTCGGCTCCCCCTCCCCTGCCCCGGCTTTGTTGTCGCTCCCTTTCAGCTCGGCAGAAACAGATTTGATCCTCCCGGTTGCCCGCTCAATCCTGTCCAGGGCGGCGGTTCGCTGTTCAGCGTCACGCTGCTGGACGCGAGCCTTAAGCCGCTCAAGCTCGCGATCGGGCGCGAGGTCCCTAGGCAGCGCATTGCCGGTACGCAGGCGCTCGATGATCTCCGCGCGGGCGTTGGCGGGCGCCGGCATAGCCTCCAAAAATGCGCGAAGCGCCTTTGCTCGATCTGCCTCGGCAGAACCGCCATGAGCCTCCAATTCTGCCGCCGCACGCACATAGATTTCGCGTACCGAAACATGGTTCGCGACGGTCTTGCTCCGCTCCCTCTCGCGCTCACCAAGGCGCTGCGCGGCATCGGGCACCTGTCCACCGATGACGGCCAATCTCCCCTTATCCGCGACTGGCTCCGCGCCACGTTCACGCATCTTTAGAACGGGCGTGGGGTCTTGCTTGGGCGGGTAGCCACGAGCCATCCTCTTGGTGGCGTCGGCTTCAACACCACGATCCCGAAGGTTCTCCGCAAAGCGTTCACGGCACTGTTGCAGGAACTCGCGGTTAGGGTTGAACCGGCGTCCGTCATTATCACGGCCAGCTATGATAAGGTGGACATGAGGATGCGCCTCGTCGGTATGGAGGGCCATCACCCAGCGACGATTTGAAAGGTCGGATTCCGCAAAATCGCGCACCGCCTCACGGACCTTTTCGGGGTCAGTGCCGGGAGGCATAGAGAACACCATGGCGATAGCTGTCGCACCATTGCGGCGCGCTTCGTCCGCCGTTTCCCACTGTTGCCATTCACGCGCCAAGACCATCATATCCTGTGCGCTCATCAGCTCCTTGCCCTCGCTGGTTTCGATCCCGATAGGCTCCTGATCGGACATGCCGATGCGACCGGCGTAGGTAAACGCGCCAACGGTGCTGGCCGCGCCATGGATGCGGCTAGTGATCTTCACGACGACTTGAGGCGCGCGCTCGGCAGTTCGACCAAGCTGTTCAATGGCCCGTGCGCTTCGATCTCCACGGCTGCGCGAAGCGGCACGGGCGGCACCAGAAGCGAGTTGCCCCGGCGCGCGCATCAGACTTCCTAAGTCGCGAGAGAGAGCACGGTTTCCCCGATGGTCAACCTTGCCACGCCCAGCCCCGCGCGCACCCTGCACCCGCTCCAAATCCTCAAGGGTCTGATCGGAAAACTCAAAACCGTTCACGGCTGAACCTCATCGGCGATAGGGGACGTGGTGCCCCTCCCCGTCCAGTAATCAACCTCCCCTGACACGATAGCAGTAAGGGTAGCATTCGCCTCTTTGATGGTTGCCGAAAGTCGCCCCTCCATGGCGATGACATGGGGTGCAACCTGCTCGATCAAGAGCGGACTTTCTGGACGGTTGGCAGCGTTCATCGCCTTCACGGCCTGATTGAGCGAATAGCCTATAGCGCGCACCTGGCCGACGATCTTCATGATCGAACGATAGCTGCTAGGCGCGAGGCGCAGCTCGCCGGCCTTCGTCCAGAGTTGCCAACGCAATGTACGTTTGACCCATTGCGAACGGGTCATGCCCCCCTTGGCCGCGACCATATCGATGGCCGCCAGCTCGTCAGCGGGCAAACGAAGCGATAGCATTTTAGAGGCGCCTGCAACTGTCGGTACGTCTCGCACCTCGTCGGGACGAGCAGGCAAGGCATCGCGGATAGCACGGTTGATCCACTTGCTGCGTGTCATGCCTGCCGCCCTCGCCAGCATGTCGATGGCTTCCGCAATGTCGTCTTCAACTCGCAACGTCAGATGCGCCATTCTTAAGCCCCGTGCAGCGGACACCATAGAGCGCATTGTGTTACAATGCTGTCGATGGTGCTATCCTGCGAACCTCAACCTCTATCCCTTCCTTACCACTCGCATTCCCCTCCCTCAAGCAAAACCAAAAAGACGTGGACCGGGGGGGATGCACTTTTTGGCAGCCGCTATCCGACCAAAGCCGATCGGAGCGCCTGGCTGGATCGTCGCAGAGAGAAAAGGAGCGGCTTCGCCGCGCGTTTCTGGAATTAGGATTTCAAGATTCAACGCATCGCACACCGTCTGGACATTCTTCGCGACAAGAATAGAACAATCCTGAAATGTCAGTTAGAGAAGGCGGACTAGGTGCAAACTCGGCCTCCGCATGTGTCGCCGTGATAGGCTGATAGTCTGGTGATGATGGCTGATCCCATCGACACAATCCCAGCTCAAACCACCCTATAGCTCGACCACAACGAAGGAATTTATCTCATGGCAAAGTCCCCTGCCCTTGAAAGCATCAAGCAAGAGCGCGTCAAACTTGAGGCTGCGCTGGCGGCCGTTGTTCAGCGCGAAAAGGAGGCTGAGGACGCATTGCGCGATGCGGGCCGCCCTGTGCTTCTGGCGGCACTAGAACGTGTCAAAATTCCTGAACTGGATCGCTCGGACGCACGCGCCATTGCCGCCGCCATAGCGAAGCATGGTGCGGCGAAAGTGGCTGCGGCGTTGGGCGGATTGTCCGGAGACTAAAAGCGGCTTTCCCGGTCGCGGCGATGATACTCGCTGGCGAGGCGCGCTTGCTCGGCGGCATAGTCATAGCCCCCGGATCGGGCTTCGTGGTCCAGCTCGCCGCGACCTCCAAAGATGCTTCCGATGATGGCTAGGCCGCCATAAAGCACAATGCCCATGATAGCCGCTAGGACGGGCTGTGCCTCTCCCGCGTTCCAAGTTCCGAGCAGGCAGAGGGTTGCGAAAGCGATCGACATAGGGCCACGGAAGCGAACAGCCAGGATCAGCATCACAAGGCCGGTAACGACGATGAGGCCGGTAGGAATGTCGGCAATGATGGTCGATGCGGTCATGTTCTTCTCCGTCAGCCTTCGCCCTCACCACAGACGGGCGCTGCGATGACGGGGAAGGATCAGCGAGCCGAATGACACTGGCACGCGCCCCGGTCATGATCCTTCTGGTTGGTTTCTGCAACGGCTCTGCGTCACAGTCGCCTTGCTATAGGTTCACCGGAGCAGCGTAGCGGCCAGCACATCGCGCTGGCCGCCCTCGTCTCAGTGAAGGGGATACGGCAATAGTCGATCATCCCCGCTCGTGATCCCGATCAAGCCAAGCACGTCCCTCAGAAGGATCTCTGCGAGGTTGGGATAGAGCTGCCCGAGATTTACCAGATTGTCGGCTGCTCTGATCTTCTGACCGATCTGCACGACATGCGTTGTCGGCGTCCCGATAAGCGCGACGGCTGCAAATGCGTGAGCATCGGCGGTGGCCTGGTCAATGTCGTCACCGGCAGCGGCAGCGCGGCTCACCTCGGCATGAAAGCTCGTAACTGCGGCACAACGGTCCAAGCTGCATCGCTCGCAGGATGCGGATTCGGTAGGGTGGTGTCAGTCATGATTCGCAAAGCTCCAATTTTGCGGTTGTGATTAGGGCGGGGTCGCTGGTTCCAGCCAACGGCCTCGCCCGCCAATTTAGGGGTTGGCCCTGCCCTCCCCGTTCTCGTTGATCGTCATCGACGGCGCATCACTTTGCGACCGCTCGATGAGCCTCCACAAGCTCCTCGATCACCTGTGCCAAGGGAATGTCGCGCGAGTTTGCCATCTCGTATATGTATTCCATCGTGGCGGGCGAGAGCTTCACCGAGAAGGGCATCGACCGCCCTGCCCCACGTTTCCGGCGCGGTGGTTCGCTGTTCTGATTGGCTCTCAGGCGATCTACCTCGCTCGCCGCGATCGGCACATTGTCGAACCCGTGACGCAGCGCGGTCTCCCTGGCGCTGTCGTCGGCCGCAGGCGTCTCCGTTGCCGTACTACGCACCGATGCCAGAGGCAGGCCCAGGTTGCGCCTCTGAGGCTTTTGCGGCTCGGTCATGCGGCTTTCTCCTGATCGGCCAAAATCGCGTCGGCCACTGCGTTCGCAAGCGCGGCCCCCTCGGCCCGCGCCTTGTCGGTGCCCGGCACTTCGTCGCGCGGGAGCTGATCCAATGTGGTGCAGTATGAAAACAGTGACTTGTAGGCGGTGCGTTCGACAAACTGGCCGATCACCGGCACCCCTGCCTCTGCGAGTTGCCCAGCAAGCGCCGCAAACTCGCGAGACTGGAACCCTGTTGAAACGCGCGTCCATAGCAGCCCGTAAGGAACACTGCGTCCGTGCTTGCTTGGGGTGTCCAGAACGACGCGCACGGTTGCGATAGCGTCCTCAACGTCCGCCGCTGATGGGTTAGCCGGGATGATGACGAAATTGGCGTGGGCGATGGCAAACGGAACAACCATGTTCGCGCTTCCCTCCACGTCGATGATGACAATTTGCGCCTCGCTCTCGGCGGCACGGATCGTTGCAACAATCGTTTCTGCCTTTGCGCTTACGACCGCGATCTGTGGACCAGTTTGCCCCGCCTCGCCCCAGCGCATGACACGCTGGCGGGGATCGGCATCTATGATCCTGACGGTATAGCCCTGCTCGGCATATGCACCGGCCAACGCGATTGCCGTTGTGGATTTGCCGCAACCTCCTTTCGGGGATGCCAAGGCGATGACTGCCATTTGCTTTCCTTTACATTCATAGGATGCCCCAAAACTGCACAAGACAGCAAAGGCATTCTCATATCATACTGACACTTGAAAGCCTTGGAAAGCCATTTAATGGCAATGACAGCCTTGCAAAGCCATTTACATGCCTGCACATAGCATTGCATGTATATGCATGTAATTTGATTTGCATGTAATGTAATGGGCGGCGCCTAGCGCCGCCCGCACGCTTCAATCCTCGCCGCCGTCGCGATCGTCATCGGCGGGGCGGCCATTCTTCGCGATCACGGCCAAGCGATCAACAATCAGGTCAACGCCGTAAACGGTCTGGCCCTCGCGATCGTAGCGGGATTGGCGGATGCGACCAGTGATATGCACCAAGTCGCCCTTGGCCATCTTGGCTGCGCGCTCGATATTCTTGCCGAAACAGGTGACCCGGTTCCAATGGGTATCGTCCTCCCATTCGTTGCCGACCTTGCGGCCGTAGTTTGCTGCAACGTCGAGCGTCGCCACCTTTTCCTTGATCTCCGTGCTACCGATGCGACCGATGATGCGAAATTCAGCGATGTTTTGCATGTCCGTTCCTTCGTGCTGTCGTTGCTGACGCACTTTGGAGGGGCGGCCCCCTGACGCGGGCAAGCTGAAAAACGGAGGGTCCGCTTGCGGAAACCGTAGGCGCGTAGCGGTGGTTTTCTGCTTGGGGCCGAAGGTCCGTTCCCGCATGAGGCAGGGGGAGCCGCCCAGGTGCGTCAATCAGCAGTGACGAGCACGAGGGGATATGCTCGCTCGCACAATCATCACCGGCCTAGGTAGCTGCCCAAGGAAAGGCGACGCTTAAGGGGAGTGCGCTAATCGAAGGGAAGGGCAGGGGGGTATTCCATGGATCAAGCCTCGACTGGTTCGGCCAGTTTCTCAGCGCTGAGCCGTTTATAGATGGCCTGGCGGGTGACATTCAACAGGCCCGCGACTGCCACCACGCTCATTTTGTGAGGTTCAGCCAGCAGCGTCTTGGCCTGTTTCCATTGATCCTCATTGATCGACACAGGCCGCCCCAGCTTCTTACCAGCGCGGCGCGCCGCTTGAATCCCCGCGTTGGTGCGCTCGCGGATTACATCACGCTCAAATTGGGCAAATGCCCCAACCATATGGAAAAACAACCGGCCTGCCGGTGTCACCGTTTCGATCTGCTCCGTGAGTGATCGGAACCCGACGCCAAGGCTTCCCAGCATTTCTAGTTCGATAATCAGGCCAGGGAGAGAGCGGCCTAGACGGTCGAGCCGCCAAACCATGATTTCGTCACCAGCTCGCGCGTGGCGCAACATATCGCCGTAGGCTGGCTTGAATACGGTGGAGCCGCTTACGCCCTTGTCCTCAAAGATCCGCTCGGCACCAGCGGCGCGCAGCGCGTCGATCTGCAACGCTAGGTTCTGCTCGCCAGTGCTGACGCGGGCATAGCCGATCTTCATACCATCACGCCTTATGATCGGTGAAACGGATCTCGTAAGGTCCGCCGAAGGGACGGCGGGACTTGGCGACGGTGAAAGCGCCATTCTCTAGCGCCTGACGCTTGTTTGCGATCCGTTCGAGCTGCTTGGCGGCCTCCGCCGCATCGCGCTTGCGTTCGAGCCAAGGCTGACACCAGAAGAGGAACCAACCATACAGCGCCGCCAACGCAATCACGAATGCCGCCAACAGCGACAAGGCGACTAACAATGCGTTCTCGTCGCGCGGGATGGGGTGGTGCGAGAGGTGGTAGACTGTGAGCGATGCGCCGATCAAGCCGATCGCCGCGAACGCCATCAAACTGCCCGATGCTATTCCAAGGATGCGGCGAGATTCAGCCGCTTCTTTGCTCGCGCTGAAATAGCGTTCCTCGCGTGCCAAGTCGGAAGCCGCCTCATTGATCGCCACAGCCTTTTGTTCTGCCTGCCGCTCGGCAGCGCGCTCGCGGCGCAGACCGCTCTTGCGCGTGTCGCTCGCCCTCTGTTGGTCCTGGGCTATGCGTTCATGGCGCTGACGATCGCGCCAGCGACGAAGTGCCGAAACGGCGCTGGGCGGTTCCTTCGTTCGTTTCATGGTCTACTCCGCGTTGCCGTTATGTTCACACTAACGCGGGAGTACCATCTGTCAACTTAATCGGATTATTTTCATATTAAGTTGTCAGCGGTCAAAATCGCCAATTTCAGCATCGCATTTCTGCGGGTTTCCGGCGATGTGGTTGTCAGTCAACTAAACCACCATTTCACGGGGTAGGGCAGGGGGCCTCTTGCCGTTCGACCTGTCGCTGCCGCACTTCACGGGCAATCTTGGCTAAGAGCGTTCGACTGCATCCGGTGGCGTCAATGACTTCCCGCCAAGTGCGCCCGTCACCAAGCATGGATGCGATAGCGACATTGCGCGCCTTGTTCTCTGGCCGCCCTTTGTACAAGCCCGCAGCTTTGGCACGCGCCGTCCCTTCGGACTGGCGACGACGCCGATCATCATAATCCTTTCGGGCAACCGCAGCGAGAACATCGAGCATCATGTTGTTGACGGCAGAGAACATGCGCGCGGTGAACTCGTCGCCAGGGGCCGCGAGGCTCCATGACGTGGGCAGATCCAACGCCACGATCCGAACCTGCTTAGCGTCGATCTCCGATCGCAGCTTCATCCAGTCCGGGGCAGTGAGGCGGGACAGGCGATCGACCTGCTCCACCAAAAGAACGTCGCCAGGTTCGCAATCTGCCAAAAGACGAAACAGCTCTGGCCGATCAAGCTTCGCACCACTCTCGTTTTCCATGTAGCGGGCGGCAATTCGCAAGCCTCGCTCGGCCGCGAACGCATCAAGGGCACCTCTCGCCCGAGAAGCGTCCTGTTGCGACGTTGAGGCACGAAGATAAGCGCGAACGAACATGATTGGTCTCTTTTAGGCAATCCGTTTTAGTGCAGTCCTTTTTACGTTGTCAAACGGCAATAACAAGACCGGACTAACGGCGGTCCTTAAAAGGTATACGCAAATCGAACCATAGAGCCCGGGGCCTGGTGGCGCTCAGAGCAACATCAGCTTTGCCGTCGCCGTCGGATCTAGGATCGGCAGACCTTTGTCGGAACAGAACCCAAAAGCGAAAGAGATGTAAAAATCAAAAATCCAAGTTACCCTGGTACTCAGTTTGAGTACTCGAGAACGCATTTAATGGTAAAGCCCGCGATGAACGGGGATATCTTCTTTGTAACGATGATGCCCGCCTCCAAACTGAAACCTTCCTGATGCCGCCAAATTTGGCGAATTTTAGTGATCGAGCCCGGTCAATTCCTCGGAACATTTCAGAACGGATGAACAAAATAATATCGCTCAAGTGCCCGTGCGGCGCGCAGAAGTCGAGAAACCACAAATTCTCGCCCTCATTCCATTCGCTGATATGCAAAACATCGTGAGGGTTTTTCAGTAGACGTTGCTCAACGTCTGGTGCCAAATACGCCCAAATCCAATATGCAATAGGATCACCTCCTCCTGAAAATGCAAAATGGATATTCCCATGCTCTATTGCCGGCATTATGATAGAATTGAATATAAAAATTGGTGGTCTGTTTCTATGAAACGCCGATTCAGAAACTAACTTTGTTGCCAAGCCAAGTTGCTCAATTTTCCTATTCAATTTGCCAATCCTATTTACTTTATTTGTTCAATTATTCATTCAAAAGCAAAATGTAGATTAGTTTATATTTTCACCTTCGCTACGGAGTTTCCAAGATGGCACCTCGCTTGCAGCTTGATGACGCGACGCTGGCTCTCGGTTGCTGTGGGAAGCGCGCAATCTCGAATTTGACACGGCGAGAGAATACGCCAGATTGAACATATCGTGAATTTTGCATTGCATAGAGCCACTTATAGACGCTACCCTTCCCGCAGGGAAACGCTTTCAGTTTATGGGCGGCATGCGGCTGCTCAGCAGGCGATCGTCGGCGCAAATAGGGGGTTTGAATGAATAGCCAAAAAATCGACCTTTATGAGGATTCTATCCGAAATTCCTGGGATGATTTTCAAGAACTTTTGAACGATAATTTCAGCCTTTCTGCTGTAGCTCAACTTTCTAGAAGTCATGGGTTTGACATCTCGGATCGTGAGTGGGGTGGCTATTTCACCGACATTAATTTGTCAAAAAGCAAGGTCCGTTACATTCATCCAGGTAACGACAATGAAATGACCGATCTGACGGAGGCCGAGATTGATTACGTCGTTGGTGGCGTTGCGGCAGTGCCGGTGGCTGCGGCTGTTATCGCGGTCGTTACCTATGCGGCAGTTGTTGTCACTGCCGCTGCAGCTGTCGTGGTCGTCATTGCAGGCGCAGCGTCTCTAGCGGTCTGGGCTACCGTTTCTTTATGGGGCGGCGGCGGTGGTGGTTCGAGTTAAGAGGCGCTAACGATGTACAATGAAGATCAGATGTTGCCTTTGCCGCTTTTGATACTGGTTATAGTACTGTCGACCAGCGTCTTCATCGCTCCATTGGTGTTCGCGTGGCACGCGGGCCGATTTTCCCCAGGGATGTTTTGGGTTATAATTGCGCCCATCGCTATTACATTTCTAATAATGTCCCTTCGGCTTAAAACTAGCCTTGATGACGTCGAGATTACTGTCCGCATATGGCCTTTTCCGGCTGCTCAATTGAAATATACCGACATCCGGAAGGTAGAGGAGATCGAATATAGTCCCATGGCCGATTTCGGAGGTTGGGGCATCCGCTATGGGCTAGGCGGTAAAATTTATAGTATGAGAGGCTCTCAAGCTCTCAAGCTTTCGCTTTCGTCGGGGAAGATAGTTTACCTTGGCACGCAGGAGCCCCGCAAATTATCCGCCGAAATCAAAGCACATTTGGTTGCTCAATGAGCGATCAATTGCAGTTGCAAAGTGGCGTACCGCAGATGACTCATGAAACATTAGGCCTACTTTCACATGAAACAAGCATGTCGATTGCGGATAAATACAGGGCATTATATTCCGTAGATCAGGAAACCCAACGTGTACTAAGTCATTCTAAACGTTTTTTGGAACGCTGGATCGGTGATGTAGATTTCAAGAATTCGGTCATTGATGGGAAGTTATCCCTTAAGGATGCGCAAGATTCCTGTGGATGTGATATCGACGTTCACACTTTGCTACCGGTGTTTCATCCTGATTATCGCCTGTTCAGATCTGCAGCGACGAGTCACGACTGGCCGCTCACCTATCTCTGGGATCAGCATATCGCGAACCATCTGAAAATTCGTGATTCCATTGCTTCCTACGGCGGCAGCCAAGGCGTCACACCGGAGTTTGATCTTTGGCGGATGCGTAATATGGGTAGGGCGGCTTTTCAACTCGACGCGGCAGCAGCTGGCATCACTCATCCGCCTGTGGCCTTCGAACTGTCATCAGGATGCTCAGTTGGCTGCTGGTTCTGCGGTGTATCCGCTAAAAAATTCGCCGGCGATGCGACCCTTGCGGATGGTGGCGATGTCGAATGGCGGAAAACGCTTGAGGCCGTAAAGGCCATCGTTGGTCTCGGTATGCAGTGCGGGTTCTGCTATTGGGCCACCGACCCTCTGGACAATCCTGAATATGTCGGCTTTCTTGAGATTTTCGAGGATGTTGTAGGCGTCATTCCGCAAACGACGACCGCCATCCCGCTGCGAAACATCGACCTTACCAAGAGCGTTCTGGCTGAGTGGGACAAACGAAAGTCCACGCCGAACAGATTTTCAGTCATGACAAAGCGGCAATTGCTGGAAATCCACCAACGTTTCACGCCGGAAGAATTGTTCGGCGTCGAGATCGTGCTGCAAATGGCAACGGAAGGCGCGATCACAAAATTTGCCGCGGGCCGGAACGTGCAGGGTAAGGCGAAAAAGGAGGCTTCGCTCGAAGGCACCATAGCATGTGTCACCGGCTTCCTGATTAACGTGGTCGAACGAACGGTCAAACTGATCAGTCCCACCATGCCGTCTGACAAGTGGCCCGATGGATATATCATCTATGCCGAGCGGGATTATCGTGATGCGGTGGATCTGGCGGATGTGTTGAAGGACATAACCGCCAACTGCATGCAGACAAATCTCGTTGGCAGCAAGGCGGTGCAGATTTCGGACGGCGGTCATTATGACCCCGACGTGCGGTCAGATGCCGTCAGATTTCGACGGATCGAGATATCGAACGCCTTCATTGAAAGGGTCGGCGCAGATCTATCGGTCGGAACGAATACGCCTCTGTCAATCGCGAAGAAATGCATTGGCGATGGAATGGATCCCATCCAAGTTATTGGCGAAATGGAAAAGTTGTGGAGCGAAGGCGTTATCACGCAGGCGCTGTAAATTGAATGTTGGGGCGTAAATTGCGCACCGCCCTTCTGAATGGCCTGTGATATTCGGGGGGGGGCGCAGCGGTTTGCTTTATCGCAGTACGGCCTATGAAATCTATAAATCGGCCTTTGGAACATCCATTCTGGTGTCGCTTTCCCCATTCATTATCCCTCTGCATGGAAGGCTGGCGCTTACCCTGCAACCGCTTGTGGCCGGGCTACAGGCCGGATGAGTCATTCGCCTCTCTTCCGACAGGAGGCACTCGCCCACAGGGCAGAGCGGCTCCACGGCAACGTCAACATCGCCACGCCCATGTCCTGGCAGGTCATCGGGTTTTTGCTATTTGCTGCGTTGATTACCGTGATCGCCTTCCTTGCCACCGCTACGTATGCGCGAGTCGAGACCGTGCCGGGGCAGGTCGCGCTCGACCGGGGGGTAGCAACTATCGTTCCCTCTCGCGCTGGCATTGTCGTCGGTATTGACGTGACAGAAGGACAGCAGGTCGCCGCAGGACAACGGCTTGCTGTCATCCGTTCCGAAGAAAACATGGCAACAGGCGCCACCGCGCCGCAGCGCATTCGCGAAGCTCTCGCGACGCAGGACGCTCGCCTAATGGAGCAGGCGGAATTGGTGCTGGGCGCGGCCCACGCGGACCAAGCCCGGCTCAAGGCGCAAATTGAGGGGGGGCTGGCCGCCTTGCTCTCGCTGAAGGCGCAGATCGTCGATCAGCAGCAACTGATTGGTGCCGCTATGACCGATCAAAGCCGCATGAGGCAACTGGCGAAACGAGGCTATGTCAGCAAGCGCGACATGGAACGGCAGGAAGCGGAACTGCTGACGCGTAGGCAGCAGCTGGCACAGATGGAACAGTCCCTATCGAGCAAGCGTTCCGAAATTGAGCAGGCGCGCCGGG
This sequence comes from Sphingobium mellinum, assembly GCF_037860795.1. Classification (NCBI taxonomy): domain Bacteria; kingdom Pseudomonadati; phylum Pseudomonadota; class Alphaproteobacteria; order Sphingomonadales; family Sphingobiaceae; genus Sphingobium; species Sphingobium mellinum. Next base: position 7,856 of record NZ_JBANRK010000017.1, on the reverse strand, counting down.
CCATCACGCAGTCTGACATGGCGGCTCGCGCACAGGTCGCCAGCACGCAGTCCGACCGCGCCACCCTCCTGCAACAGGATGCGCAGTCCGATCTCGCGCGCGGCTACGCGCTTGTCGCGCCGGTGGGCGGAATGGTCACGGCGCTCACGGCGCGCCTTGGCCAACCCGCATCACTCGAACAGCAGCTGATGTTGCTGGTGCCTAGCCATTCGCAGACACGGGTTGAGCTATACGTGCCAACCACCGCGTCAGGCTTTATGGCGGTGGGGCAGGATGTGCGCCTGTCAATAGACGCCTTTCCCTATCAGACGTTCGGAACGGTGCATGCGCGAATTACCAGCATCTCACGCGCAGCAATCCCGCGCCTGGCGCCAAGCGGAACCCTGCCTGTCTATCTGGTGACCGCCAGCCTGTCCCACCCTTGGGTGATGGCATTTGGGCACCGGCAACCGCTGCTTCCTGGCATGACGCTCTCGGCACGCATCGTGACGGAAAGGCGCAGCCTGATCGAGTGGCTGTTCGAACCGCTCTTTGCGGTGCGCGCACGATGAGCGCGCTGTTAGATCTCGGCCTGTGGAGCAGACAGCGTGTTCGGTTGGTTCGACAGACCGAGGTGGCCGAATGCGGCTTGGCCTCATTGGCAATGATTGCCAATTTTCACGGGCTTGATGTCGATCTCGGAACGTTGCGTCGTCGTTTCCAGCCTGCAATGCGCGGCGCGACACTCAAATCGCTGATTGCCATGGCGGACCAGCTCGCCTTGACGCCACGTGCTGTCAAACTGCCTCTCTCCAAGCTGCAGGGACTTCACGTCCCCGCGATCCTACATTGGGATTTGAACCATTATGTGGTGATGGAACGGGTGGTGGGTGGCAAGGCGCTGATTCACAATCCCGCCGGCACATCGCGATGGTTGACTCTGGAGGAGGTTTCGCCGCATTTCACGGGTATCGCATTGGAGCTTCGTCCGTCGGACGATTTCGAATCGTCGGACCAGCGCGAACGATTGCGCCTTTCGCAGCTTTGGCGGCGAATCACCGGGCTCCGGCGCGCTCTTGTTCAGACGCTCGTACTCAGTGTCGTGCTGGAAGCGTTCGTGCTCGCATCGCCCTTTTACATGCAGACGGCCATCGACAGTGCCGTTCCCGCGTTGGATCGCGACTTACTGAGCGTTCTTGCGCTTGGGTTCGGGCTGTTCACTCTGATCAATGCTGGGGCGTCGCTGCTGCGTTCCTTCGTGCTGCTCTCGGCGGGCACCGCGCTTGGCTATGCCGTGGTCGTCAATGTCGCGCGGCGGCTTTTCCGCCTTCCCGTGCCGTGGTTCGAGAAGAGACAGGTCGGCGACATCCTCTCCCGCTTCCAGTCCGTGGCACCGATCCAGAACTTCCTCACACAGGGCGCGGTGAGCGGCATCATCGACGGAACGCTGGCTATCTTCTCGCTCGCCGTAATGTTCTTTTACTCCCCGCTTCTTACCTTCCTCGCGCTGCTGGCCTTTGCTCTTTACGGCGCTTCCCGCGCGTTAAGCTTCACCGCTCAGCGTATGGCGGAGGAAGATGCCATAATCACGGGCGGCAAGGAACAATCGACGATGATCGAAACCTTGCGTGGCATCGTGACCTTGCGTCTGTTCAATCGGGAGGCGACGCGCTTGGCGCAGTGGCAAACGCGCCTGACCGACTCTACCAATGCCAATGTCGCACTCTCGCGCCTCGGCATTTGGCAGTCGACGGCCAACACCATGATATTCGGCCTGGAAACGATTGGATCAATCTGGCTGGCGGTCGGGTCCGTCATCGACGGCGGCTTCAGCCTGGGTATGGTATTCGCATATATGGCGTACAAGACGCAGTTTCTGCAGCGCGCCGCCTCATTGGTTGATCAGACGATCGCGTTCCGGATGCTTGGCCTACACCTCGAGCGCCTTTCCGATATCGCGCTTACGGACCCCGATCGCTGCCTTGCCGAAGAGGGCCGCGCAGAGGTGCAATTACTGGGCAGGATCGAACTGCGCAACATCCATTATCGCTATAGCCCCACCGACCCGCCTGTCCTGAATGGCGTCGATCTCTCCATCGAACCTGGCGAGCATATCGCCATCACCGGGCCGTCGGGTGGGGGCAAGTCCACCTTGGTGAAGGTGCTGCTAAGCCTGATCGAGCCTGACCAAGGTGAAGTCTTGATTGACGGCAAACCGATCGCCCGCTTCGGCTACCGCAGTTATCGGGAGCAGGTGGCGGCGGTGCTGCAGGAGGATAGTCTTTTCGCAGGGTCGCTGGCAGACAATATCGCGCTGTTCGACGACACCCCCGATACGGACCGCATCTTCGTCTCTGCTCAGGCGGCGGCGTTGCACGAGGATATCGCAGCGATGCCTATGGCCTATGAGACGCTGGTTGGCGACATGGGCTCAACCCTGTCCGGCGGGCAAAAGCAGCGTTTGCTGCTGGCCCGCGCCCTTTATCGGCAACCGAAGGTGCTGGTGATGGATGAGGGGACTTCGCAACTTGATTCGCAACGCGAAATGATGGTCAACACCGCCATTGCAGCACTTGGCATCACGCGCATCGTGATCTCCCACCGACTGGAAACTATCGTTGCGGCCAAGCGGATACTGGCCTTTGCGCATGGCCGACTGACGGACGTGACCGAGCAATATGACGATGCCCGAACTCACATCGTGAACCACAAGACATTCAAATAATAAACAAATTTGGCGGTATTGACGATGAGTATTCCTGAGTTTTTATTAGATTCGTTTGAAGCGAGAAAACTCAATAATCCATGCGTCATATTCTTTGATGATGATGGTTCAGAGATGAACGAAGAGGCTCTTCTCCAAAATTACGCCTATGTGGGCCCGAATGGGTTGGACGGCTTATCATCATCGGCTCCACGCAAGACATTCTATGCCGAGCGCTATGGGGGCGTCGGTATCGGCTCGAATGGCGGGGGGGCTCGGTGCGGAACTGATGGTCAGTATCTCGTAAAGGGAATGGGATCCAACCAACTGCTAGGGGTCGATTCGGATTTTTGGTATGGGCATGGGACCCTTCCTTTGGTGGATGCAGTGGCGGAAGCGATCTGGGCCAAAATTCTGAAGCATGCCCTGCCATTCGGCGCGGTGGATACGCCAGCTGTAATTGCAACTGGGAGGATGAGTTGGACGCGTGAGCGCGGCGGTGCGCGCAAGGGGCATCCGGGCGCCCTATTGATCAGGGCGGCTACCCTTCGACTAGCAAGTTTTGAGCGCGCTATTTACTTTAAGCCCAAGTGGAACTCCGACGAAGGTTTCATAAATAAGCCATCACTCGAAGATGTGCAGCGTACGAGAAGTGCGATCAATTTTCTGCCGTCAGCCATGCTATTTGACGAATTGACGAAGGGAGCATCGTCGAATTCCAGCTACTCGGACCAGAATGAAGCGGTTATTGAGGGGCTGCGGAACATTGGTCAGAGAATCGCCATGCAATCTGCCGCAGCTTCCGCAAAAAGGATCATGCATGGCGCATTGACAGGCTCAAACATCGCGCTGGATTCCCGTTGGATGGATTTGGGCTGTGTAACGGGCATGAATACCTTTGGCCTGCCTGCATCATTCAAGCCCTCGATGTGGCGCGAATATAGAAATCTACATGTTTCTATATGTAACATATTATACTACTCCCTAAAATATAACAGTTCATGCAAGCGAATGAATATCAGGAAAGAGTCAATAGAAATATGTAATTACATTGACGAATGCTATGAAAGGAATTTGCGAATTTACATTTTGTCTAGATGTGGATTTCCTATAGATATCATCAAAGACATATTTTACGAGGTAGAAGTACAACGTTTGTCCGAATCCTTGCTAGATATTGCTCAGTCCGGCACTACAGTGGATCATGATAGATTTTATGAGCACGCCGACCGGATTGGTTTGTACGATTTCTATCGGATCTGCGCCGTGCTTTCTTCTGGAGCCAGCAAAGAGCGAATGCAGATAATTATAAGTAAAGAGATTAATAGCGACGCAAAGGCGCATAAGCTTGTAACAAATTATCATGAAACGCTTTCAATCGCCAATTTTAGGCTTAAAAACGCGGAGGGAAAGCTATGGCTCAACAATTTGATCAACGTGAATTGCATAAAATCATCGTTTGTTGATGAGCTTTTTTCACGAAATGCACTTAACAATGAAATTGAAAATGCGATCGAGAAGAATGGTGAAACGGAAAATTTGCGTTCCAATGTTGAAGAAATTTCAAAAAGAATGGAAAAATTTTCGCGAGAGACTTTAGCAGATAATCATGGACTTACGTCTTTTTTTGGAGAATATAATGGTTCCGACGTTATGTTTTCCGCGAAGAATAATTCCTTTATTATGCGCTATAAGTTCGGATACGAACTACATTCTTATGAAGAATTATTTAAGAATGATATTTGCGGATTCTCAAATTATGTTTCTGAGAAGTTCAAACCATTTGAGAAAATATATTCCTGATTATATTATTGACGTTCTGCGTGATGATATCTGTTATGGATATCCACTGATCCTCCAGTTACGCTACTGACTGCCCTGAAAAGATCGCTTGATTCTAAACACATGGACACCCCGATTTACCCGGTTTTGACATCAAACTGAGAGTGTCAGCTCAGGGCTATTTTGATGAGGTTGGGCTTCCTGACAACTAAACCACCGTTTTGTTGTCAATCCTCACGCTGCGTCCTGTAAGCGCCGAACGGGTGGCTGCTCGTGCTGCATAGCGCACCACAGGTCGTAATTCGCCTGCATCGAGAGCCAGGCCCGCGCCGTGCTGGCACCAGCCTGTTCGAGCCGAACCGCGAGGTCGGGACTGATCGCGGCCTTGCTATTCAGCACGCGCGACAGAGCAACACGCGACATGGCAAGCCGATTGGCCGCCTCGGTAACGGACAAGCCCAACGCCGAAATGACTTCATCGCGCAACAGTTCGCCAGGGTGGGGGGGATTGTGCATCATCATCATAGCCTCAGTGGTAATCCTGATAATCGACCAGTTCCGCATCGTTGCCGACAAACCGGAATGTGACACGCCAATTGCCGTTGACCCAAACGGACCAATGGCCTTTCAGATCGCCCTTCAACGGGTGCAGCTTGAAGGACGGTAAATTCATATCGTCCGGACCTATCGCGACTTCGAGCAGCGCAAGGATGTTGCGCAGCTTCTTCACATGGGATGCCTGAACACCCCGCGTCGTGCCAGTGCGATAAAAGGCTTCAAGCCCCTTGTGCCGGAATCCAATTATCATGACGCCAATGTATCGCGATGCGTTACGCGATGCAACTGTTTGCGCTAGAAACAGGGTCGCTTACCGGCGAAGCCGAACCAGCGTTCGCGGCACGGCCTGACGCCAACACCTGATTGTCGCACCTTTTTAACCGCCGCGGGAATAATTCCGCGCGGCGGCCCATAATCAAAACGTAAACTTGGCGCCCACCTTCACGGTGCGCGGTTCGACCACGCGGCTCAGCCTGCCCTCGACGGGACCGCCGGTGTCGTAGGACGGGATGTAGGACTCGTAGTAGTAGGCGATGTCCTTGTCCCGGCTGTTAAAGATGTTCAGCACTTCCCCGTAGATCTGGATGTGGTCGCCCTTCCACGCTGCGCGCGCGTTGACGACGGTGCTGCCATGGTCGCGTACCGAGTTGTCCTCAATTAGCGGATAGGGCCCGAGATGGCGCAGGCGGATGCTTGCTTCCCATGGGTCGAGCACGATCGCGGCGCCTGCCGAGGCGGCGTTCTCGAAAGCGTTGGGAATACGGTCGCCATCGTCGTAGCGCGAATGGCTGGCCGTGTAGTTGCCGTCGAGTGCGAGCCAAGATAGCGGGCGCCAGAAGGCGACGATCTCGTAGCCATGCCTCTTGCTGGCGCCCGTGGGTTCGACCGCGTTGGAATCGCCCACGAAGCGCAGTTCGCTGCTGACATCGAGCCACCAGTAAGTCCCCGTCAGCGAAAAGCTGCCGACCTGCAGGCGCGCGCCCAGTTCCTTGCCCGTGCCGCGCACGAGGACCGGAACCGGAGTCTCCTCGTTCACTGCGCCACGTACGTCGTTGGAGTGGAAGCCCCGGCCCCAGTTGGCATAGACCTCGAACTGCGGAGTCACCTCGTAGGCGGCCGAGACCTTGGGCGAGACGATGGAATCGTGCCCGCTGCCTTCTCCCAAGAGGACGGCGGCGGCGTCGCGGGCGCGGACCGTGTAATCATAGTAGTCGCCGCGTAGGCCACCGGTCAGGCGCAGGCCCGGCACCGGCTTCCATGTCGCCTCGCCATAGAGCGCTCCTGAGCGCTCTTCGACGTGATAGCGGCCGAGCGAGGACAGGTCCTGCCGGTCGGCGGTTCGCTTCACGCCGACGTTGCCGATGTGATCGTATCTATTTTCGGTGCCCACGCTCAGTTGCAGGGCGGGCGAGACGTCCCATTGCTTACGGGCGGTCAGGCCAACGATCCAACGGCGATCATACTGGTCGATCTGGGCGCTCGTCCCGTCCGGGTCGGCATATGTAGGGTTCGAATACATGTTCCAGTCGTAGTACTGAGCGTAGAGGTTGGCGCTCCAGTCAGGCTGCCGAACAGCAAAGTTGCCCACGAACCGCGTCGTCTCGCCGCGTGCTGACGGATCGGGCGAGCAGAAGCGGTCTGGGCACTGAGCGGAGCCAATGATGCGTTCGGGAATCTGCTCGGTCGGCCGCCAGGTTGCGCGATAGCCGTGAAGCGTAGCTTCCACCATACCCTCGCCCGCAGGCATTGTGTACTTGGCGAAGCCCGAATAATGGCGCAGGTGTTCGGCCTCCTGCCACGGACCATCATAGCGTTTCGCCTGCCCAGCAAGGGTTAGGTCGCCCGTTCCTAGGCCTTTGATTGTGCCGCCCGCCGCCACCCGACGCGCGCCGTAGGAGCCGCCTTCTACAGCGATCCAAGGTCGGTCGAACCCGTCGATCGTGGTCATGTAAGCCGCGCCGGCCAGAGCAAAGTCGCCGCCGTCAGCGCGGTAAGGCCCCTTCCGGAAATCCTCGCGCGCGATGATCTCCGGAATCAGACCGTTGAGATCGAGGTAGCCTTGACCGTGGCCGTGGGTACGAAAATTCATCTGCACGCCGTCGATGTAGGTTGTGAAGTCCGACCCGTGATCGAGGTTAAAACCGCGCAGGAAATACTGGTTGGCCTTTCCGCTGCCCGAATGCTGGGCCGCAACCATGCCGGGCACCGCCTCAAGCAGTTCGGCGACGCGTAGCAGCGGACGCACCAGCAGATCCGATCCGGCCACGCTGCCCTCGCTGGCGGCATGGGCGGTGCCGATCTTGGCCTCGCCGCGCCCGAAGACCACGATCTCGCTTGCGACGTTCGCACCCTCCCCAGAAGCGGGTGCGCCGCCATCGTCGGCAGCAAAGACGGGTGTGCCCGTGACGGCGAGAATGATCATGCCAAGAGCCAAGGTCTGTGTGTTCGATGTCATCGTCGTTCCCCCGGCGTCTGCGGCATTCCGGCGGAGACATCCCAAAGACGACCGGAGGCCTTGGCCGACGATCGACGATGGTCGGCGTGCGCCGGTAGCCGGACGCCCGAGGCGACCACCACGCGAACCGATGCGGCCTCCACCGCTCGTTCGTCGCTCAGACGGAGAATTACCGTGCCGTGACCATCCCCTGGACCAAGGCAAGAGCGACCGGTGCGCTGGCAGGTCTCCTGGCTCACGGGTCAAAGCTTGATGCACGACCTTCCCAGGCCTCGCAGGATTTAGCGTCCGGCCCAGTGGTTGGCGGCTCGGGTACTCCCGTCCGCACATGTGCATCGCGCTCGCCGCTTACAGTTGCAGGGACAGCTGCGGATTTGA
>NZ_JBANRK010000016.1:0-68418 GCF_037860795.1 Sphingobium mellinum | reverse complement strand
GGACGGTCGACGACCGGCAGCAATTCCTTGGGCACCGACTTGGTCGCCGGCAGGAACCGCGTCCCGAGACCCGCGACAGGGAAAACGGCTTTGCGAATCGGCTTGTAGGGCATGGCACTCCATTCTCGCTAGGCGCGCGGACAGGATTTGCCTTCCGCGCTTCAAAGGTCAAGCATAGCGGGAGGATCAGCTCGCCCGGTCAGACGGCCAGCAGGCGCTGGGCCACCGTTTCGAGCGAAGCGATCTCCGCATCGAGATGATCAAGCGAGACATGCGTGTGGTTGTTCCTCGCGTCGCGGCAAATGAAGCCGCCGGGCGCCGGCTGCTGAAAGCCGCCGATGATGAGCGACCGGAAGCGATCGATCCTCTGCATGTCGCGCTCTATGGCCGAAATCTCGGACAGGGCGGCCACGTTGCGCCGATCGCGCATCGCCACCATGGTCCGCAATTCCGCCATCAGCTTCGCCATCGCGGGCCGCGTCCGGGTGCCGACCGTCCGGACGTCACCCATGGATTCCCGCATCATGGCGATCTTTGCCTCCAGACTTTGTTCCAGCATCGTCCAGGCACAGACCAGACGACCCACAGCACAAAGCAGCGCCGCGTCCTCCGGCGCATAATCAGACACCGCCCTCACATTGATCTCAGCTATATGATTCACGACCCACCCCCTCAGGATGTTTTTTTCCTTTTGCCCGGAAGAATCCTGCACGGACTGGACCGGCAAAGGCTAGGGGCAGGCGGCGCGCCGCCCGCAACAGGGGCACAGGCCAGCGGCAGACGTGCAAAATCAGCGATGAACGGAGGGACGTCGGCGCGTTCCGCACTCAAAAATCGATAGCGATTCCCTTGCGTTCCCAATCGCCATAGCGCACCGGGCTCAATTCCTCATCATGGCGCGACGGGTGGTCGAGCGGGTCGGGCTGCGGCACCGGCGGGTTCCGGGACAGATGCGCGGGCGGCTTCACATGCGCCGGGCGCTTGCCATTATATGTTCCCATCGTGCCGTCCTTTCGATTGCGGAGCCGCCGGGGCCATCCCATATTCACGCTCGCCCCGCTATCTGGGCGGCGAAGGAGTGAAAGGCAAGTGAGCGGTTTTCGGACGATGATGCTGCTGTCGGCGCTGACGGCGCTGTTCATGGCATTGGGGTACACGCTGGGCGGCAGCGGCGGCGCGGTCATCGCCCTGCTGGTGGCGGCGGGCATGAACCTGTTCACCTTCTGGAACGCCGACAAGATCGTCCTGTCGATGCACAATGCCCGCGAAGTGGACGCCGGCAGCGCGCCTGAATTTTACGGCATCGTGCGGGAACTGGCGCAGCGGGCGGGCCTGCCCATGCCGCGCGTCTACCTGATCGACCAGGACGCGCCCAACGCCTTTGCCACCGGCCGCGACCCCCAACATGCCGCCGTCGCCGCGACGACCGGCCTGCTGTCGATGTTGAGCCGCGACGAAGTGGCCGGCGTCATGGCGCATGAGCTGGGCCATGTCCGCAATCGCGATACGCTGATCATGACGATGGTCGCGACCATCGCGGGCGCCATATCGATGCTCGCCAATTTCGGCCTCTTCTTTCGCGGCGGCAATGAGCAGAACGGCCATGGCAACATCGCGGCCACCTTGCTGGCGGTGATCGTCGCGCCCTTTGCCGCGATGATCGTGCAGATGGCGATCAGCCGCACCCGCGAATATGGCGCGGACGCCGCCGGCGCGCAGATCAGCGGCAATCCGCATGCGCTCGCCTCCGCCCTCGCCAAGATCGCCGGGCGCGCCGAGATGATCCCGAACCCGGTCGCCGAGCGCAACCCTGCCGCCGCGCAATTGTATATCGTGCCGGTCCATGTGAGCGAGCTGTTTTCGACCCATCCCGCCACCGAGAAACGGATCGCGGCGCTCGAGGCGATGGCAGCCGAGGCGCCCTTCGCGCGTGCTGCGGGCGAGCGTCGTTCCGCCCTGTCTCCCGCCGCCCCGTCCTCCAACGCCCCGTCGCCCACAGCCGCGTCGCCCGCCCCGAAGGCGCCCCGGCGCCGGGTGAGCGCGCTCGATCCGCTCCATCGCGATTGAGCGTCGCTTCCCCGCCCGCTCCGGCTGCGCGAGGGGCGCCTCGCGCCGGTGGGGCGAACGGAGGTTGCTTTCCTGACGATTTGCCGTAGGCGGCGCGGATGGTCCGCCGCCCCGCCTCCCGATCGGAAGATATTCCCGGCCTGCCCGCCCGCCGCGCGGCGCTGCGCCTGCTCGACGCGGTGCTGCGCCGTGGCGATCCCCTGGAACAGGCGCTGCACGGCGCCGCACAGGGCCTGGCGCCGGCCGACCGCGCGCTGGTCCATGCCATTGCCGCCGAAACGCTGCGCCACCTTGCCGATCTCGACGCGCTGATCGACGGCGCGACGCGGCAGCGCCTGCCCGACGATGCGAAGGCACGGATGGTGCTGCGCATCGCCCTTATCCAGACGCTGAGCCTTGGCACCGCGCCGCACGCGGTCATCGCCACCGCGCTGCCGCTGGTCGATGGCGGTCCACGCAAGCTGGTGCATGGCGTGTTCGGAACCGTGATGCGGGCCGGTCCAACCCTGCCCGATCCGCCGACGCTGCCCGTCGCGGTCGCCGAACGCTGGACAAGCCAATGGGGCGAGGCGATGCCAGCGGCCGCCGCGCGCGCTTATGCGGTCCGCCCGCCGGTCGACCTCAGCCTGCGCGATCCGGCCGAGACGGCGGACTGGACCGAACGACTGAAGGGCGAGAGCTTCGCCCCCGGCCATGTCCGCCTGCCCGACAGCGCGCCGATCACCGAACTGCCGGGGTTCGCGGAAGGCGCCTGGTGGGTGCAGGACCTCGCCGCGTCCTGCCCGGCGCGACTGCTGGGGGCGGGCGATGACCGCACCGTGCTCGACCTGTGCGCGGCACCAGGCGGCAAGACGATGCAGCTGGCCGCCGCCGGGTGGCGCGTCACCGCGGTCGACCAGTCGAAAAAGCGGCTGGAGCGCCTTGCCGACAATCTTGCCCGCACCGGCCTTGCCGCGAGCATCGTCCAGGCGGACCTGCGCCAATGGAGCCCGCCCGCCCCGGTCGACGCCATCCTGCTCGACGCGCCATGCAGCGCGACCGGCATCTATCGCCGCCATCCCGACGTGCTGCACCGAATCGGCCCGCGCCAGATCGCCGAACTGGCGGAATTGCAGGCGGACCTGCTCGCCCGCGCGGCGCAATGGCTGCGGCCCGACGGCACGCTGGTCTATGCCACCTGCTCGCTCGAACGGGCGGAGGGCGAGGATCAGGTGGCCCGCTTCCTGGACAAGCATCCCGACTTCGCGACCGCGCCCGCGCGGGCCGATGACCTGCCGCAAGGCATGGCGGTGACGCCCGAGGGTTGGCTTCGTACCCTGCCCGCAACCTTGGCGGAGAGCGGAGGCACCGATGGATTTTTCGTCGCACGGCTTGCGCGCAGGCCTCGCCCGGCGGTAGATTTGGCGCAATAAGCCTGTCCATCGACAGAAGGTTCGCCTGTGCGCCCGACTGAACCCCTGCCCCTCAACCATAGCTGGTCCCTGCACGACCTGCAGGAGCATCTGGCGCCGGTGGCGCTGGATGACCGGAGCCTGCATAATGAAGATGCGCTGGCGGAACGGGGGGTGGGTCTTTGGCATTGCGACCTTGCCGAGGACCGGCTGAGCTGGACCCGGGGGGTCCATGACCTTTTCGGGCTGGACCGCGACATGAGGGTGCCGCGCCCGCTCGCCGTTTCGCTCTATGCGCCAGACTCCCGCGAGGCGATGGAGCGGCTGCGCGCCTATGCCATCCGTCATCGCCGGGGTTTCACCGTCGATGTCGACATCCGCCCGGCTGGCGGCGGCGAATGCACGATGCGGCTGATCGCCGCGCCGATCCTGCGAGGCGCGCGCGTCATCGCGCTGCATGGCGTGAAGCAGTTCCTGCCGCGCGGGTCCACGCCTGCGCGAGGGCGTGATCCCCGGCTGTTCAGCCTGCCCTGAACACAGCGCGCCAAGGCGGGCAAAAGCCTGTGGATAGCTCCAAATCATGCGTTGCCCTTGGCCCGCCCCCCCGCTAAGGCCAAGGGTCAGATGACCAGCCCTGTCCTTATCTCTCCATCCATTCTTTCCGCCGACTTCGCCCGCCTGGGCGAGGAGGTTCGCGCCATCGACGAAGCGGGCTGCGACTGGATCCATATCGACGTGATGGACGGCCATTTCGTGCCCAACATCACCATCGGCCCGGCGGTGGTGAAGGCGCTGCGCCCGCACAGCAGCAAGCCGTTCGACGTTCACCTGATGATATCGCCGGTGGACGAGTATCTGAACGCCTTCGCCGAAGCGGGCGCCGACATCCTGACCGTCCATCCCGAAGCGGGACCGCACATCCACCGTTCCATCCAGCATATCAAGTCGCTGGGCGTGCAGGCGGGTGTCGTGCTCAACCCCGGCACGCCGGCCAAGATGCTCGATTACCTCATCGACGATGTCGACCTCATTCTGGTGATGAGCGTCAATCCGGGCTTTGGCGGGCAGAGCTTCATCGAAAACCAGCTGCGCAAGATCGAGGCGATCCGCAAGATGATCGACAAGAGCGGCCGCGACATCCGGTTGCAGGTGGACGGCGGCATCGACCTTGGCACCGCGCCGCGCGCGATCGAGGCGGGCGCCGACGTGCTGGTCGCGGGCACCGCCACGTTCCGGGGCGGGCCGGCCGCCTATGCCGACAATATCCGGAAGCTCAGGGGCGGGTGAGCGACAGCCGGCGCGCCCCCTCGCCATCGGTTCCGGACATAGCGGGATCAGAGCCCGCCGACGACGGGATCGAACAGGGCAAGCGGCTCATCCGCGTCGCGGATGACAAGGGGTTGTCGCTGACCCAGCGGATCGCCAATCATTTCTATCTGCTCAGCTGGAAAACGCCGATCCACGGCCGGCGGCTAAAGGGCAAATATCCGCTGAAGCTGCTCGCCGTACCGGAGGACGAGATTCCCGGTGACCCGCGCGCGGGCCAGGCGATCCGCGCCGGCTATTTCCTGTTCCGCGGCATGAAGCAGCCGCTCAATATCCTGGATTTCGATCAGCTCTCCCTCACCCCCGCCTTTGCCGACTATCTGCACAGCTTCGCCTGGCTGCGCGATCTCTCCTCGGCCGCGACGCGCGAACAGGGTGCGCCGCTCGCCGAAGCGGTGCTGCGCAAATGGCTGGACGTGCATGCCGACACGCCCAGCGAGCCGGCGTGGCGCGCCGACAATGCAGGCTGGCGGCTGCTCTTCTGGTCAGCGCACGCACCGCTGATCCTTTCATCCAGCGATCTTGTCTATCGATCGCTGGTGCTCAACTGCATCGCCCGCACCGCGCGCCATCTGGATCGCGGGGCGGACAAGGCGCCGGTGGGGCTGCCGCGCCTGGTCGCCTGGGCCGGGATCGTCGCTGCCTCCATGCTGCTGCCGGGCGGCGCGGCGCGCAAGATTTTCGGCGAAGCGGGATTGAAGCGCGCGATCGACAGCGCCTTTCATGGCGACGGCGGCATCATCTCGCGGTCGCCGCTGGACCAGATGGACGCGATCATGCTGCTTTCCATGGTGCGCGCGGTCTATGACGTGCGGCGCGAGCAGGTGCCGCCCTTCCTGCCCGAAGCGCTCGGGCGGATCGTCCCGGCGCTGCTGGCCCTCACCCATGGCGATGGCGGCATCGGCAACTGGCAGGGCGCCGGCGCGATCGACCCCGCCAGCGTCGAGGCGGTCGTGCGGGCCAGCCGGGTGCGCGCCCGGCCGCTGCGGCAGGCAAGCCATTGGGGCTATCAGCGACTGGTCGGCAGCAGCACGGTCGTCCAGCTTGATGCAGCTCCTCCCCCCGTGTCTCATCTGGCCGAGGCAGGCTGCGCCTCCACGGCCGCGATCGAGATCAGCGACGGGCAGCAGCGGCTGGTGGTCAATTGCGGCGGCGCCGCGCTGGCCGGCGCCGCGCTGCCCGCCGATCTGGCGCAGGGCCTGCGCACCACGGCGGCGCACAGCACGCTGGTCCTCAACGACTCCAATTCCACCGCCCTGATGCCGGACGGCACGCTGGGTCGCGGGGTGACGGAGGTCGAACTGCACCGGCAGGAACTGGACAATGGCAGCCGCGTCGAGGTGAGCCATGACGGCTATGTCCGCCGGATGGGCTATGTCCATCGCCGCATCCTGCTGCTGAGCGCCGACGGCAAGGAAGTGCGGGGTGAGGACCTGCTGACCCCCGCCGCCCGCCGCCGCAGGCCGGGCAAGCTTCCCGTCCAGCTGCGCTTCCACCTCGCGCCCGGCGTGGAGCCGACGCCGACCGCCGACGGCATGGGCGCGGTGCTGCGCGTCGACATGGGCGCGCTGTGGCAGTTTCGCGCCAACGCGGGCAAGCTCGCCATTGAGGAAAGCCTGTGGACCGACGGCGATGGCCGCCCCCATGCGACCCGCCAGCTCGTCGTCATCAGCGAAACGCTGCCCGGCGGATCGACCATCGGCTGGCTGTTCAAGCGCATGGGCTGACGGAATCCGGGGGGAGCCGACATCCCTCCGCCGAACCGTAACCGCCGCTAACGCCGGGACGTCAGGCAATGTCACCCGTCCTTCGGCTGCCGCGATCATCACCAGTTGACTTGCCGCCACGGCCCGGCCGGACTAGAGGGCTGCGCAAGCTTTCAGCACACAGGATTCCCATGACCGACGTCACCATCAAGCGCGCCCTCCTTTCCGTGTCGGACAAGTCCGGCCTCGTCGAACTGGGCCAGGCGCTGGGCAAGCATGGCGTCGAACTGGTGTCGACCGGCGGCACCGCAAAGGCGCTGCGCGACGCAGGGCTGGAGGTGAAGGACATTTCCGACCTCACGGGCTTTCCCGAAATGATGGACGGCCGCGTCAAGACGCTGCATCCCAAGGTCCATGGCGGTCTGCTCGCGGTGCGGAACAATCCCGGCCATGTCGCGTCGATGCAGGACCATGGGATCGGCGCGATCGACCTTGTCGTCGTCAATCTCTACCCCTTCGCCGCGACTGTCGCCAAGGGCGCCGAGCGTGAGGAGATCATCGAGAATATCGATATAGGCGGCCCTTCCATGGTCCGTTCGGCCGCGAAGAATCACGAAAGCGTGGCCATCGTCACCGACCCCGCCGACTATGCCCGGCTGATCGCGGAGATGGCGGAAAAGGGCGGCGCGACCAGCTATGATTTCCGCCGGATGCTGGCCGCCAAGGCCTATGCCGCGACCGCCGCCTATGATTCGATGATCGCCAGCTGGTTTGCCTTCGCCGACCAGGGGGTCGACTTCCCCGAAACGCTGGCTGTGTCGAGCACGCTCGGCTCCACCCTGCGCTATGGCGAGAACCCGCATCAGTCAGCGGCGCTCTACCTGCCCGTCGGCCCTTCAGCCAGGGGCATCGCCCAGGCCCGGCAGATCCAGGGCAAGGAATTGTCCTACAATAATTATAATGACGCCGACGCCGCGCTGGAGCTGGTCAGCGAGTTTCGCGACGGGCCGCCGACCGTCGTCATCGTCAAGCACGCCAACCCCTGCGGCGTCGCCACCGGCGCCACGCTGATCGAAGCCTATGAAGCCGCGCTCGCCTGCGACAGCGTGTCGGCCTTTGGCGGCATCATCGCCGTCAACCGTCCGCTCGACGGCCCGACCGCCGAGGCGATCAGCGGCATCTTCACCGAAGTCGTCGCCGCGCCCGACGCCGATGAAGCCGCCAAGGCGATCTTCGCGAAAAAGAAGAATCTGCGCCTGCTGCTGACCGGCGAACTGCCCGACCCCGCGCGCACTGGCCTGATGATGAAGAGCATCGCCGGCGGCATGCTGGTGCAGGGCCGCGACAATGGCCGCGTCACCCGCGACATGCTGAAGGTCGTCACCAGACGCGCGCCGAGCGAGCAGGAACTGACCGACTGCCTGTTCGCCTGGACCGTCGCCAAGCATGTGAAGTCGAATGCGATCGTCTACGCCAAGGGCGGCAGCACCGCCGGCATCGGTGCCGGGCAGATGAACCGCCTGGAATCCGCGCGCATCGCCGCGTGGAAGGCCAGGGACGCCGCCGAAAAGGCCGGGTGGAGCGAGCCCCGCACGTTCGGATCGGCCGTCGCGTCCGACGCCTTCTTCCCCTTTGCCGACGGCCTGTTGACGGCGGTGGAGGCAGGGGCGACCGCCGTCATCCAGCCGGGCGGATCGATCCGCGACGAAGAGGTCATCGCCGCTGCCGACGAAGCCGGCCTCGCCATGGTCTTCACCGGCATGCGCCACTTCCGCCATTGACGTCATGATGCGGCCGCGAATGGCTGGCTGAATTCCCTTCGCACTCGCAAAAATGGCGAATTTCCGCCACTTTCTGGCAAGTGGCCCCTTTTCATTCGCCTGCACAAAGCCTATCTGTCGCTCCGACCCTCCTCCCACGTCAGGCGTTGGGCAGCCTTTTCAAAAGTTCGCAGGAGACATTGGATGACCGGAAAGATGCTGGCGGCCTTGGCCGCCACGATGACCCTTGCCTTGCCCGTCGCGGCCTCGACCGGCAGCAATGCCATGGACGTGGTTGTCGACGGACGCGCCGGAACCGAAACGCGCAGCGTCACGGTGTCGCTGGCTGACCTGAACCTGACCAGCACCCATGGCGCGCGACTGGCGGATTCGCGCATCACCCGCGCCGCCAAGCAGGTGTGCGGCTGGCTGGACGGATCGATCCAGCAGCCGACGCGCGAATATCGGGCTTGTTTCGGCGATGCGCTGGGCGACGCGCGGACCGACCTGTCCCATCTCGTGCAGGCGCGGCGCCAGGGCTGATCCTTCGCCCTGCCTCGTTCAGGGATTGCCATTGCCCAGGGGTCGCCGCCCGGCGGCCCCTGATGCTTACCCCCGCATTAACCATTCCTTAGATGATTTCCTTCACTGCTGCTGGTAGAAGCAGGTCATCGGGGGGCATTGGATGCCGGGTGTCGAAGAGAATGTGGATGTCGCCATCATTGGCGCAGGTCCGGCCGGGCTGACAGCCGCCTATCTTCTTACCAGGAAGGGCTATTCGGTCACCGTCATTGAAAAGGACCCGGTCTATGTCGGCGGCATCAGCCGCACGGTGGAGTTGAACGGATTCCGTTTCGACATTGGCGGCCATCGCTTCTTTTCGAAGTCCAGGGAGGTCGTCGACCTCTGGAACGAGATCCTGCCCGACGATTTCATCCAGCGCCCCCGGATGAGCCGCATCTATTATGAGGGCAAATTCTACAGCTATCCGCTCCGCGCGTTCGAGGCGCTGTGGAACCTTGGCATCCTGCGATCGACCCTGTGCATGGCGAGCTTTGCCAAGGCGAAGCTCTTCCCGGCCCGCAATGTCCGCTCTTTCCAGGACTGGACCGTCAACGCGTTCGGCCACAAGCTGTTTTCGATCTTCTTCAAGACCTATACCGAAAAGGTGTGGGGCATGCCCTGTGACGAAATGTCAGCCGACTGGGCGGCGCAGCGAATCAAGGGGCTGTCGTTGTGGGGCGCCGTCACCGACGGGCTGAAGCGATCGCTGGGCCTTAACCGGAAACCCAATGACGGCATGGCGACCAAGACCCTGCTGGAAAGCTTTCGCTATCCCCGGCTCGGCCCCGGCATGATGTGGGAAGCGGCGCGCGATTTCGTGGTTGCCGGCGGCAACCGGGTGCTGATGGCGCACAGCCTGAAGCAGCTGTCGCGCGACGAGGGCAGCGGCCAGTGGCAGATGGTCGCCCAGAGCCCGGACGGCGACGTGGTGTTGAAGGCCGCGCATGTCATCAGTTCCGCGCCGATGCGGGAACTGGCCGGACGCATCCATCCGTTGCCGGCCACGCTGGGCAATGCGATGGAGCTTAAATATCGCGATTTCCTGACCGTGGCGCTGATGGTCAAGGGCGAGGATATCTTTCCCGACAACTGGATCTACATCCACGATTCCAAGGTGCAGGTCGGCCGTATCCAGAATTTCCGCAGCTGGTCGCCCGAGATGGTCCCCGACCCGGCGCTCGCCTGCGTTGGCCTTGAATATTTCTGCTTTGAAGGTGATGGCCTCTGGTCGTCCAGCGACGCCGATCTGATCGAGCTGGCGAAGCGGGAAATGGCCGTGCTGGGCCTGTGCGATCCCAATGACGTGGTGGGCGGCGCGGTGGTGCGCCAGGAAAAGGCCTATCCGGTCTATGATGATGACTATGCCGCCAATGTCCTGGCGATGCGCACCGAACTGGAACAGCTCTATCCGACGCTTCATCTGGTCGGCCGCAATGGCATGCACCGCTACAATAATCAGGACCATGCGATGATGACGGCGATGCTGACCGTCCGAAATATCGAGGCGCGGGACCGGATTTACGACATCTGGTCCGTGAACGAGGACGCCGAATATCACGAGTCCGGCGAAGAGGGCGAAGAGGATCAGGTCTCGGGCGAGCAAGCCGCGCTGGCGAGCGTCCGGCCGGTGCCCCGCCGCCTGAAGGCCGCCTGAGCCGATGACGCAGCCGACCTCGACCCTCTCTGCCCTTGGACGCGCCCTTTTTTCCCGATTCACCTTCAGCCGATATCTTCTGGCCAGCATCTGCGCGCTGTGCGCCGACATGTTGCTGTTCCTGGCGCTGCTGCGGCTGAACCTGCATCCCGCGGCGGCAGGCTTCGTCGGCTATAGCGTGGGCCTGCTGCTCCACTGGATGATCAGCGTTCGCTTCGTATTCCTGTCCGATCGACGCGCCACTCATGGCCAGCGGGTTGGTTTCATCCTGAGCGCGCTTATCGGCCTTGGCATCACCACCAGCCTCATCACCGGCCTTAACGCGGCCGGGCTTGCGCCGGCCATCGCCAAGCTGATGGCCGTGCCCGTCAGTTTCCTTTCGGTTTATGCGATCCGGAAATATGGCGTCTTCGCCGTCGATTGAGATCGGATCCGGCTTTGCGGGCAAGCCCCGCCCCGGCGCGCTGCCCAAGCCCGTGTGGGCAGTGCTTGCGTGGCTCCTGTGCTGCGCGGTCCTGCTCTGGCTGTCGCGCAACCAGCTATCGGCGCTCGACTTCCGCGATCCCGACGACGCCATGCGCCTGCAACAGGTGCGCGACTGGATCGGCGGCCAGGCGTTTCACGACATTTCGCAGCACCGGGTCAATCCGCCGGCGGGGGGTCCGATGCACTGGTCCCGGATCGTGGACATGCCCATTGCGGGCCTCATCCTGCTGCTGAGACCCTTGCTGGGTGCAGCCCTTGCGGAAACCGTCGCTTGTGCGCTTGTCCCGCTGCTGCTGCTGGGAAGCCTGGCCGGGGCCACTTTCCATGCGGCCCGTCGCGTGACAGGGGAGGCCGAAGCGCTGCTCTCGGTCGCGCTGCTGCTGACCACACCCACCATCCTGGTGCAATTTGGCGCGCTCCGGATCGATCATCATGGGTGGCAGATCCTGATGGCGACCGTCGCGCTGGGCGGCGCGCTTGACCAGCGGCCAGCCCGTGGCGGCATCGTCGCCGGACTGGCGCTGGCCACATGGCTCCAGATTTCCAGCGAAGGCCTGCCCTATGCCGCCCTGTTCGGCGCGATCTTCGCCCTGCGGCAATGCCGGGATGACAGGGAAAGCGCGCGCTTCGTCCGCTTTGCGATGGCGCTGGGCGGCGCGGCGCTGCCTTTGCTGCTGCTGCTGCGCGGCGTCGACGCGCCGCAGCGGTCGCAATGCGACGCGCTGTCGGCCGCCTATGTGTGGCCGTTGGTCGCCTTCACGGTGGCAACCCCCGTCGCCTTCCGGCTCATCGCGCCGCGATCCGCTTCGTCGCGGTTCGTGGCGGCGGGCATCGGCGCCGGCGCGGCGGCGATCGTCTTTCTCTTCACCGGATGGTCCTGCCTGACGGGAGACCCCTTTCAGGCCCTGGGGCCGGTCGCCTACAAGCTGTGGTATCTGCAGGTGATGGAAGGCCGGCCGATCTGGGAACAGGGCCGGTCGATGGCCGGCCTTATCCTGCTGCCGCCGCTGGCCGGCCTGGTCGCATCCATTTTTGCCACGCGGGCATCCCGGACAGGCGTCGAACGAGACCGATGGATCGTGGTGACGATCCTTCTGATCGGGGCGACACTGGTCGCAGTGATGGTGATGCGGGCGATGTCCGTCGCGCATGTGTTCGCCCTGCCGGGCCTCAGCTGGCTGATGCTGCGCCTGTTCCAGCAAGC
The DNA here is from genome assembly GCF_037860795.1 of Sphingobium mellinum. Classification (NCBI taxonomy): domain Bacteria; kingdom Pseudomonadati; phylum Pseudomonadota; class Alphaproteobacteria; order Sphingomonadales; family Sphingobiaceae; genus Sphingobium; species Sphingobium mellinum. The sequence goes on along the minus strand of NZ_JBANRK010000016.1, from coordinate 56,260 downwards.
CCAGCGGCAGACGCGAGCCGTCATTCGCGTGTTCACGTCTTCCGCCGTTGCGCTGCTGACGCCCGCGGCCCTGTGCGCCCTGTGGATCGCGGCAACCGCCGGCGCCGAGGACACGGTCAAGGGCGGCGGGCCGACCAACGCCGGCGAGTGCCGCACGACCGAGGCGCTGGCCCCGTTGCGGACCCTGCCGCCTTCGACCCTGTTCGCGCCTCTGGACATGGGGCCGGACATCCTGATCCGGACGCGGCACCGCGTCATCGGAACGGCCCATCATCGCAACGCAGCGGGCATCACGGCCGTCGTTGAGGGTTTCACGGCACCGCCCGTTCAAGCCCGCGCGATCATCGCGAACCTGAACGGGGGCCGAGGACCCGATTATCTGATCGCCTGCACCAGCCTCAACGAATTCCGGCATTATGCCACGGAGCATCGAGGCAGTCTGGCCGCCACGCTGGATCAGGGGCGTCCCCCGAGCTGGCTGAAGCCGGTGCAGCTGCGCGGGGCCAAGGCCCTGCGAGTCTATCAGATCATACCGGCGCGAAGCTGAGCGCGGCCCCATTCATGCAATAGCGCTTGCCTGTAGGGGGCGGGCCATCGTCAAACACATGGCCGAGGTGCCCGCCGCAACGCGCGCAATGCACTTCCGTTCGGGGATAACCCAGCGTGAAATCGCGCGAGGTCCCGACCGCGCGCGCAAGGGGCTTCCAGAAGCTGGGCCATCCGGTGCCGCTGTCGAACTTCGTCGCGGAACCGAAGAGCGGCTGCCCGCAGCCGGCGCAGGAAAAGACACCCTTTCTATGTTCAGTGTTCAGCGGGCTGGTGAAGGGCTGTTCCGTCGCCGCATGCCGCAATATCCGGTAGGCGAGCGGCGACAGGCGGCGGCGCCATTCCTGGTCGCTCAATTCAAAGGGGTAGGCGGCTTCGGCCTCCCCCGCCCCCCAATGCCAGAGGGCGGCGGCCGCGATGCCGCACAGCGCGCCGGTGAGAAGGTGTCGCCTGGTCATCCGTCCACGCTAGCCTTTGGATGCTGAGCGTCGCCTGAACATGCTGGAGCGCCTGGCATGTCCTGACTTCAACACATGGCGACGGAACAGCCAGACGCCCAGGCGGATGATGACCGCCACCCATATCGTCTGCCAGACGATGGCCAGCAGGTGCGGCCAGAGCGCGGCGTCCTGCGCCGCCCGGGCGATCATCGCGAAAGGCGAGGAAAAGGGGAAGATCGTCGCGGCTATTTCAGGCGCCGACCCCATGCGGTCGACCGCATATGTCGCGAAGAAGAAGACACCCATCTGGGCCATGGTGACCGGCATGTTGAGCGTCTGCACTTCGCGCACCGTGGCCGCCTGCGCGCCAATTCCCAGGAACAGGGAACCGAGCAGCGCATAGGCCATGGTGAAATAGATGGTGCCCAGCAGGAAAAACATCGGCCAGCCCACCGCCGGCGTCGGCGCGGCCACATCCGGCCCGGCGAAAAGGCGCACGGCCAGGAAGATGCCCGACCCCCAGAAGCAGATGCCGACAAAGCTCATGGCCAGCATCGCGATCAGCTTGCCCAGGAAAACAGCGTCGATGGGCACAGCGGCCGCCAGTATCTCGATCACCTTGTTGGTCTTTTCCTCCACGAGGTTGGAAAGGACCATGCCGGCGAGCAGCATGGTGAGCAGGAAGATGAGCACCTGCGCGGCGCGGCCGGTCAGCAGACGGGACTGCGCCTCCGCCCCCGCGCTGGCAATCACGAACTGTTTCGTCACCGTCACGCGCGGCAAGCGTTCGCCAGCCAGCGCAGCGCTGGCGATCAGGCCGACATCGCCTTCCAGCGCGCCAAGGTCGGTCGCCTTGCCCGTGAGCACCGGCCGGTCGACCGTGCCCGACACTATCGCGATGAAGCGGGCGTCCGGCCGCGCCAGAAGAGCACGGGGGTCACCCTGGGGCGCGCGGCGCAGATACGGGAGATTGTCGCGGCCGATGCGGCTCGCCAGTGCCTCATAGGCGCGTTGCATCTGCTCCCGATCAGCCTTGCCCATGGAAATGCCAACCGTCGGACGCAGGCTTTCGGTCGTGATGCGTTCGCCCAGGCCCCCGAATGCCATGCCGATGACGACCGGGAACAGCGGGCCCAGGAGGAACAGGATGAATGTTTTCGACAGGATGACGGCCGAAAAGTCACGCCGGGCGATAACCAGTGCAGCCCGCAATATGTCCTTCAAACCGCAGGCTCCCCTTGATGATCTTCTTCCATCTGCCGGGCGGCTGCCGCGCCGGCGATGGCGACGAAGGCGTCATGCAGCCCCGGCCGCTCAATCGACAGGCTTTCAATCCCGGCATGGCCATCCAGCAAGGCGCGCAGCAGGGGTTCTATGCCTTCGTCAGGCAGGTCGAAATGCCATGCGCCGTCTTCCGCCAGCGTTTCGGCCGGCAGGGCGCGGCGCCAGCTGCCGTCGCTGACCCGCGTTCGCAGGCGGACCTTGGGGCGCAACTGGTCCCGCGCCTCGGCCACCGACCCTTCAAAGCGGATGCGCCCGCCCGCAACGATCGCGATGCGTTCGCAGAGCCGTTCGGCATGGGCGATGACATGGGTCGAAAACAGCACGGTGACGCCGCGCCGCGCCTGGTCCTGGATCAGCGTTTCAAGCTTTCCCTGATTGATGGCGTCGAGACCGGAAAAAGGTTCGTCAAGGACGATCAGCCGCGGCTCGTGAATGATCGTGCCGAACAGCTGCACGGTCTGCGCCATGCCCTTGGACAGCTGACGGATCGGCTTGTCCACGGACGCACCGATGCCATGGTCGATCATCATGGCGCGCGCCCGTTCGCGGCCGACCTTCAGCGGCAGGCCGCGCAGCGCGCCCATGAAGGCGATCGCTTCGGCCGCCTTCATGGATGGATAGAGGCCCCGTTCTTCCGGGAGGTAGCCGATGAGGCGCGCCTGACGCAGGGGCACGTCATCGCCCAGCAGGGCGCGGCGGCCGGAATCGGGGTCGATGATGCCAAGCAGGGTGCGCAGCAAGGTCGTCTTGCCCGCGCCATTGGGGCCAAGGACGCCATAGATCGACCCGGCGGGAACGGCGATGTCGATGCCGTCCACCGCCCTGAATTCGCCGAATGTCTTGACAAGACCATGGCCTTCGACGGCATAGGTCGGGGAGGAAGCCGGAATGTCGCCGATCATCCGTTCCTGATAGTCCCAGACCATGCCAACGCAAACGGAAACCTTGGAAAAGCGCCTGAAAGTGGAGGCGAAGCGGCTGGGCTTTGCCGCCTGCGCGATCGCGCGCGCCGATGCCGCGCCAGAGGCCGCCGGGCGATTGCGGCAATGGCTGGAGGCAGGCCATCATGGCGACATGGTGTGGATGGAGGAGCGGGCAGAACAGCGCGGATCGCCGCGGGGCCTGTGGCCGCAGGTGCGCAGCGTCGTCATGCTGGGGATGAGCTATGCGCCGGGGCGCGACCCGCTGGCGCTGGCGGAGGTCGGCGATCGGGGCCGCATTTCCGTCTATGCCCAGGGCCGCGATTATCATGACGTGGTGAAGAAGGGCCTGAAGAACCTCGGCCGCTGGCTGGTCGACCAGCAGCAGGGCGCGCTCAAGGTCTTCGTCGACACGGCGCCCGTGATGGAAAAGCCATTGGCGCAGGCTGCCGGGCTGGGCTGGCAGGGCAAGCACAGCAATCTGGTCAGCCGGGCACATGGCAGCTGGCTGTTCCTCGGCGCCCTCTACAGCGAGATCGCGCTGGAGCCGGACGAGCCTGAGGAAGACCATTGCGGCAGTTGCACCGCCTGCCAGGCCGCCTGCCCGACCGATGCCTTTCCATCGCCCTATATCGTCGACGCGCGTCGGTGCATTTCCTACCTGACGATCGAACATAAGGGGCCGATACCCGAGGAGTTCCGCGAAGCGATCGGCAACCGCATCTATGGCTGCGACGATTGCCTGGCGGTGTGCCCGTGGAACAAGTTCGCCGATGCGGCGGCGGCCAACCGCGCCTTTGTGGGCCGGGCGGAACTGGCGGCGCCCGAACTGGGCGATGTGCTTACGCTGGACGATTCGGGGTTTCGCGAGATGTTTTCCGGATCGCCGATCAAGCGGATCGGGCGCAACCGGATGGTGCGCAATGCCGCCATTGCCGCGGGCAACAGCGGCGACCGGCGGCTGATCGACCGGCTGCGGCCGCTGGCCGAGGATGAGGATGCGGTGGTTTCCGAAGCGGCGCGCTGGGCGATCGGGCGGCTTTCAGGGTGAAGGAGCGCGGCGCAAGCGCTCCGCCGCCATCTTTCCCGTGCCGCTATTTCGAACGGAGCGCGGCCGCGCAGGTGGCCGGGTCAGTGTCGGCGCCGGCAGGGGTGCGTGCATCGACATGGGTGACGACCGCTTCCCGCCCCTGGGGCGGCACATAGAGATAGGCGTCAAGCACGCAGCGGCCATTGGCGAACTGCAGCTTGCGCATGGTGCTTTCACGGATGTCCAGCCGAGGCGTGCCGAACTGCTGGACCAGATGTTTCGCATCCATGCCCATGAGCGGACCGGGCCGCATGAACGCGCTTGCCGGGGGGCCTGCGGGCGGGGCATGGGCGGCCGGCGCGGGGGGTACGATGCCGTCGCCGCACGCCGCCAGCGGCAGCGCCAGCAACGCGGCGAAGGCCAGTCGGGCGGAGTTCATCGGCTTTTCCTGCCTGAAGGTCCGTGCAGCATATGGACCGCCATAGCCGCACTCCAGATCGGCGCAAGCAGGTTGATGAAGGGCAGCAGGAACAGAAGCGCCGAGACGAGGCCCATCAGCCACCGGCCGAGGCGCGGGATCGGCGGCAGGTCGGGATGGCGTGGCTCGACCATGTCGGCAAGATCGCGTCCCAGCAGATAGGCGTTGAGCGCGAGGAACAGGCCGGGCGTGCCGATGCCCGTCGCCAGCAGGACCAGATAGGCGGGCAGCGCGACCAGGTTCCAGCCGAGTGTGCGGACGATCGACCTTAGCGCGAGGCGAAGGCTGCCGGCGACGCCCACCGGACGCGCGCGGGCAGCGGCGGCGGGATAGCTTTCGCGCTCCACCGCCGCGACGATGTCGTCGGCAAAAAGGCTCATGACCGCGATGGCGACGGTGCGAAAGAGCAGCCAGGCCGCCGCCGTCACGGCCAGCGCCGTGGCCGCAGCCTCCGCAAGGCCGCCCCCGCCCCAGCCGAAATGGAGGCGCACGGCGTGGACAGTCGCCCACAACCCCAGCCCCAGCGCCCCGAAACCCAGCAGCGATAGCACCAGCGTCCTGGCAAGCAGGCGCAGCGCGGCGGGGTGAAAGATTGCCGGCAAGGCGCGCAGCGCCGCGAGGATCACCATGGACCGGCTATCCCGCGCCGACACTCGCCCGTCAACAAGCGCCGTTGCGCGCTCGCCTCCGGGCCGATAGAGACAGCGCGAATTCGCGACCATCAAAGGATATTGCGTGACTGCTGCTGCCCCCACGCTGGACGTTGTCGCCATCGGCAATGCCATTGTCGACGTGCTCGCCCCGAGCGATGACGCCTTCCTCGCCGAACATGCGCTGAACAAGGGCGGCATGCAGCTGATCGACGCGGCGATGGCGGAAAGCCTCTACGCCAATATGGGGCCGGGCAAGGAGATCAGCGGCGGATCGGCGGCCAATACGCTGGCGGGCCTCGCCGCGCTGGGCAAAAGCTGCGGCTTCATCGGACAGGTATGCGACGACCAGCTGGGCGCAGTGTTCGCGCATGACGTGCAGGCGCTCGGCATCCGCTATGACACGCCGGCGGTGAAGGGCGACGTGCCGACGGCGCGCTGCCTGATCCTGGTGACTCCCGACGCGCAGCGGACGATGAACACCTTTCTGGGCGCGTCGCAGTTTCTGCCCGCCTCGGCGCTGGACCTGGACCTTATCCGATCGGCCTCGATCCTCTATCTTGAAGGCTATCTGTGGGACCCGGAACAGCCGCGCGCGGCGATGCGGGCGGCGATCGATGCCGCGCGGAACGCGGGGCGCAAGGTCGCCTTCACACTGTCGGACACGTTCGTCATAGACCGGCACCGGGCAGACTTCATCGAGCTGATCGACCAGGGGATGATCGACATCCTCTTTTCCAACGCAGCGGAAATCCAGGCGCTCGCCGAGGTCGGCGATTTCGACCGGGCAGTGCAGGCGATTGCCGGGCGCGTGCCGGTGCTGGTGTCGACGCGCAGCGAAAAGGGCGCGATCGCGGTCGTCGACGGCGTCCGCTACGAAGCCCATGCGGCGCCGGTGGAACAGATTATCGACACAACCGGCGCGGGCGACCTGTTCGCGGCGGGATTCCTCGCCGGTCATCTTGAGGGGCTGGGCGCGCATCAATGCCTGGAACTGGGCGCCGTCGCTGCCGCCGAGGTGATTTCCCATTGGGGCGCGCGACCGGAGGCTGATTTGCGGGAGCGGCGGGCCAGGCTGCTGGGCTGACGGCCTCGCGGTTCCCGACTTTGCAGGACCATGGGACCCACCCGCGACGCTAGATTGGCTTTTGTTTCCGGAATAACGCACGATCATCTGGGCCGAAGCCCCAGCGCCAGATGACGAAGCCATAAACGCCAAGAATGGTCGCGACGCCGAAGACCAGCTCCACCCATTCATAGGCGCGGGGCAGCGCGACGAAACCGGCACCCACGATACAGGCGACGCCCGACGCCACCAGCAACGGCCAGCGCCACGCATTGATGCGGGCGCCGAGCAGGCGCGACAGCAGCCGGGCCTTCACCAACGCCGAGACGCCCAGAGCGATGCAAAGCGCCAGTGCGGGGGCAGCGGCGATCTCCATCGGCGAAAGGCCCATATGGCGCGCGGCGATGATGAACACGAAACTGAGCCCAGCCTGCAGGGCGATCATCAGCAGCGACACGACGAGATTGCGGTGCCGGGCGATATAGACGAGCGCGGATTCGCTGACGACCGCCGTCGCCGCGACGACTTCGGCCAGCAGCAGGAAGGCAAGCGCGCCGGTGCCGCCGACGAAATGCGGGCCGACCAGGCCCATGACGGCTTCCCCCGGAATGCCGAGCGCCAGCGCGATGCCCGCCTGCGCGGCGATGATCCAGAAGCCGACCTGGCTGACCTGTCGGGCAATGGCGGCGAGGTTGCCTTCCGCCAGGTTGCGGGTGATGACGGGGCCGAGAATGGGGTCGAAGCTGGTCTTGAGCTTTTGCGGCAGCGACGCGACCTGCTGTGCGACATAATAGACACCGACGACCGCCGGGCTGACGAACAGGCCCAGGATCGCCAGATCCAGCCGGCGCGACCCCCATTCGACGCCGTCCGCCGCCGCGAGCGGCAGGTTTCGGCGGGCGAGGCGCCAAAGGCGGCCAGGGTCGGGGCGCCAGCCATAAGGGATGCCATAATGGCGGGTCATCGGGATGATCGAGGCGACGAGCGCGGCGATCATCGACACGACATAGGAGAGGATGAGACCGTCGCGGGTCGAATAGAAGGCAAAGGCAAAGGCGCCGATGCTGATCGCCCAGGGCTCTATGATGGACCGCGCCCGCACGGTCGCGCCGATGTCGAAGCGATAGGCGCAGGCGGCGAGCGCAACGTCCGAACCAGCCACCGCGATGACGATGAGCGCGAGCAGGCGATCAAGCCCATTGATGCCGCTGTTGGGGAACATGGCCTGGGGGAAGACGACGAGCAGGCCCACCGCGACCAGCGAGGCCGCCAGCGTCACGAGCATCGCATCGGTGACGACATGACTGTGGGGACGCTCCGTCTGCGAGAGCGCGCCGGCAAGACCGCGCTTCAGCCCCAAGGTCGCGAGCTGGGCGGCAAATTCCACCACCAGCACGGCGTAGGCGAAGCGGCCGAGCGTGTCGGCCCCGTACCAGCGGCCGGCGATGAACAGGAAGGGGAGCCGTGCGGCCAGGCGCAGCAGGAAACCGAAAATGTTGGTCCGCCCGCCCCTCGCGAGCGCCGCAATGTCGTCATGGGGCGGTGAAGGGGCATCCTGTGCCGGCAAAGACTGTGGGTCCCCTCGTCGCGTCATGTGGGTGCGGTGCCCGATAGTAGAAAAGAAATAAAGGAAGCGCGACGAATTATTCGGGACGCAGCGGACGGGCGAGCAGCGCGTCGATGACCTGCGCGAGCGGCACTGCTTCCTCCAGCAGCGCGCAGACCGCTTCGACCACCGGCATTTCGACCTTCGCCGCGCGCGCGGCGGCGCGCAGCACCGGGGCGGTGAAGGCGCCTTCGGCCACGGTCCGGCGGTTGGCGAGCAGGTCGGCCGCGGCCTGCCCTTCCCCCAGCCCCTTGCCCAGCGAGAAGTTGCGGCTGTTGGTAGACGAGCAGGTGAGGACGAGATCGCCCAAGCCGGAAAGCCCGGCGAGCGTCTCTGGCCGCGCGCCACGGGCGAGCCCGAAGCGGGTCATTTCGGCAAAGCCCCGGCTGATGAGCGAGGCGCGGGCGTTAAGGCCAAGGCCCGCGCCTTCCGCGACGCCGCAGGCGATGGCGAGGACATTCTTGACCGCGCCGCCAATCTCCGCGCCGACGACATCGTCCGACAGATAGGGACGGAAGGTCGGCCGGGCGATGCGCGACGCGATTCGGGCGGCAAGGACGGGATCGGCGCAGGCAAGCGTAATGGCGGTCGGCAGGCCGCGGGCCACTTCATGGGCGAAGGTCGGACCGGAGAGGACGGCGATGGGCGAGGCCGGCTGCGCCGCCTGGGCGACTTCGGACATGAGCAGGCCCGTCCCCGCCTCTATCCCCTTGGAACAGAGGATGAGCGGCATGCCGGCGGGCGCCTGCGCGACGACGCCGCGCAGATGCTGGGCCGGGCTGACGATCAGCAGCATTTCCCGATCCGCCATCGCAGCGATGTCGCCGGTCGCCTCGATCGAGGAATTCAACGGGATGTCGGGGAGGTAGAGCGGGTTCCGCCGGTCCCGGTTGACCGCGTCGACCACGTCGGGCTCCAGCGCCCAGAGCCGGACATGATCGCCGTCAGCCGCCAGGCTTTGCGCGAGCGCGGTTCCCCACGCGCCCGCTCCGATGACACCTGCCTTCATGCTGTCACGCCCCTCATGCCTTCACTCCGGCGCCGCGCGCCTTTTCCGCCGCCGGATCCAGCGGCCAGCGTGGCCGGGCGGGGACGGTCAGGTCGTCAACCAGCCCGGCGGCGTAGCGTTCGGCACCTGCCCAGGCGATCATGGCGGCGTTGTCGGTGCAGAGCCACAGCGGCGGCGCGACGAAGGGCAGGTCGTGCCTTGCCGCCAGCGCCTGGAGCGCGGCCCGGATCGGCTGGTTGGCGGCGACCCCTCCCGCGACCACGAGCGCGGTCATGCCCTGAAGCTGAGCCAGCTGCCTTTGCGTGCGGTCGATAAGGCAGTCGATGACCGCCTGCTGAAAGCTGGCGGCGATATCTTCGGTCGAATACTGGCCCGATTGAGCAGCGCGCATCACTGCGCTCTTGAGGCCGGCGAAGGAAAAATGGGGTTCTGCGGTGCCGACCAGCGGGCGCGGCAGGGGAACAGCTTTGGGATTGCCCCGCGCGGCGGCCTTTTCCACCGCCGGGCCGCCGGGATAGCCGAGGCCCAGCAGCTTGGCGGTCTTGTCAAAGGCTTCGCCGCTGGCATCGTCTATGGTGGTGGCAAGCCTGGCATAATCGCCCGGGCCGCGCACGAGCAGCAACTGGCAATGGCCGCCCGACACCAGCAGCAGCAGATAGGGGAATTGCAGCCTTGGATCAGCCAGGCGCGGCGAAAGCGCATGGCCTTCGAGATGGTTGACCGCGATCAGCGGCTTGTTCGCCGCATGGGCAAGCGCCTTGCCGGTGACGAGGCCCACCATGACGCCGCCGATAAGGCCGGGGCCGGCGGTCGCGGCAATGACGTCGACCTGGTCCAGCGTGAGATCGGCGTCCTTAAGCGCGGCTTCGATCAGCGGAGCGAGCGCTTCGACATGCGCGCGGGCGGCGATTTCAGGGACGACGCCGCCATAGGGACGATGCGCGTCCTCCTGCGTGGCGAGGCGATGGGCCAGGATCCTGCCTTCGGCCGTCACCAGCGCCGCCGCCGTTTCGTCGCAGCTTGATTCCAGGCCAAGGATGATCGTCATTGCTGCTTCCATCTAATGTCCGCGGCCATTAGAGCAAGCGGCATATGACTAAGCCCCTCCCCTCGCCCGGCCGCCCGCTCCGCCTGGGCACGCGCGGGTCGCCGCTGGCTCAGGCTCAGGCGCACATGACCATGGCCGCATTGAAGGCGCGGCATGGCTGGCCGGACCATGCGGTGGAGATCGTCGTGGTGCAGACCAGCGGCGACCGCATCCAGGACCGGGCGTTGGCCGAGATCGGCGGCAAGGCGCTGTGGACGAAGGAACTGGACCGCGCGCTTCTGGCAGGCGAGATCGATTTCGCCGTCCATTCGATGAAGGATGTCGAGACGCTGCGCCCCGCCGAGATCCGGATCGCGGCGATGCTGCCGCGCGCGGATGTGCGCGACCGGCTGATTGGCGCGGAAAGCTTCGACGCTCTGCCGCCATCGCCGGTGATCGGGTCCAGCTCGCCGCGCCGCACCGCGCAAGTGAAGCGGCTGCGGCCGGACGCGAACGTGGTGCTGTTTCGCGGCAATGTCGCGACGCGGATCGCCAAACTGGCGGCGGGGGACGCGCAGGCCACCCTGCTGGCGGCGGCGGGCCTCGACCGACTGGGCCAGGGCGACGTCGGGACCACGATCCCGCTTGACGTCATGCTGCCGGCGCCTTCCCAGGGGGCGGTGGGGATCGAAACGCTGAGCGGCAACGGAGCGATGCTGGAACTGCTGGCGACGATCAACGATGCCGACACGTTCGACTGCGTCGCCGCCGAACGGGCGGTGCTCAGGGGCCTTGGCGGCACCTGCCATTCGCCGATCGCGGCGTTGGGGCGGCTGGAGGATGGGCATATCCTGCTGCGCGCCGAGATATTGAGCGCCGACGGGCGCGAATGGGTGGAGGACGCCATCACCATGGCGCGGAGCGACACCCACGTCGCCGAAGGTTTTGGCCACTCGCTGCTGGACCGCGCCAGCCCGGAGCTGCGCGCGCTGTTCGAGCGGTGAGGCCGCTCATCATCCTGCGGCCGGAGCCGGGCGCCAGCCAGACCGCCGCGCGGGCCGAACGGCTGGGGCTGCGCATCCGCCGCTGCCCCCTGTTCGAAGCGCGGCCGGTCATCTGGAAAGAACCCGCGCCCGACCGCTTCGACGCGCTGTTGCTGACCAGCGCGCAGGCCGCGCGGCTGGCCGGCCCGAAACTTGAACGCTATCGCAGCCTGCCCGCCTATGCCGTGGGACGCGCCACCGCGCGGGCCCTGGAGGAGCGCGGCTTTGCCGGCGTCATCGCGGGCGAACAGGGCGGCAGCGCCATTGCGGCGCGGATCGCGCGGGACGGCCACCGGCATGTGCTGCATCTGGGCGGCACGACGGTTGCGCGGATCGATCCGGGACCGCTCACGATCGAGAGGATCGCCATCTACACGATCGGGGTGACGAAGGAGCCGCGACTGGACGAGGCGCTGGAACCGGGCGCGGTGCTGCTAGTTCATTCCCCGCGCGCGGGCCAGCGCCTGGCAGAGCTGATCGCCCCGGATCGGCGGGCCGGTTTCCACCTGATCGCGATCAGCGCGGCGACGCTGGCGGCCTGCGGGACCGGATGGGCGAGCGGCGAAGCGCCCGATCTGCCCGATGACGAGAGGATGCTGGCCCTCGCCGTGCGATTGTGCGAATGATCCGTTCGTCATGGAAGAAACACCCCCGATAGTCGAGGTCAGCAGCGATGCGGCGGCAGTGACAAGCCGCAGGCGCGGTCCATGGCTGATGCTGATCCTGCTGCTGCTGGCCTTTGCGGTGGGCGTCGCGCTCACCATGTGGACGTTGCCTTATCTGCAAGGGCGCTGGGGCAGCGGCGCGCGCCAGCGGGCCATCCCGGCCGACCCCTATTTGCAGGCCGCCGCCACGCCCGGCGTTCGGCCGCTGACCCCGGCCGCCGCCCAGATGCTGGACGCACGGGTGGTGCAGTTGGAGGAGCGGCTCAATCGCATCACCGTGGAGGCGCAGGCGGCATCCGGCAATGCCGCGCGCGCCGAAGGGCTGCTGGTCGCTTTCGCTGCGCGCCGCGCACTCGATAGCGGGCAACCGCTCGGCTATGTGGAAGGGCAGCTGCGGCTGCGCTTCGGCCAGGCACAGCCGCGTGCGGTCGCGACCATCATCAATGCCGCGAGGGAGCCGGTCACTCTGGCGGACCTGCGCGGCGGTCTGATGGCCATCGCCGGTGAACTGACGACGCCGGGCCCCGACAGCAGCTGGTGGGATGCGATCGAGCATGAAGCGCGCGAGCTGATGACCATCCGTCACGCGTCCACGTCCTCACCCCGCCCGCAGGCGGCGATGGAGCGGGCGGCGCGCTATATCGACGGGGGGCGCGTGAATGCCGCGCTGGCCGAGGTCGAGCAAATGCCGGGCCGGACGGTGGCTGATCGCTGGATGCAATATGCCCGCCGCTATCTGGAGGCGCGCCGGGCGCTAGACCTTATCGAGACGGCCGCGATATTGGAGCCGCGCCAGCTGCGCGCGGCCGATGGCGGTGCGGTCGCGCAGGGCTCTCCGCTCGCGCCTTGAACCGCCCCTCCCGACACCGCTGATCATTGTCACAATCGACGAACCGTTGGCGTCGGATGGGAAACTATTGGACGCACGGTGTATTTGTCATGAGAATGTCATCTTTCGCTTTTCGTCGGAGGACCCGTTTTCGTGCCGCCTTATGCCAATGTCAGTTTCTGGAAGGGATGGTTAGCCGGCGGGCAATCCGGGGCACAGCGGCCTGCGATCCAGCATCTGCTGGGCAATGCGAGCATGCCTTTCGATCTGGCGCGGACTCGGGCGCAGGCGTCCGAACTTGCAAAGTCGATTCGGGGCGATGGGCGGCCCCTGCTGTTGATCCCCGGGCTGCTCGCGTCGGAACAGCGGATGGAACCGTTGCGGGCGATACTGGAAGCGGCAGGATATGAGGCGCATGGCTGGGGCATGGGGCGCAATGTCGGACCGCGGCCCGACAGCCTGCATCAGATCGACCGGCGCGTCGACGCGATCCGCCGGCGCAGCGGCGCGCGCGTCACCTTGGTGGGCTGGAGCCTGGGCGGGCTGTTCGCGCGGGAATATGCGAAATTCGCCACGCACAAGGTGGATGGGGTGGTGACGATGGGCACGCCCTTTTCCGGCAATCCGCGCGCCAATCACGCTTGGCGGCTGTATCAACTGGTGTCCGGTTTTCCGGTCGACCAGCCGCCGTTCACCTGCCATCGCGAAGTGAAGCCGCCGGTGCCGACGGTCGCTCTATGGTCGCGGCGCGACGGCGTGATCCTGCCCGAATGCGCCAAGGGCCGCGCGGGCGAACGCGATCGCGCGATCGAGGTGGATTGCACCCATATGGGCTTTGCCGCCGCGCCCGAAGGAATATTGGCCGTGGGGAAAGCTCTGGAGGCTATTCGGAGCTGACGCGCTTCAGACGCTGAGCCGCTTCAACGCCTCGTCCCGGCCGATAAGCGGCAGCATCTGGGCCATGTCGGGGCCGTGGTCGAGGCCCGTGAGCGCACGCCGGAGCGGGAGGAACAGGGTCTTGCCCTTGCGGCCGGTCGCTTCCTTGAGGCGGTTGGTGAGCGTTCGCCAGATATCCGCGTCAAAGGCTGCATCCGACAGCATATGGTGCGCGCTGCGCAGGAATTCGCGATCCTCCTCCGCAGGCGCGGGCGCGTCGATCGGGCCGGTGACGATGCCCCACCAATCGGCGGCACGCGCGACGGTTTCCAGATTCGGGCGGATGGCGTCCCAGGCGGCTTCATCCATGCCCTTGGGCAGGCGATCGGCGACGGCGGCATAGGGAAGAAGATGGACGATCTTCTGGTTGAGCGCCGCCAGTTCGGCCTCGTCGAAGCGGGCGGGGGCGCGGCCGAAATGGGCGAAGTCGAAGCTGTCGATCAAAGGCTGGATATCAGCGAAGGGTTCGATCGGCATTGCGCTGCCCAGGCGCGCGAGCAGCGAGAGGATGGCCATCGGTTCAAGGCCGATCTCGCGGAAATGCGCGACGCCGAGCGAGCCAAGGCGCTTGGAAAGCTTGCCTTCGCTGCCGGTCAGCAGCGCTTCATGAGCGAAGCGCGGCAGCGAGGCGCCAAGCGCAGCGAACATCTGGATCTGGGTCGCGGTGTTGGAGACATGGTCCTCACCGCGCAGCACATGGGTGACGCCCATGGCGACATCATCGATCACCGATGGGAGCATGTAGAGCCAGCTGCCGTCTGCGCGCCGGATCACCGGGTCGGAGAGCAACCTGGGGTCAAAGCGCTGTTCGCCCCGGATAAGGTCGGTCCAGGCGATCGGCTGGTCATGGTCCAGCCTGAAGCGCCAGTGCGGCCGGCGGCCTTCGGCTTCATATGCGGCGATCTGGTCAGCGGTGAGCGCCAGAGCAGCGCGGTCATAGACCGGCGGCAGGCCGCGCCCGAGCAGGACCTTGCGGCGCAGGTCCAGTTCCTGGCTCGTTTCATAGGCGGGATACACATGGCCCGAGGCCTTGAGCGCCGCGAACTTCTCCTCATAGAGGGCGAAGCGGTCGGACTGTTTTTCCGCTCCGTCCCAGTGGAGTCCGAGCCATGCGAGGTCAGCCTTGATCGCGTCGGCATATTCGGGGCGGGAGCGTTCCACGTCGGTATCGTCAAGCCGCAGCAGGAATTGCCCCCCGCTCTTGCGCGCCCACAGCCAGTTGTGGAGCGCGGCGCGTATGTTGCCGACATGGAGATTGCCGGTCGGCGATGGAGCGAAGCGGGTGATGACGGTCATGGGTCCAATCCTGCCGCCGTTCGGTTCGAGCGCGTCGGGAACGATTTTCGACGGACGCTCCTGGACAGGCTCGACGCTGCTCGAACCGAACGGATGGGGGCGATTATGTCGTGCGGAACGCGTTGGTGATGGGATAGCGGCGGTCGCGGCCGAAATTGCGGGAGCCGAGTTTGACGCCCGGCGGCGACTGCCGGCGCTTATATTCGGCGACATAGAGCAGCCGCTCGATGCGGGCGACGATGTCCTCGTCGAAGCCTCGGGCGACCAGTTGCTCGACCGAGAGTTCCTCTTCGACCAGGCCATAGAGGATCGGGTCCAGCACCTCATAGGGCGGCAGGCTGTCCTCATCCTTCTGGTTATCGCGCAGTTCGGCCGTGGGCGGCTTGGTGATGACGCGCTCGGGCATGACGGGTCCCCTGGGGCCGAAGGCTTCGCCCAGCGACGGGACATTGTGGTTCCGCCAGCGGCTGAGGTCGAAGACCGTGGTCTTGTAGGCGTCTTTCAGCACGGAATAGCCGCCCGCCATGTCGCCATAGATGGTGGCGTAGCCGACCGACATCTCGCTCTTGTTGCCGGTGGTGAGCAGCATGTGGCCGAACTTGTTGGAGAGGCCCATGAGCGTGAGGCCGCGGATGCGCGACTGGATATTCTCTTCGGTGAGGTCGCGGTCGCGGCCGGTGAAGACGGGGGCGAGCATGGCGTCGAAGGCTGCAACGGCCGGTTCGATCGGGATCGTATCGTAGCGGACCCCGAGCAGGCGGGCACATTCGACCGCGTCGTCCAGGCTTTCCTGGCTGGTGAAGCGCGAGGGCATCATCACGCACCAGACCCGCTCGGCGCCCAGCGCATCGACCGCGACCGCAGCGGACAGGGCGGAATCGATGCCACCCGACAGGCCAAGGACGACGCCGGGAAAGCGGTTCCTGTTCACATAGTCGCGCAGGCCCAGCACCATCGCGTTGTAAATGTCGGCCGGCCGTTCATCGAGTGGATGGCGATCGCCGGGCAGGCAGAGCCACTGGCCGTCCCATTTTTCCCAACTGGTGAGGACGAGCGATTCCTCCCAGTCGGGGAGCTGCTGCGCGAGACTCAGGTCCGCGTTCAAGACGAAAGAGGCGCCGTCGAACACCAGCTCGTCCTGGCCGCCAACCCGGTTGAGATAGATGAGCGGCAGGCCGGTTTCCCGGACGCGGGTGCCGGCGACGGCATTGATGCGGCGGTCGTCCTTGTCGATTTCATAGGGGCTGCCATTGGGGCTGATGAGGATTTCCGCGCCTTCGGCCCGCAGATGCGCGGTGACGAAGGGGAACCAGATATCCTCACAGATCGGCACGCCGATCTTCACGCCGCGAAAGTCGATCGGCGCGGGCAGCGGTCCCGGAGCGAACAGCCGCTTTTCATCGAACGTCCCGTAATTGGGCAGTTCGCGCTTCTGGCGGATGGCCGTAACGGCACCATCTTCAAGCAGGGCGACGACATTGAAGAGCACGCCCTGCGCCGCGACTACGGTGCCGACCAGCATGGCCGGGCCGCCGTCGGCGGTCGCCTGCGCCAGCCGGTCCAGCTCGTGATTGGCGCGATCCACCAGCGCGGGCTTGAGCACCAGATCCTCGGGCGGATAGCCGATCAGTTGCAGTTCGGGATAGACGATGAGGTCGGCGCCCTTCGCCCGCGCGCGCCATTCGAGCATGGCGTCGGCATTGGCCGCAAGGTCACCCACCGATTGGGTCATCTGCGCCAGGGCGATCACAAGTTTGTCGGTCATGACCGGCGCGTTAGAGCATTTTGGCGGCGGGCGCAAAAGCGCCTTTCCAGTGGCGGCAACCCCCGCTAAAGGGGCCGCGTTTCATCCAGCGTCATCAATTCGTCACGGGGGTCCAGGCCATGAAACTCATGACCGGCAATTCCAACAAGCCGCTAGCGGCCGCCATTGCCGACTATATCGAGATTCCCCTGACGGACGCCAGCGTCCGCCGCTTCGCCGACGAGGAAGTTTTCGTGGAAATCCATGAGAATGTCCGGGGCGAGGACGTGTTCGTGCTGCAGTCGACCAGCTATCCGACGAACGACAATCTGATGGAATTGCTGATCATGATCGACGCGCTCAAGCGCGCGTCGGCCAAGCGAATCACGGCGGTCCTCCCCTATTTCGGCTATGCCCGGCAGGACCGGAAGCCGGGACCCCGTACCCCGATCAGCGCCAAGCTGGTGGCGAACCTCATCACCACGGCCGGCGCCAACCGGGTGCTGTCGGTCGATCTGCATGCCGGACAGATCCAGGGCTTTTTCGACATTCCGACTGACAATCTTTTTGGCGCGCCGGTCATGTCCGCCGACATCCAGGCGCGCTTTGGTGGTCGCAACCTGATGGTCGTGTCGCCCGACGTGGGCGGCGTGGTGCGCGCGCGTGCGCTGGCCAAGCGGCTCGACAACGCGCCCCTCGCCATCGTCGACAAGCGACGCGAGCGGGCAGGCGAATCGGAAGTCATGAACATCATCGGCGACGTGAAAGGCCGCTTCTGCGTCCTGATCGACGATATCGTCGATTCGGCCGGGACGCTCTGCAATGCGGCGGCGGCGCTCAAGGCCCAGGGCGCAGAGGAAGTGGTCGCCTATGTGAGCCACGGCGTGCTGTCGGGCGGCGCGGTGGCGCGCGTCGATGCGTCGGAACTCAAGGAACTGGTGATCACCGATTCGATCCAGGGCAGCGACGCGGTGTGCAGTGCCAAGAACATCCGTCACCTGCCGATCGCGCCGTTGCTGGGCGAGGCGATCAAGCGCATCGCCGATGAAAGCTCGGTGTCCAGCCTGTTCGACTGATCGCCTGTGAAAGTTGCGCCGCGCGACTTTCAGCCGGGCGGCAGCAACAGCAGCGGGAGGCAGAAGACCGCGATCAGGGCCGTGAGGATGCGCTGCTTGCGCGAAATGCCAAGCGGCTTGTCCTGCCACACTATCGGGCAGGCGAGCAGGGCCAGCGCAAACAGCAGATTCGACAGGATGATCGATCCGCCGACCGGCACGTCCTGCCGCAGCGCCAGCGCGCCGAACAGGGCCAAGAAACTCAAAATCCAGCCGACCAGCGCCACGCCATGCTCCCTTCCGCGCAACAGTCTAGCGCCGGATCGGTTGCGGAAGGCTTAAACCTGCCCAGCCCAAGGGTCATAGGTGCCGAAGCTCCAGACATTCCCTTCCGGGTCCAGCGCCTCATAGCCGCGGCCGGGATAGCCCTGATTGTCATGCGGCTCGCTGACCACGACCGCGCCTTCGTTGCGCGCGTGGAGGCAGTGGGCGTCGGCATCCGGCACCACGACATAGATGCAGGCGGTCACGCCGCCCAGGTCGCGCGGCGTGGTCCAGCTGTAGAGCGATTCACCTTCGCCATCCCGCGCGCTGCCGAGCATCACCATGCCGTCCCCCAGCACCAGTTCGGCATGGTGGATGATGCGGGGATCAGCATCGTCCTCATAACTTGCGCGCAGTTCAAAGCCGAAGGCGTCGCACAGGAAGCGGATCGCGCCAGGCGCGTCGGCGTAACGCAGTCCGGGAATGACGGGAGAGCCGGGCATCTTTTTCCTCCTCCAGGGACTGGGAATCACGACGGGCCAGCCTAGCGCGATGGCCGCTTTGCCGCTAGGCGGGTGCGATGACCACCCGCGACGATCTGGCCCTTGCCCACCGCCTTGCCGATGCCGCTGCTGCCGCGATCCTGCCCTTTTTCCGGGCGCGCTACGACCTGGAATTCAAGTCTGACAAATCGCCGGTGACCGAGGCCGACAAGGCAGCGGAAGCGGCGATCCGGGCAATATTGGAAAAGGAACGGCCGGGCGACGGTATCATCGGCGAGGAATATGGCGCGACCCGCGAGGACGCCGAGCGCGTGTGGATATTGGACCCGATCGACGGCACGCGCAGCTTCATCGCCGGGCGGCCGATCTTCGGCACGCTGGTCGCCCTGACCGAGGCGGGCTGGCCGACCATCGGCATCATCGACCAGCCGGTCGCGGGCGAGCGCTGGGCGGGCATGATGGGCCAGCCTACCAGCTTCAACGGCAAGCCGGTGACGACCCGCGCCTGCCGCTCACTGGAGGAGGCGATCCTTGCCAGCACCGGCCCGCAATATTTCCCCGGCTGCACCGGCGAGCATTTCTCTCGCCTCGCCGCACGGTGCCGCGACACCGTCTGGGGCGGAGACTGCTATAATTATGCGCTGGTGGCGTCCGGACATGTCGACATCGTCATCGAGGCGGGATTGAAACTGCATGATATCGCCGCTCTGGTTCCGGTCGTCGAAGGCGCGGGCGGGCGAATGTGCGACTGGACCGGCGAGCCGATCACGGCGGACAGCGACGGGCGCGTCATCGCGCTGGGCGATCCGGCCCGGCTGGACGATGTGCTCGAGGCACTCGCCGAGGGGCGGCACGACCACCACCATTGACGGTCAATCCGCCTGACGCCGAACCGCGTCGGCGTAGATGGCGCGGCTGTCCTCATCGAAGCAGATGAAGAGCAGCAGGTCGAAGGCGGCCGGGAAAGCAGCGAGTTCCGCCTTCACCGCCCCGGCGGCGACGGTGGCGGCCTGATCCTTGGGAAAGCCGTAGATGCCGGTCGAGATCGCAGGAAAGGCAATGCTGCGAAGCCCGTGCGCGCGGGCGAGGGCCAGCGAATTGCGATAGCAGCTGGCAAGCAGCGCGTGTTCGGCCGCGCCGCCGCCGCGCCAGACGGGGCCGACCGTGTGGATGACATGGGCGGCGGGCAGACGATAGGCGCCCGTGATCCGGGCTTCGCCGGTCGGGCAGCCTCCCAGCGTGCGACATTCGGCCAGCAGTTCGGGGCCGGCGGCGCGATGGATGGCGCCATCGACGCCGCCGCCGCCGAGCAGGCTGCTGTTCGCGGCGTTGACGATGGCCTGGGTCGCGCAACGGGTGATGTCTGTGGTGAGGACCTCCCAGCGCGTCGCGGTCATGGTCAGACACTTCCTTTCATAGGACAAGGCAATGGCCGATGGCGGTCAGAATATGCCCAGGAACTTCTTTCTCTGCGCTTTCTGTTCCCCACTGCTGCCCTTGCCCGATTCATCCTTGGCGGTGGTGCCGCGGCCGACATCGTCGCGCGGCTTGCCGCTCTTTGTCCGCTGTGCCGCTGCTGTCGCGCCGGCAAGCACGGGGCCGCAGGCGGCGCTCTTGGCGTCGCCGATGTCGACGAAGGCAAGAACCGAGGCCAAGGGCGTGGCGACGATGCCCAGCGCGGCGGCAGCGCCGCCGCGCGCGATCAGTTCGGGGCTGATGACATTGATAGCGGGACGGGCGAAATAGCCGTTGATGCCCACCGGCGACTGGCCGGAAAAGAGGCTGAATTTCTTGCCGTCGGCGCGGAAGGCAAGGTCGAGGCTCTCATTCTTGAAGGAAAAGCCCCCGCGCCCCAGCATCACATTCTTGCTGGTATCGATGATGATCGGATCGGCAGCAGCGATGCCGTTGCGGACGGTGAAGGCGATGAGGCCGCAATTGATCTGCACCGGCTGCTTCAGCTTCTTTTCAAACATCTTGGTGATGAAGGTGCCGATGTCGAGTTCGGACAGTTGCACGTTGCGCGCCCACATCGTGCCGGCCGGCAGGATCACGGCGATGCGCCCATTCGACGTGCCGAGCGAATCATGCACCGTATCGCCCACCCCGGTCATCTGCACACGCGCCTTGACGACGCCGGTAGTGCCTGCCTCCTCCACGCCCCAACTGCCGAGCAGCTTGCCCATGGGCGTGGGCGACAGGCGCACGTCATAGCGGGTCCGGACCGGATGGCCGCGGGCGTCGATCTCTATGTCCGAACTGACATGGCCGCCGGACATATCGAAGGTGAGCGGCGAGAGCGTCAGCACGCTGTGCTTGAGCGCGAGCGTCAGGCCGATATCGGAAATGGGCACATGGGGCGCGCGAACCTGACGCACGTCGTAGCGCACATTCGCGTCGAAATTGCGCAAGGCTTCGACCCTCAGAGGCGCGTCGGGGAGAATGCGCGGGGTGCCGTTCACGCTCTGGATCGCGCCGCTGCCGCCCTGCGCCTCCAGCCGCTTGGGATCATAGCCGATGAACGGCCCTACATCGAGGATGTCGAGCGTCCGGGTGGCGAGATTCGCCTTCAGCAGCAGGCGATTGTCCGGCCGAGATACGGTCATGCGGCCAGCCAGATCGCTGTCGCCGAAATGCCCCTTAAGATGGGTGAATCGCCACTCGCCGCCTTCCTTGGTGAGCGCGGACGTAAAATGATAAGCGCGGGTTTCGGGAATCGCGACGCCCAGATAATCGAACAGCAGCGCGAGATTCGGGCCGCGCGTCATCAGGCGCAGGTCGGCGCCCTCAATCTCCGTCGCGCCTGGCAGCGTGCCGCTGACTTCCAGGATCGTGGAACCGGATTGGGCATGAAGGGCCAGGCTGTTCCTGCCGCCGGTGACGGTTTCGTTGGGTGAGAGCAGGCCGCCGCTCAGGGTGAAGGGACGCTGCCGCATCATGCCGTCGCCCCTGAAGCGCACGTCGCTGGCGAAGCGGGTGTCCTGCGCCCTCACCGTCTCAAAGCGGATGTCGGTGGAAAGCTGCATGCGCGGATCACGATAGCGCAGGGTGGTGCCCGCCAGCAGCGCCCGGCGGATCAGCGGCAGGTTGAGCGCCTCACCCTTCCTGTTCGGGTCGCCGAAGGTCCATGTGTTGCTCTTGCCGTCGCGCGACCATTCGAGGTCGGTTGCGCCATTGCGCAGTTCCAGCCAGCGGACACGATATTTGTCGCCGAAGACAAGGCTGAGCGGCGCGATGCGCGTATCGATGACATCGGCCTGGAAGACGTTCGGCCGGCTGGCCCAGGGCGTATTGGCGATCACCATCTTTTCGGCGCGGAATTTGAGCGTGATGGGATCGAAATAGAGCTGGAAATCGCCCTCTACTTTCACCTGCCGTTCGAGGCGGTGGGCGAGGAAGCGTTCGAAGGGATGTTTGAGGAAACGTCCCTTGGTGATGAAGAGGATCAGCCAGACGAGAAAGATGGCGCTGACGACATAGGCGAGAACCCGGAGCGGCCAGGGCACCTGGCGCCATCGATCGCGCGTGCGCGACCAGACATGCCTCGCCCCTGCCGCCGGCGTTGGGGGCGGCGAAGCAACGCTGGCCGGGGAGCCCGGCCGCAGGGGATCGGCGTCGGCCATGGCGCAACAACGCCGAATGGGGGTTTTGGGTCCGAATCGCCTTGCCTTGGCGGAGACTTCCGACTATGGGCGCCCCTTCGCGATATTTGGAAGGACCGCCCGGCCAACTAGGGCTGCCGTGGCTGTCCGTAATCGTCGCGCTGAAGAAGGAGACGAAAATGCCCAAGCTCAAGACCAAGAGCGGTGTGAAGAAGCGCTTCAAGTTCACCGCTTCCGGCAAGGTCAAGCATGGCGTCGCTGGCAAGCGTCACCGCCTGATCAGCCACAACGCCAAATATATCCGCCAGAACCGCGGCACGTCGGTCTTGTCCGATGCCGACGTGGCTCACGTGCGCCTCTGGGCGCCCTACGGCCTGAAGTAAGGAGTAGAGGCACATGGCACGCGTAAAACGTGGCACGACCACCAAGGCGAAGCATAAGAGGATTTTGGATCAGGCGAAGGGCTATTATGGCCGTCGCAAGAATACGATCCGTATCGCTCGCCAGGCCGTCGAAAAGGCCGGCCAGTACGCCTATCGCGACCGCAAGGTCAAGAAGCGGTCCTTCCGTGGCCTGTGGATCCAGCGCATCAACGCCGGCGTTCGGGCCGAAGGGCTGACCTATTCGCAGTTCATGCACGGCCTGAAGCTGGCGGGCGTCGACTTGGACCGCAAGGTGCTGGCCGACATCGCGATGCACGAAGGCGAGGCGTTCAGCGCCATCATCGCCCAAGCGAAGGCTGCGCTGCCGGCGGCCTGAGCCAGAACGATCGCAAGATCGTCCAAGGGGCGCCGGGGCAGATGCCTTCGGCGCCCTTTTTCCGTTCCGCCCTTTGGGAGGCTCAATGCCATGTCGCTGCATGTCTGGTGGTTGTATGTCACGGCTGTGTTCCTGATCTCGGGAACGCCGGGACCGAACATGCTGCATGTCGCGACCCAGAGCATGACGCATGGACCGCGCCGCGCGATGATGACGATGGCGGGCCTGATGAGCGCCGTGCTGCTGTGCCTGATGGCATCGGCGCTGGGGTTGGGCGCGCTGCTGAAGGCGTCGCCCCGCCTGTTCGACGTGCTGCGCTACGCCGGTGTGGCCTATCTGATCTGGCTGGGGATCAGGGCGTGGCGCGCCCCGGTGGGGCCGGTGGACGCCATATCGCCCACCCGGCCCATGCGGAACCGGGCGCTCTATGGCACCGCGCTCCTCACCGGGCTGTCCAATCCCAAGCTGATCGTCTTTGCGGCTGCGCTGTTCCCGCAGTTTATCGATACCGCGCGGCCCTTCGCACCACAGTTGGCGATATTGGTGGTGAGCTTCGTCGTCGTCGAAAGCTTCTGGTACAGCGTCTATGCGCTTGGCGGAATGAAGCTGAAGCGCTGGCTGGCGCCGGCCAGCCGGCAGCGGCTGTTCAACCGGGCGACGGGCACGCTGTTCATCGGCTTTGGCGGCGCGCTGCTGGGCGCGCGGGCCTGACCCTTCCCTTGCGCGGCGCTCCCGGCTAAGGCGCCCGCATAGTTACGCCTTCGCGGGAATGACAGAGCATCATGAGTGAGATTAGCGCACTGAAAGCCGGCCTGATCGCCGACATCGCGGCCGCCGACACGCTGGAAGCGCTGGAGGCGCTGCGGGTGAGTTCGATGGGCAAGAACGGCGTGGTGACGGGCCTGCTCAAGACGCTCGGGGCGATGAGTCCGCAAGAGCGGCTGGAAAAAGGCCCGCCGATCCAGGATCTGCGCGAAGGCGTGGCGGCGGCGCTGGCCGAGCGGAAGGCGGCGCTGGAAGCGGCAGCGCTCGACGCGAAGCTGGCGGCCGAGAAGATCGACATGACGCTGCCCGCCGATGTCGGCGCGCAGGGATCGGTCCATCCGGTATCCCAGGTGATGGACGAACTGGCGGAGATATTCGCGGACCTGGGCTTTTCGGTCGCGACCGGGCCGGAGATCGAGGACGACTGGCATAATTTCACCGCACTCAACATTCCCGAGACGCATCCGGCGCGGGCGATGCACGACACCTTCTATTTCCCCGACGACAAGGACGGGCAGAAGATGCTGCTGCGCACCCACACCTCGCCGGTGCAGATCCGCACGATGATGAACGGCGAGCCGCCGATCCGCATCATCGCGCCGGGCAGGGTCTATCGGTCGGACAGCGACGCCACGCACACGCCGATGTTCCACCAGATCGAGGGGCTGGTGATCGACAGGGGCATCACCCTCGGGCACCTGAAATGGACGCTGGAGACATTCCTCAAGGCTTTCTTCGAGCGGGATGACATCGTCCTGCGGCTGCGGCCGAGCTATTTCCCCTTCACCGAACCGTCAGTCGAGGTCGATGTCGGCTACACGCTGGTGAGCGGGCAGCGGGTCATCGGCGGCGACGGCGACAGCGCGGGCGGTGGCTGGCTGGAAGTGCTGGGCAGCGGCATGGTCAATCGCCGGGTGATCGAGGCGTGCGGACTCGACCCCGACGAATGGCAGGGCTTTGCCTTCGGCACCGGCGTCGACCGGCTCGCCATGCTGAAATACGGGATGAACGACTTGCGCGCTTTCTTCGACGGCGATTTGCGCTGGCTGAAACATTATGGCTTCTCGGCGCTGGACGTGCCGACGCTGAGCGGAGGAGTGGGCGCATGAAGTTCACGCTGAGCTGGCTCAAGACTCATCTTGCCACCGATGCCGACCTGGGCGCGATCCTCAAGGGACTGACCAATATCGGCCTGGAGGTGGAGGGCGTCGAGAATCCGGCGGAAAAGCTCGCGCCCTTCCGCATCGCCAGGGTGCTGACCGCCGACCCGCATCCGCAGGCCGACAAGTTGCGGGTGCTGACCGTGGATGCGGGCGACGGGCCGTTGCAGGTCGTGTGCGGCGCACCCAATGCGCGCGCCGGGTTGGTCGGCGTGTTCGGGACCGAGGGCGCGGTGGTGCCGGTCAACGGCATGGTGCTGAAGAAGACCGCCATTCGCGGGGTCGAATCCAACGGCATGATGTGTTCGTTCCGGGAACTGGAACTGGGCGAAGATCATGAAGGAATTATCGAATTAGACGCGGATGCGCCGGTGGGGCAGGCCTATGCCCGATGGGCCGGCCTCGACGACCCGGTGATCGATGTGAGTATAACACCCAATCGCCAGGACTGCATGGGCGTGCGCGGCATTGCGCGCGACCTTGCGGCGGCGGGGCTGGGCACGCTCAATCCCATCATCGTGCCGATGATCGAGGGCATCGGCGCGGGCCCCGATGTGCGGATCGAGGATGCCGACGGCTGCCCGGCCTTTTTCGCGCGGACGGTGAAGGGCGTCAGAAACGGCGCTTCGCCCGCATGGATGGCGAAGCGGCTGAAGGCGATCGGGCAAAAGCCGATCAGCGCGCTGGTCGACATCACCAACTATATCATGATCGACCTCGGCCGCCCGCTGCATGTCTATGATCTGGCAACGCTGAAAGGGCCGCTGGTCGCGCGTCGGGGCAAGCCCGGCGAGCAGGTGCTGGCTCTCAACGGCAAGAGCTATACGGTCGACGAGATGATGACCGTCATCGCCGACGATGAGGCCGTGCATGACATTGGCGGCATCATGGGCGGCGAACATTCCGGCGCAAGCGATGCCACGAGCGACGTGCTGATCGAATGCGCCTATTTCACGCCGGAGCGGATCGCGGTGACGGGGCAGAAGCTGGCGCTGAGCAGCGACGCGCGCGCCCGGTTCGAGCGGGGCGTCGACCCGGCATTCCTGGACGACGGCCTGTCGATCGCGACCTATCTGGTGACGGAACTGTGCGGCGGCACGGCGAGCCAGGCGACGCGCGCGGGCGAACCGCCGATCACCGCCCGGATCGTCGCCTACGATCCGGCGCAATGCCGGACGCTGGCCGGGGTCGACGTGGCGGAAGACGAGCAGAAGCGCATTCTGGAAAGCCTGGGCTTTGGCGTTGCGAGCCATGATCCCGACGTCCATCATGAAGACGACATGCCAGTGACGACGCCGGCCAACTGGACGGTGACAGTGCCGAGCTGGCGGCGGGATATCGACGGCTGGCCCGACATTGTCGAGGAAGTGGTGCGGATCGTCGGGCTGGACCAGGTCCCGTCCACCCCCCTGCCCCGTGCCCCCGGCGTGGCCAGGCCGACCGCGACGCCTGAGCAGAATGTCGAGCGGCGGGTACGCCGGACGGCAGCCGCGCGGGGCCTGGCCGAAGCGATCAACTGGTCCTTCATTTCCGAGAAGGAAGCGGCATCGGTCGGCGGCGGCGACTGGACGCTTGCCAACCCGATCTCCGAGGATCTGAAGGTCATGCGGCCGTCGCTACTGCCGGGCCTGTTGTCCGCCACGCGGCGCAACATGGATCGCGGCGCGACATCGGTACGGCTGTTCGAACTGGGTCGGCGCTATTTCGCCGACAAGGAACGAGCCACGGTCGGCTTTGTGCTAGCGGGCGAGAAATTGCCGCGCGGATGGCAGACGGGCAAGGCGCAGGTGTTTTCGGCTTTCGACGCCAAGGGCGAAGTGTTGGCGCTGCTTGCCGCCGCCGGCGCGCCGGTTGGCAATCTGCAAGGTTTCGGCGACGCATCCGGCGCCTATCATCCGGGCCAATCCGGCACGTTGCGGCTCGGCCCCAAGACCGTTCTGGCCGAATTTGGCGTGCTTCATCCTTCGTTAGCGAAGCAATTTTCCCTGGCGGGCACCGTCGTCGCCGGCGAAATCTTCCTGGATGCGATTCCGGCCAAACGGAAGAGCGGCTTCATGCGCCCGCCTTACGCGCCGCCGGCCTTGCAGGCGGTGAAGCGGGACTTTGCCTTTGTCATCGACGAGGCCGTCGAAGCCGATGCGCTGGTCCGGGCAGTCAGGGGCGCGGACAAGAAGAGCATCGTCGATGCGCGGCTGTTCGACGTCTTCGTCGGTCCCGGCGTGGAGGCGGGGCGCAAAAGCCTGGCGATCGAGGTTACGCTGCAACCCGGTGAGAAGAGCTTTTCCCAGGAAGAGCTGGACGCAATCAGCGCCTCGGTGGTGAAGGCGGCGGAGAAGCTGGGCGGAACGCTGCGGGGGTGATCCCCCTTCGTCCGCCCGGTTCGCACACGGTCCAGACGCGAATGCGCTGGGTCGAAGGAGGTGGGGATGTCGGACGAACTGATTGAGATCGCATCGGACGGGTTAAGCGCCAGGATCAATCCGCTGGGGGCCGAGCTATGGTCGCTCACGGACGCCGATGGGCGGGAGTTGATGACCGACGCCGATCCGCGCTGGTGGACCGGACATGCGCCGCTGCTCTTTCCCTTCGTCGGGCGGTCGCGCGGTGACGTGTATCGACTGGAAGGCCACGCGTTCGCCATGCCGCAACATGGCTTTGCCCGGCGGATGGCCTTCGCGCAGGTCGAACATCATCGCGACACGGTGACCTTCCGGCTGGAAGCGGACGCCAGCACGCGCGCCGTCTATCCGTTCGATTTCCGGCTGGAGATGCACTTCGCCATCACCGGGTCGACGCTGATGATGACGGCTGAGGTGATGAACCGGGGGGAGGCGGACATGCCCTTTTCCTTCGGCTTTCACCCGGCCTTTGCCTGGCCCCTGCCCTTCGGCGGCACGGCGGCGGAGCATCGGGTGGAGTTCGAGAAAGCAGAGCCGGGACCGATCCGCCGCGTGGGTGAGGAACCGGGCCTGATCGCGCTGGAAAGCGTGCCCTCTCCGGTCAAGGGCCGCGTGCTGCACCCGACCCATGCCATGTTCGAAGGCGACGCGCTGATCTGGGACCAGCTGGAAAGCCATAGCCTGCTCTGGGGCGTGCCGAGGCAGCCCCGACTGAAAATCGACTTTCCCGACACGCCCTGGCTCGGCCTGTGGCAGAAGCCCGGCGCGCGCTACCTCTGCGTCGAACCCTGGGCGGGGATGGCCGATGCGACCGGCTTTACCGGCGATGTCTGGGACAAGCAGGGCATCATGCGGCTGTTGCCGGGCGACGCACGGCGGTTCCGCATGGACGTGACGCTGGTGCCCTGACGCTGGTGCCCTGGCGCTGCCGGGCTGGCCGGCTGGCGTATCCTGCGGGAATCGCTATATGGCGCGCCATGACCATTCCTTCCCGCCGCACCTTTGCGATCATTTCCCACCCCGACGCAGGCAAGACCACCCTGACCGAGAAGCTGCTGCTGGAGGGCGGCGCCATTCACCTCGCCGGTGAGGTCAAGGCGCGCGGGGCGAACCGGCGGGCGCGGTCGGACTGGATGAAGATCGAGCAGCAGCGCGGCATTTCGGTGACCAGTTCCGTCATGACGTTCGAGCGGCCAAGTGCGGACGGGTCGATGGTGACCTTCAACCTGCTCGACACGCCGGGCCACGAGGATTTTTCCGAAGATACCTATCGGACGCTGACTGCGGTGGATTCGGCGGTGATGGTGATCGACGCGGCCAAGGGCATCGAGCCGCAGACCCGCAAGCTGTTCGAGGTCTGCCGGTTGCGCAACGTGCCGATCATCACCTTCGTCAACAAGGTCGACCGGGAGGGCCGCGACGCCTTTGCCCTGCTGGACGAAGTGGCGGATGCGCTCGCGCTGGACGTGTGTCCGATGAGCTGGCCCGTTGGCATGGGCGGGACGTTCGAGGGGATTTACGACTTCGCGAAGAACCGGCTGCGCCAGCCGAGCGGGCCGAGCAAAGAGTTTGAAGGCAAGGAAGTGTTCGTCGAGGGCATCAGGGACGATGCGCTGGCGCAGCATATTTCGGCGCAGGGGCTGGAAAAGCTGCGCGAGGAGGCGGAGCTGGCGGTCGGCGGCTATGCCGATTTCGACCTGGCGGCCTATCGGCACGGCGACCTGACGCCGGTTTATTTCGGATCGGCGCTCAAGCTGTTCGGCGTTGCCGAGCTGATCGACGCGCTCGCCGCCCATGCGCCGCCGCCGCGCGCGCAGCCGGCCGAACCGGCGCCGGTGGAGCCGGAAGACAGCGAAGTCACCGGCTTCATCTTCAAGGTGCAGGCGAACATGGATCCGCAGCATCGCGACCGCATCGCGTTCATGCGACTGTGTTCCGGCAAGTTCCGGCGCGGCATGAAGCTGACGCCGTCGGGCAGCGGGAAGCCGATCGCGGTCCATTCGCCGATCCTCTTTTTCGCGCAGGACCGCGAGATTGCCGACGAAGCGTTTCCAGGCGATATCATCGGCATCCCCAACCATGGCACGCTGCGCGTCGGTGATACGCTGAGCGAGAAGCCCGGCGTGCGCTTTACCGGGCTGCCCAATTTCGCGCCGGAAATATTGCGGCGCGTGGTGCTGAAGGACCCGACCAAGACCAAGCAGTTGAGGAAGGCGCTGGACGACTTGTCCGAAGAGGGGGTGATCCAGGTCTTTTATCCCGAGATCGGGTCCAACTGGATCGTCGGCGTGGTCGGGCAGTTGCAGCTGGACGTGCTGATTTCGCGGCTGGAAGCGGAATATAAGGTGGCGGCCGGGCTGGAGCCGTCGCCCTTTGATACTGCGCGGTGGATTGCCGGCGAGGACGCGGCGATCAAGGACCTGGTGTCGTTCAATGGCGCGAACATGGCCAAGGACCGCGACGGCAATCTCGTCTTCATGGCGAAAAGCGCGTGGGATATCGGCTATCAGCAGGAACGCCACCCCAAGGTCCGGTTCAGCGCGACGCGGGAACGGTGACTGGCCGCTCACAGGCAGGAAAAGGGAGTAACTGGTTGTTTCGGTAGGCTGTTGCCAACACGCGGTCAGACTTTGATAAGCCGACAAGCGGCGGATCCAGCGCCCGGTGAATATAGGAGAGATGCTATGGGTGACGGCCCCATATTTGGTCTGACGACCGCTTTCACGAACTTCATGCTTCAGCCCAGGGAAGTCGCCCAATGGTCCGAGGCGAACGGCTTCGAATCCATCTGGATTGGCGAACATTCCCACGTGCCCACCGGACAGAAGTCGCTGCGTCCCGAATATAAGGAAACGCCGGCGACCTATCGCGAGCTGTACGATCCCCTCCTCACCCTGATGAGCATCGCCGACGCGACGACGACGCTCAAGCTTGGCACGTCGATCCTGATCATTCCCGAACATCATCCGATCCGTCTGGCAAAAATGATTTCGACGCTCGATCAGATTTCGGGCGGGCGCGTGATATTGGGCGTCGGCGCCGGCTGGAGCGCGGAGGAAATGGCGGACTATGGCATCGAGTTCAAGGATCGCTGGAAGTATACGCGGGAATGCGTGCTGGCCATGCGCGAGATCTGGAACAACGAGATTGCCGAATTTTCTGGCGAAATGATCAACTTCGAGCCGATGTGGTGCGGTCCAAAGCCTGTTCAGCCGGGTGGTCCACGCGTGCTGATGGGCGCCTGGAACCGGCTGGCCCTGCCCCGCGCCGCGGAATATTGCGACGGATGGCTGCCGGTCGACCAGGGCGAAAGAATGGCCGGTTTTGTAAACGACCTGCGCGAGGAATGCGACCGCGCCGGCCGCTCCTTCGACGATCTCGATCTCACGGTCCTCATCGATTCGCTGGCGGCCTTTTCGACCACAGACAGCGTGGAAAAGCGCGTCGAGGAACTGCATGCAATGGGCTTCAAGAGAATGCTGCTCTATTTCACGCAGGAGCGCGAACCCGCCGAGGTCCAGTGGGAAAACCTGGAGCGCCTGGGCGCGATCGTGAAGACATTTCGTTAGGTCGTTCGGAAGGCGACGGGCGCTCCCGCCGCCAGGCAGCTATTTGCGCAGCAGGAACACCGCGTGTTCCGCGAACAGATTGGCGTTGGCGTGGGTGGTTTCCTTGTCGCCCTTCAGGAACCATTGGCCATCGATCGCCCAGCCGCGCTCCTTCACCAGCGCGCGGAAATCGTCGACGGTGACGTGATGGATGTTGAGCGTATCATACCAGGTGTCCGGCAACAGGCGGGTCACCGGCATGCGCCCGCCCCACATCAGCGACAGCCGGCCGCGCCAATGGGCGAAATTGGGGAAGGAAACGAAGGCCTGGCGGCCGATCCGCAGCAGTTCCTCGACTACCCGGTCGGGACGCCGCGTGGTTTGCAGCGTCTGGCTGAGGATCGCATAGTCGAAGCTGGCGTCGGGATAATAAGTAAGGTCGGTGTCGGCGTCGCCCTGAACGACCGAGAGGCCGCGCCCCACCGCCGCCGCGACATTGCCGCCGTCCAGTTCCAGCCCGCGCGCGTCGACCTGCTTGCTGTCGCGCAGCGCGGCCATCAGCGCGCCGTCACCGCAGCCGACGTCGAGCACGCGGGCGCCCGGCGTGACGGTGCGGGCGATAAGCGCAAGGTCGGGCCGCAATCCCGCTTCGGTCACGCGCGACCGCCCTTCAGGAAGCCGTCGACAACGCGGTTAAGTTCGGGACATTCGAGCAGGAAGGCGTCATGGCCGAAGGGGCTGGACAGTTCGACAAAGCTCGCCTGCGCGCCGCTGGCATTAAGGGCATGGACGATGACGCGGGATTCGGCGGTGGGATAGAGCCAGTCGGTATCGAAGCTGACGAGGCAGAAGCGCGCGCGGGTGGCGGTGAAGGCTGTGGCGAGGCTGCCGCCATGATCCTCCGCAATGTCATAATAGTCCATGGCGCGGGTGATGTAGAGATAGGAGTTGGCGTCGAACCGCTCGACGAAGCTCAGCCCTTGATGACGCAGATAGGATTCCACCTGGAAGTCGGCGTCGAAGCCGAAGGTCTTGGCGTCGCGCCCCTGCAGGCGGCGGCCGAATTTCTCGGTCAGGCCCGCTTCGGAGAGATAGGTGATGTGCGCGGCCATCCGGGCGACGGCGAGGCCGGCGCTCGGCACCTGGCCGTCAGCATAATAGTCGCCGCCGCGCCAGTGCGGATCAGCCATGATCGCCTGCCGTCCGACTTCATGAAAAGCGATGTTCTGGGCGCTGTGGCGCGCGGTCGACGCGATGACGACGCAGCTTTCGACGCGGTCGGGGTAAAGCGTCGGCCAGGTCAGCGCCTGCATACCCCCCATCGAACCGCCAATGACGGCCGACAGGCGGCGGACCCCCAGATGATCGAGCAGCAGCGCCTGCGCCCGTACCATGTCGGCGATGGTCAGCACCGGGAAGCGCATGGCGTAGGGCGCCTTGGTGCCGGGATCGAGGCTGGCCGGGCCGCTCGACCCCATGCAGCTGCCGATGACATTGGCGCAGACGATGAAGTGCCGCGCGGGGTCCACAGGCTTGCCTTCACCCACCATCCGCCACCACCAGCCGGGCTTGCCGGTGACGGGGTGGTCGGAGGCGACGAACTGGTCGCCGGTCAGCGCATGGCAGATGAGGATGACGTTGGACCTGTCCTCATTCATCCGCCCATAGGTTTCATAGGCGATGTCGACCGGCGCGAGGGCGGCGCCGCTGTCCAGCCGAAGGGGGCCGCCGAGGCGGACCTGACGGCGGAGGCCGAAACGGCTGTCATCGGAAAGCGGGGCGCTGGCCATGGCGGTGGGGCTAGGACTGCGGACGGAGGCTGTCAATCGTGGTAAGATCGACTAGAGGAAGGCCATGACTTCCAGCCCATCCGTTCCGGTCGTCGCCTATGGCCCCCTGTCCCCCTATCTGGACGAGGCGCTGCGGCATCGCTTCATCGTCCATGCCGTAGCGGCCGATGCCGATCCGGCCACACTGGGCGCGGAGGTGCGGCAGGCGCGGGCGCTGGTGTCCTTCGGGTCGGTCGGCGCGCAGGCCGCGATCATGGACGCGTTGCCGAAACTGGAGATGATCGCGCTGTTTTCGGTAGGCTATGACAAGGTCGACATCGATCATGCCCGCGCCAAAGGCATCATGGTCAGCAACACGCCCGACGTGCTGACCGACGATGTCGCCGACCTTGCGGTGGGGCTGCTCTATGCGGCGGTACGCAATATCGCGACCAATGACCGGATGGTGCGGTCCGGCGCATGGGCGCGGGGCGAGAAGCCACAGCTTAGCGGCAGCGTAACGGGGCGGCGGATCGGCATATTGGGACTGGGACGGATCGGCCGCGCGATCGCCCGGCGGCTGGAGCCGGTGGCCGGCGAGATCATCTATCACAGCCGCCGCGCGGCCCAGGATGTACGCTATCGCTATGTCGCCGACCCGATCCAGTTCGCGATGGAGAGCGATGCCATCCTCGTCGCCACCTCCGGCGGACCGGAAACGCAGGGGCTGGTCGACGGGGCGATGCTGGACGCTCTGGGAAGCCAGGGGGTGATCGTCAATATCAGCCGGGGCAGCGTGATTGACGAGGATGCGCTGGTGGCGGCGCTGGCGGAAGGGCGGATCGGCGGCGCGGGGCTGGACGTGTTCGCCCACGAACCGCACGTGCCGCCCGCCCTCCTCGCGATGGACCATGTCGTATTGCAGCCGCATCAGGGCAGCGCGACCGAGGGCACGCGCCGTGCCATGGCTGACCTGGTACTCGCCAATCTGGACGCCTGGGCGGGCGGAAAGCCGCTGGTGACGCCGGTCCCATAGCGCGCTTTGCCTTTGGCGCGGATGACGCTAAAGCGCGGCCATGACGAAACCAGCGCCCAAGGAATGGATTCTCGGCATTTCCCCCTATGTGCCGGGCAAGGCGGCGGCCGACGATGGCCGGCCGCTGATCAAACTGTCGGCCAACGAAAACCCGCTGGGCACCGGAGAGGCCGCGCGCGCGGCGCTGGTGGCGGCGACGGCGGACCTGGCCACATACCCTGATCCGGGTGCCGCGAAGCTGCGCGAGGCGATCGCGGCTGCGCATCGGCTGGACCCCGCGCGGGTGATCTACGGCACAGGGTCCGACGAGTTGCTGCATCTCGCCGCGAGCGGCTATGCGGGGCCTGGGGACGAAGTGCTATATGTGCGCTACGGCTTTTCGGTCTATGACATCGCGGCGCGCCGGGTGGGCGCCACGCCGGTGATCGCCCCCGACAGGGACTATGCGACCGATATCGACGCGCTGCTGGCCTGCGTCACCGACAAGACCAAGGTCCTGTTCCTGGCGAACCCGAATAACCCCACCGGCACGATGACCCCGCGCGAGGATATTGCCCGGCTGCACGCGGCGCTGCGGCCCGACATATTGTTCGTGCTCGACCAGGCCTATGCCGAATATCTGGACGCGGACGAGGATGATGGCGGGCTGGAACTGGCGAAATCGGCCGCCAATGTGTTCGTCACCCGGACCTTCTCCAAAATCTACGGCCTTGCGGCGGAGCGCATCGGCTGGGGCTATGCCAGCGCGGAGGTGATCGACGTGCTGCACCGCATCCGCGCGCCCTTCAACGTGACGGCCGCGGGACAGGCGGCGGCGGTCGCGGCGATCAACGACCAGGCCTGGGTCGAGACGAGCCGCGCGCATAATCGCCGGTGGCGCGAATGGCTGGCGGGGGAAATCGCGTCGCTGTCCAACCATGGCCTGCGCGCGGTGCCGAGCAAGGCGAACTTCATCCTGATCCTGTTCGGGGGCGCGCTGACCGCCGAGGCGGCGATGAAGGGGCTGTGGGACGAAGGCTATGCGACCCGGTGGCTGCCTGGACAGGGCCTGCCCCATGGCCTTCGCATCACGATCGGCACCGAGCAGCAGGTACGCAGCATAGCGGCCAAGCTGCGCGCCATGGCGGAGGCGGCCTGAGCGATGCTGCCTTTCACCCGCGTCACCATCATCGGCCTTGGCCTGATCGGTTCATCCCTGGCGCGGGCGATCCG
The DNA here is from genome assembly GCF_037860795.1 of Sphingobium mellinum. Taxonomy (NCBI): domain Bacteria; kingdom Pseudomonadati; phylum Pseudomonadota; class Alphaproteobacteria; order Sphingomonadales; family Sphingobiaceae; genus Sphingobium; species Sphingobium mellinum. The sequence continues at coordinate 21,619 of NZ_JBANRK010000016.1, read as the reverse complement.
CGACCATATGCCGACGGTCCGGGTGACAGGCCATGATGCCGATCCGCGCGTGCGGGAGATCGCGCGCGCCATCGACCTGTGCGACGATGTGACCGATACGGCGGGCGCATCCGTGACTGACGCGGACCTGGTGATATTGTGCGTGCCCGTCCGCGCGATGGGCATGGTGGCGGCGGACATCGCCGACGATCTGCCGGGCGACGCCATCGTCAGCGACGTTGGTTCCTGCAAGGCGGACGTGCTGGCGCAGCTCAATGCCGCACTGCCCGGCCGGACGATCATCCCCGCGCATCCGGTCGCGGGGACCGAGAATAGCGGGCCGGAGGCGGGGTTCGCCTCGCTGTTCCGCGGCCGCTGGTGCATCGTGACGCCGCCTGCCGGTGCTGATCCGGCGGCGGTCGCGCGCATCGTCGAATTCTGGCATCGTGTCGGTGCCGACGTTGAAACCATGGACCCGCAGCATCATGACCTGGTGCTGGCGGTGACCAGCCACCTGCCCCACCTGATCGCCTATACCATCGTCGGCACGGCCAGCGACCTGGAAGATGTGACCCAGTCGGAAGTCATCAAATATTCGGCAGGCGGCTTCCGCGACTTCACCCGCATCGCGGCTTCTGACCCGACGATGTGGCGCGACGTGTTCCTGGCCAACAAGGAAGCGGTGCTGGAGATGCTCCAGCGCTTTTCGGAGGATCTGTCCACCTTGCAGCGCGCGATCCGCTGGAATGATGGCGACACGTTGTTCAACCTGTTCACCCGCACCCGGGCGATCCGGCGGTCGATCATCGAACAGGGCCAGGACGATCCAAAGCCCGACTTCGGGCGCAGCCATTAACTTTCCGGCTCATCGTCCTTACCAGCAACAGGCCCATTGAGCGCATTGATGGCCGCATGGACGCGCGCTTCCGCTTCCCGGCGGTCGAGGCCGGGCGGGACGATCTCCCCCACCTTGTAGGTGATGACGCCGGCTCGCTTGTGGAAGCTGCCGCGCGGTGCCAGCCTGCCGCTGTCGACGGCAATGGGTACGACCGGCAGGCGGAGCATGGCGTAGAGGCCCGCAAAGCCGGCGCGTAGCGGCGGCGCTTCGCCATGGGGCACGCGGGTGCCTTCGGGAAAAAGGCAGAGCGGGCGGCCCTGCGCGACAGTCTGGCGGGCGGCGGCGAGCAGGGACCGCATCGCGCTCGCCCCGGCACCGCGTTCGACCGGGACAAGGCCATAGCGGCGAGCGATATTGCCCCAAAGAGGGATGTCGAGCAGTTCGCGCTTGGCGGCGATCACCGGCCGGTCGAACAGGCACAGCAGGTCGATGGTCTCGAACATCGATTCATGCTTCAGGATATAGAGATAGGACCCGTGCGGCAGATCGCCGTCGATCCGCACCCGCTGCCCCAGCAGAAAGCGCGCGCAGAGCCGGTGGAAGCGCCCCCAGGCGGTTGCCACGGCGGCCACGCCAGCGGGTCGGACCCAGGCGACCAGCAGGGCCGTCAGCACCATGAGCACCGAGCCGCCGTAGAAGATCAGCATATAGGCAAGCGAGCGCAGCGTAGTGATCATGGGACGGCGATCATATCCCGATCAGCGCCGCAGCCCGGCGCAGCAGATATTTGTTATATTCCCGCAGCAGCATGGCGAGGCTGGGCCGGCTGGGAACGGCGTCGTAGACGATGGTCGGGCGACCCGGCAAGGCCTGACGCAGTTCCAGGCCGGCACGGCGCATGTGCCAGTCGGTGGTGATAAGGCGCACGCTGGTGAAGTGGCGCCGTTCCAGCCAGCGGGCGGTTTCGATCGCGTTCGACCTGGTGTCGATGGCTTCGCGACCGAGCGTGATGCAGCAGGCGAACAGCCGTTCGGGCGCATGATATTGCGTCGCCAGTTCAGCCGGGCGGACGGATCGGTCAACGCCGGAAATCAGCATGCGCTTCGCCGCGCCTTCCTGCAACAGCGCAAGGCCCCGGTCGATCCGTCCCGCGCCGCCGGTCAGGACGACGATGGCGTCGGTCGGCCGGCCATCCTGGGGTTGCGGCAGGAAGATCGCGAACCAGGCAAAGCCCAGCATCCACGCCAGCAGCGTGACGGCGGCGAGGCGCACGATCATAGCAGTCGCCCCAGCGACCGCAGCACCGTCCAGCGCGCGGCGAGCGTGGCCAGCAGCACGCCGCCGACAGGCAGCAGGGCAAGGATGATCCAGCTTGCCCAGGGCAGGCTGATCGCGGCAAGCAGGGCGGACCCGGTGGCGGTCATCCGGCTGCCGAGCAGGACGATCACGAACAGCGCGACCGAGAAACCGAGCGCGCCGCCGAACAGCGCGTCGAGGCCGATGCGACGCTGGAACAGGCGAGCGATCTGAACATCGGTCGCCCCCATCAGGTGCAGCACGTCGATCGTGCCGCGATGGCTGTCATGCGCGGCGCGCGCCGCCAGCACGACGATCGCGGCGGTCGCCAGCGCCATCAGCAGGACGATGCCGGCCGCCAGCCCGCCCAGCGCAGCCAGCAACGCAGCGAGCGGCTGGAGAAAGGCGGCATGGGGTTCGACCCGGATACGGGGCGAAAGGGCGGCCAGCTGGCGGCGCAGGCGTTCGACCCGGACATCGGCGGGACCCGGCGCCAGATCGACGTCGATCAGGGCGGGAATGGGAAGGTCGCCGCTGGTCGCTGCATCGCCGAGCCAGGGCCGGATCTGGTCCGCAAGCGTAGCCGGATCAACGGGACGGACCGCGCGTACGTCGGACGAAGCGCGCAGCATCCGGACGGCCCGCCCGCTCAGCGCTTCGCGCAGATCGGCGTTGGCCTCGACGATCTGGACGGTGGCGCGACCGGCGAGATCGGCGCCGACCGCCCGGACCGCCGCGCCCAGGCCAAGACCCGCGGCCGCGGACAGGACCGTCAGGAACATCATGATCGCGATCACCCAGGGCATGGGCCCCGCGACCCGGCCTTCGGGCAGCAGCCGGTGGCGCGCGGCGGCGGCGGCACGGCGGTCGACCGCGCTGCTCACGAGGTCGCCACCTGGGGCCGGGGCGGATAACGCAGCGCGCCGGTGGGATCGGACAGGCGCCCCTTGTCGAGGCGCATCATCTGCGCGCCGGCAACCTGGCCGATCAGCGGCAGATCGTGAGTGGCGACGACGATGGTGGTGCCCAGGCGATTGAGCGCCTCGAACAGGGTGAGCAGGCGTTGCGCCATGTCAGCGTCGACGTTGCCGGTGGGTTCGTCGGCTACCAGGATTTCAGGCCGGGCGATGACGGCGCGGGCGATGGCGACCCGCTGCTGCTCCCCGCCCGAGAGGGTCGCGGGACGCGCGTCGCCGCGATCGCCGAGGCCCACCCAGTTCAGCATCTCGCTGACCGAGGCGTCGATCTCGCTTTCGGCCATGCCGGCGACCCGAAGCGGCAGGGCGATATTGTCATAGGCCGACAGGTGCGACACCAGCCGGAAATCCTGGAAGACCACGCCGATGCGGCGGCGAAAGCCCGGCAGGCGCTTGCGCGGCAGCGTCACGACATCCTCGCCGAACAGGCGGATGACGCCCCGGCTGGGCCGCTGGGCCAGGTAGATGAGTTTCAGCAGCGAGGTCTTGCCCGCGCCCGACGCGCCGGTCAGGAAATAGAAACCGCCGCCATGCAGGGAGAAGCTGACGTCGGACAGCGTCTCGCTATCCAGACCGTAGCGCAGGCCGACATTTTCGAACTGGACGATCGCCGACATGCCTCAATGATTGCGCCCGCGCGCTCCCTTCTGCCCCTGTGACACAGCCATGGCACAGCGGGCAGGGAGCCGTAAAGCCCAACCGGCGGAAACCGCCGAGTCGCGGCAGCATCCGCCGCTGCATGAAGCCGCTTGCCCTTGAGTCCAAGCCGTGCCTATGAAGCGTCATGATCCTGGTGTGTCCCAATTGCGCCACGCGCTATATTGTGCCGGACAGCGCCGTCGGCCCCAATGGCCGCCAGGTTCGCTGCGCCTCCTGCAAACATAGCTGGTTCCAGGAGGGCGCCGTGCCCGCGCCCAGGGAAGAACTGGCGGCCGTGGGCCAGGCCGGTGCCGATGTGGCCGTTGCGCCGGCTCCGCCACCGGCCTCTGCTCCTCCTCCTCCTCCTGCTCCACCGCCACCCACGGCCGAACCCGCGCCGGTTGCCGATCCGGTCGTTGCCGCGCCCGAGGTGGAGCCTGTTCGCCAAAGCGCCACAGCGCCGGTCGTCGCTTCCGCAGCAGCGCCCGACAACTGGGTCGACGATGTCTATGGACGCGCCCCTCGGGAGCCGGTGGAAAGCGATGAGCTGCCTGCCCGGCCCCGGCGCAACACGCTGAAGCTCTGGACCTATGCCGCCGTCGCCTTTTTCCTGGCCATCGGTGCAGCCGGCGGCGCTTTCTGGTATTTCGGCACGCCAAGCTGGGCCGTCAATCTGGGGCTGGTGCCGGAAGAGGGCGATCCCGATCTGCTCTTCTATCTCTCCAAGCCCGCGGAGCGGCGCAAGCTGCCCACCGGCGAGGAATATTTCGCGTTCGGCGCGCGGATCGTGAACAGCGGCAAGCAGACGCTGCCCGTGCCGCCGGTGCTGGTCCAGCTACGTGACCAGCAGAACCGCCTGGTGTTCAGCTGGACGACGAAGGCGGACCGCGCCAGCCTGAAGCCCGGCGAGGAAGCGTCGATCAACGAGAGCCGGATCGACATCCCCAAAAATGCGGAAAATCTGTCGCTGACCTTCGTGCAATAAGCCGGGGTCAGGGATAGCTGACCGTCTTCGGCCGCCCCTGCGGGATCGGGATGAACTCCTGGTCGTCGCCGGGGATCAGGGGAAAGCGCATGGCTTCCCAATCCTCGCGCGCCTGCATCAGTCGGTCGGTGCTGGAAGACACGAAGTTCCACCAGACATGGCGCGGCGAGCGGAAGGCTTCGCCGCCGCAATACATGACGCGGCCGCCATCGACGCTCATCAATGTGGCACGGGTGCCGGGGCGCAGGACATAGAGCGTCTGCGGCAACAGGGCCACGCCATCGAGCGCGGCATCGCCGCCCGCGACATAGAGGGCGCGTTCATCAGCGTCGGTATCGATCGGGACACTGCCGCCGGGGGACAGCTGGATGTCGGCATAGATGGTGTCGGCATAGGTGGTGACCGGCGAGGTCGCGCCCCAGAGGCTTCCCATGATGACCCGCGCACTCGCCCGGCCGCAATCGATGACGGGCAGGCCGCCCTCACCGACATGTTCGAAGGCGGGTGCCATTTCCTCGCGCGCATCGGGCAGCGCGAGCCAGGTCTGGATGGCGGACAGCTTCGACTCCCGCGCCCGGTCGCTGGCCGGTGACCGTTCCGAATGAACGATGCCGCTGCCCGCTGTCATGAGATTGACCGCGCCCGGCTCGATCAGCTGTTCGGTGCCGAGCGAGTCCCGGTGGAGGAAGGCGCCTTCGAACATATAAGTGACGGTCGCCAGGTTGATGTGCGGATGGGGGCGCACGTCGATCCCCTGCCCCGGCGCGATCTTCGCGGGACCAGCCTGATCGAAGAAGATGAAAGGCCCCACCATCGTCCGTCCCGGCGCGGGCAACGAGCGGCGGACGCGGAAATCGCCGAGGTCGTGGGTGGTGGGCGTGACAGTCTGGACAATGATTTCGTCGAGGGTCATGGCTATCCCTTCTGTGTCAGGCTTCGCCCGGCGCGCGGGCCTTGATGGCGAGCGCATGGATCTTCTCGCGCAGCAGTTCGGCCAGCGCCGCGTTTACAAGACGCTGGCGGGCGACGCGATTTCTGCCCGCAAACTGCGCCGACACGACCTCCACCGTGAAGTGGCTTTCGCCGGCGCCGTCATGGCCGGCATGGCCGCGATGCTTGTCGCTGTCGTCGATGACGGCGAGATGGTCGGGTGCCAAGGCGGCGCGCAGCCGCTCTTCGATTTCCGTGGCCACAGGGCCTTTCGGTTGAATGGTCATCGCCCCTATATAGGCGCTTTGCCCCTTCTTGCATCAGGACAATCTTGGCCAGCGATTCCTTCTCGACCCGACGTTTCAACCGTTTCCACGGCCGCGTGGCAAGCGACCGCGCCTGCGCGGTGGACGGCTGCACCGAGCCGGGAGAGTTCCGCGCGCCGCCGCTGGAGGGCAGCCGGGCAACCCACGAAGGGCCGCAATGGCGCTGGCTGTGCCTCGACCATGTGCGCGAGTTCAACCAGGGCTATAATTTTTTCACCGGCATGAGCCCCGAGGAAATCGCCGCCGCACAGAGGCCCTATGCCGGATGGGAACGGGAGACGCGCGCCTTTTCCGCCAATGCCGCGAGCCCGCCGCCGCGCTGGTCGGATTTTCAGGACCCGCTGGACGCCATCGGCGCCAGGTTCAAGGAACGGGTCGCCAAGGCGCGCGCCGATGCACAGATACGGCAGGACGGCAAGTTCCTGTCCGGCGAGGACCGCAAGGCGCTGGGGGTCATGGGCCTGCCGATCGATGCGGATCGCAAGGCGCTCAGACAGCGTTATACCGCCTTGCTGCGCCGCTATCATCCCGACCATAATGGGGGCGACCGCAGCCATGAACAGGCATTGCAGGACGTGATCGAGGCCTATGGCCTGCTGCGCAAGGCCCCGGCCTTCGCCTGACGCCGGGCAAAAGCAGGCCAATCCGACCCATGGGGCGGCTTGATCGATAGCGCAGGAGGCCCCACTCTATCGACACGCCCTTCGGCTATGATTAGGGGCTGGAACGACATGACGAGAAAGACCGCGAAATGACCGACATCCCCAACGTCCAGCCCGATACCCGTTCCGAAACGCTGCTGGCCACGCCCGACCGTGAGGCGGATGCGCGCGACATGTTCGGGATCGACGTCGACATGAAGATCCCGGCCTTTTCCGAAGCCGACGAACGCGTGCCGGACCTGGATCCCGCCTATGTGTTCGATCCGGATACGACGCTGGCGATCCTGGCAGGCTTTGCCTTCAACCGGCGCGTCATGGTGCAGGGCTATCACGGGACCGGCAAGTCGAGCCATATCGAACAGGTCGCTGCCCGCCTGAAATGGCCATGCATCCGCATCAACCTGGACGCGCATATCAGCCGTATCGACCTGATCGGCCGCGACGCCATCGTGTTGCGCGAAGGACAGCAGGTCACGGAATTCCGCGAGGGGCTGCTGCCTTGGGCCATGCAGCATCCGGTCGCGCTCGTTTTCGACGAATATGATGCGGGCCGGCCGGACGTCATGTTCGTGATCCAGCGCGTGCTGGAAGCGGAGGGCAAGATGACGCTGCTCGACCAGAACCGGGTCATCCACCCCAATCCGCATTTCCGCCTGTTCGCCACCGCCAACACTGTCGGCCTGGGCGATACGACCGGCCTTTATCATGGCACGCAGCAGATCAACCAGGGCCAGATGGACCGGTGGAACCTGGTGGTGACGCTCAACTATCTGCCCGCCGCGACCGAGGCGCAGATCGTCCTCGCCAAGTCGGGCGAATATGATCATGAGGGCGGCCGCAAGGAAGTGGAGAACATGATCAAGGTGGCGGAACTGACCCGGCAGGGATTCATCAACGGCGATATTTCGACCGTCATGAGCCCTCGCACCGTGATCAGCTGGGCGCAGAATGCGCTGATCTTCAAGAATGTGGGCTTCGCCTTCCGCCTGTCCTTCCTCAACAAGTGCGACGAGGCGGAACGGCCGCTGGTTGCCGAATATTATCAGCGCGTGTTCGGCAAGGATCTGCCCGAAAGCGTCGCGAGCCGGGCGGCATAACGCCATGATCGTCGTCGAGAGGATCGACCCGCAGGGCGGCACCGCCCATCGCATCAGCATTCGCGGACACGAGCTGATCGCGGACATGAGCGCGCCGGATGGGCATGATGAGGGTCCCGATCCGCACGATCTGTATGATTCGGCGCTGGGCGCGTGCAAGGCGATGACCATGCTCTGGTATGCCCAGCGCAACCACATTCCGGTCGAGGGCATCCATGTTGGTGTCATCCGCGACGACAGCAAGGAACGCCAGGGCGTCTACAGGCTGACGACGCGCATCGCGCTCACAGGACCGTTGACAGACGAGCAGCATGACAGGCTGATCAGCGTCGCCGCCAAATGCCCCGTCCACAAGCTGATGAGCGAGGTCGAGACGCAGATCGAGACAGTCGGGGTGCCGCGCGTCGGCGAGGCCGAGCGACCATGACGGCGACCGCGCGCCCCGTCCCCGAGGAAGGTCGCCCGCAGCTGGAAGGCGCCTTCAACCTGCGCGACTTCGGTGGCTATGCGACCAGCGACGGGCGGCATGTGCGCCGGGGCGTGCTCTATCGATCCGGCACCATGGCGCTGCTGACTGAGGCGGATGCGGACCATCTGCGCGCGCTTGGCATCCGCGCAATCTGCGATTTCCGGCGAGCCAACGAACGCGCGGCCGAACCGACCGCCTGGCATGGAGCGGAGGTGGATTATTTCTGCCGGGATTATGGCGAATCAAGCGGGATATTGAGCGAGCTCATGAGGCGCGACGACGTCGCGCCGGAGGACATGCGCCATGCCATGATCTCGACCTACCGCGCCATCCCGGTGGACCATGCGGAATCCTATCGCGCCATGTTCCGCCAGATCGCGAGCGGGCGGGTCCCCATCCTCATCAACTGTTCGGCGGGCAAGGACCGTACCGGCGTGGGCGCGGCGTTGATCCTGACGGCGCTCGGCGTGCCGCGCGACACGATCGTACAGGATTATCTGCTTACCAACAGCCTTGCGGACTGGGACTGGTTGCTGGCGCAGCGAAACACGCTGGTCGCGCGGTCACGGGTTGCGCTGGGCGCGGCGATAGAGCCGCTGTTGCGGGTGGATACCGATTATCTCGACGCGATGTTCCACACGCTGGACGAAAGCCATGGCGGCATCGAGGGCTATCTGCGCGATGCGCTGGGCGTGGACGAGACGGTGCGCGAGACGCTTCGCAGGACGCTGGTGGACTGATGGCCGAGCGGTCGGCCCTCGACGCCTTCAAGGACGTGCTGTCCGGCGCGGCCCGATCGATCGCGCGCGATGCGGAAGTCGAGGTGGGTTTTACCGCCGATGCGCCGCACATGGCGGGCAAGGCGATCAAGGTGCCGACACCGGGCCGCAACCTGCCCCCGGACCAGGTGGGACTGGCGCGGGGCTTTGCCGATGCCAACGCGCTGAGACTGCGCCATCATAGTGCGAAGCTGCACAATGCCGCCGCGCCGGCCGACGCGACTGCGCGCGCTGTCTATGACGCCGTGGAGCAGGCGCGGGTGGAGGCGATCGGCGCGCGGGCGATGGAGGGGGTGCGCGCGAACCTCAACCATGCGCTCGACCTTCGGCTGAAGTCGGATCCACTGCGCCGGGCCCGATCGGCCGATGAGGTGCCGCTGTCGACGGCGCTGGCGCTCAAGGTACGCGAACGGCTGACCGGGCAGCCCGTACCCAAGGACGCAGCGGCGGGCATGGCGATGATCGACGCGTGGATCGAGGAAAAGGCTGGTGCCGATCTCGATGCGCTGGGCCTCGCCATCGACGATCAGCGCGCTTTCCAGAAGCTGGCGCAGTCGATGCTGGAGCATTTGCAGCTGGTCGACAGCGAAGCGCCGCCCGAAACCGACGAGGACGAGGCGCAGGACGAAGGCGAGGACGAAGAGCAACAGCAGGAAGAGGGCGACTCCGGCGAGGAGGAGACCGGCGACAGCGACATGAACGCCGAGGCGCGGGCCGAGGACAAGGGCGGCGAGACCGAGGAAGGCGAGACCGACTATAGCGACGATTTCGACGCCGACAGCGAAGGCGGCGCCGATGATATGGGCGAGGAAGGCATGATGCCAGTCCGCCCCAATCGCCCGATGTCGGACCTGCCCCCCGGCTTCGACTACAAGCCCTATACACTGCTGCATGACGAGGTCGTCACCGCCGGGGACCTGTGCGACGAGGATGAGCTGAACCGGCTGCGCGGCTTCCTCGACCAGCAGCTGACCAGCCTGCAGGGCGCGGTCACCAAGCTCGCCAACCGGCTGCAGCGGCGGTTGATGGCGCAGCAGTCGCGCAGCTGGGACTTCGACCAGGAAGAAGGGCTGCTGGACGCGGCGCGGCTGGCGCGCATCGTCATCGATCCGACCCGGTCGCTCAGCTACAAGATCGAGCGCGATACCGAGTTCCGCGATACGGTGGTCACGCTGCTGATCGACAATTCGGGGTCGATGCGCGGGCGGCCGATCAGCATCGCCGCGATCAGCGCCGACATCCTGGCGCGGACGCTGGAGCGCTGCGGCGTCAAGACGGAGATATTGGGCTTTACCACCCGCGCGTGGAAGGGCGGGCAGAGCCGCGAGGACTGGCTGGCCGCCGGGCGGCCGCCGATGCCGGGGCGGCTCAATGACCTGCGCCACATCATCTACAAGAAGGCGGACGAGCCCTGGCGCCGGGCGCGGCGGAACCTGGGCCTGATGATGCGCGAGGGCTTGCTGAAGGAAAATATCGACGGCGAGGCGCTGCTGTGGGCGCATAATCGCCTGATCGCACGCAACGAGGAACGCCGCATCCTGATGGTGATTTCCGACGGCGCGCCGGTCGATGATTCGACCCTGTCGGTCAATAGCGGGACCTATCTGGAGCGGCATCTACGGCAGGTCATCGAATGGATCGAAAGTCGGTCGCCAGTGCAGCTGGTAGCGATCGGCATCGGTCATGACGTCACCCGCTATTACAGGCGCGCGGTCACGATCATGGATGCCGAACAGTTGGGCGGTACGATGGTGGAGCAGCTGGCAGGCCTGTTCGACGACGACTGACGAGCGCGGTTCGTCGCCCCTTCCCTTGAAAAGAGCGGCTCGCCTCTCGATCTCGGCAGCCGGGCACGTGGCCTTTGGCGCAGGAGACAAGATAATGAGCGTCGCCTTCCGTCGCGAGAGCGATGAAGAACATCTGGAGCCCAGCTTCGAGCTTCCGCTGCCCCCCGGCCCGAATTGGGTGACGGCGCGCGGCCTGCGGCTGACGCGCGAACGGGTGGCCGCGCTGGAAGCGGTCGATACGGCCGCCATGACCGAGGATGAGGCGAAGAAGCTCAAGCGCGAACTGCGCTACTGGCGCACCCGGCTGGCGACCGCGCAGCTGCGGCCGCGGCCGGACGGCGGCGCCGTCGGCTTTGGCACACGGGTGGGCTACAGGCTGAACGGCAAGGCCCGGCAGGTCGATATCGTCGGCGATGACGAGGCCGATCCCAATGCCGGCCGGGTCAGCTTTTCCTCACCACTCGCCCGCGCCATGATGGATGCGGAGAAGGGCGATCATGTCGACTTCAACGGACGCGCCGACGCGATCGAGATCATGACGATCGGCGTGATCGACGAAGACTGACCCCGGTTTTTCGTCCGCGCGGAGACGCGGCAAGCGACTCCGCGCGGAGTGAGTGGATCAGCTGTTGCGGCTGGCTTCGAACAGGAACCAGGCGCGTTCCTCGGCCTGGTCGGTCCAGTCGTCGACAATGCCCTCGGTCGCGTTGTCGCCTGCCTCGGTGGCAGCGGCCTTGGCGGCGCGCAGCGATTCGACCAGCCTCAGATTGTCTTCGCGCAGTTCGTTCAGCATGTCCGCCGGCCCGACATAATCGGCGTCATTATCCTTTAGCGACTGCCGCCGCGCGATGTCGCCGATCGACCGCAGCGTAGTATTTCCCGTCTTGCGAACCCGCTCGGCGATGGCGTCGGTGACAGCCAGGATCTGCGCCGCCTGCTCGTCGAACATCAGATGATAGTCGCGAAAATGCGGGCCAGAGACGTGCCAGTGGAAATTCTTGGTCTTGAAATACAGCGCGTAGCTGTCGGCCAGCACGCCGTTCAGCGCCTCTGCGACGGATTTGGTCGCGTTGCTGCGCAAGTCGGTCGGAGTCTTGAGATCGGGGGCTGTCATGCTTTGCTCCTGCCTGGATAGTTTCGGACATATAATGATCCGATGGCCATAAGGTGCCACGGATGACGCGGAATTTCGCGCCGAAATCCTCGTTAAGTCTGATGAAGGCGGTCGATCAGGCGAGGCCGAGCGCCGTGACGCCGAGCCTGAGCGCGATGAGCAGCATCAGCACGCCAGCCACGCGGCGCACGGCGCGGACGGCGGCGTGGCGCACCAGCGCCTCGCGCAGCAAAATGGCGGGGACCAGCGCCGCCATCATGCCGATGGCGCCGCCCGCCGCCGCCATGACCGGATCGGCAGTGCGAGTGGCGATTCCCAGGATCAGGAATTGCGACCCCTCTCCGAAGCCGAGGATGAAAAGGCCGAGCGCCGCGGTGACGAAGGGGCCGGTGGGCCAGTCGGCCAGCGGATCGGGCGCCTTGACCCGCCAGAGCATCGCGACGCCCAGGAACAGGACGGCGAGCGCCAGGAACAGCAGCCGGGCGTCGGACCCGAGCATGGGGATAATGAAGGCCGCCGTCGCCGCAGCGATTGTTGCGTTGGCGAGCACGGCTGCGGCAGCGCCGGCGATGACAGCACGGGGTCGGCCGAATCGGGCGGCGAGCGCGGCCAGCAGCAACTGGCCCTTGTCCCCCATTTCGCCCAGGAAGCAGCCGAGCAGGGCCGTCAGCAATGCGTCCATGGGCAGCGGTCAGGCGTCAGAAGGCCAGCGGCGTTCCGGCGATCGCCGCCGGCTTTACCACGATGGGCATGGGAATGATCTGCCCGTCCGGGAGTTCGGCCGCGATCGCATCGCGCATCAGGTCGAGATAGGATAATATCACTGGCCCCATTCCCTGCAGCGACAGTGCCGACTGAAGGGTTCCGGCGAGGCTTTCCACGCTGTCGATGTGATAGGCGCGCGCGACATGCCGGATCTGGTCGACCTCATCCCGTAATCGGGCCAGGGTCAAATGGCTTCGCTCGCCCGCCAGGCCCTCTACACGGTCCAGCAAATCTGCAAGAATGGCCAGCATCGGATCATGTCGCATGGGAATTCTCCCCCGTCCTGTCGCTCCGATCCCAGCATGGGCCGGGGCAGGTTAAGGCCGCGTAAACTCTAGCACGAGACGGCAAGATCCGCCACGCGCGTCTTGACATCATCCCGAATCTCCCTCATGGGCGACGGCTGAAACGGGGCGGCCCTTTTTCGCGAGAATTGGGGGGCCGCTTTTCTTTTTCACGAAATTCACGACCAGGAACCAGGGCCATGGCCAAGCCAGCAACCGTCAAGATTCGCCTCGTCAGCTCGGCTGACACCGGCTTCTTCTATGTCACCAAGAAGAATCCGCGCACCAAGACCGAGAAGCTGAGCTTCCGCAAATATGATCCGGTCGTGCGCAAGCATGTCGAGTTCAAGGAAGCCAAGATCAAGTAAGCGGCAGGCGGCGTTTGCCGCCCGCTGCCTTTGGCTGAACGAAGAGGCCCGTCCCCTTGGGAGCGGGCCTTTGTTTGTGGCTGAAACAATCCCGCCAACTGCTGGCCGCCAGCCGCCAGCCGCAACGCTGAAGACCGAGTGATCCTGGGCCGGCGCCAATGGAACCAGACCGGCATGTTTACAGCAAGGCGTTCACCTGCTCGACGAAACGGAGCACTGAGATCGGCTTCGAAACATAGGCCTGCGCGCCGGCTTCGCGGATGCGCTCCTCATCGCCCTTGCCGGCATAGGCGGTCACGGCCATGATGGGCACGCTGAACAGGCGCGGGTCGCGCTTTAGCGAAATGATGAGATCAAGGCCGCTGACATGCGGCAGGTGAATGTCCGTGATTACAAGGTCAGGGCGAAAGTCCAGTGCCTGGGCAACCACGTCCCGCCCGTCACGCAGAGGCAGCACTTCATGGCCATGTGCGCGCAGCAGATCGCAAAAAAGTTTGAGATTGAGTTCGTTGTCCTCGACAACGAGCACGCGCTTTGCCACCAATCACCCGCGTTCCAGATACGCACAAGTGCGCCATTAAGCCCGCCACCGCCCGAGAATCAATCATGCGTTCGCAACACCCCGATAGCAAGCAGGATAGGCCAGGCGTGACGGCGGAGCCTTTCACACTCGCGCTGCTGGCGCTTGCCTGGACGTTGGAGGATGAACGGCGGGCGGACCGGCTGCTGGCGCTGACCGGGCTCGACGCCGACGCGCTGCGGTCAGGGGTCGACAATCCGGCTGTGCTGGGCGCGGTGCTGGATTTCCTGGCCGACCATGAACCCGACCTCATCGCCTGCGCCCAGGCCATTGAGGCAGCGCCCGACGAGCTGATGGCCGCAAAGGACCTGCTTCGCCGATGAGTCGTCCCCTGATTGTCACCGACTGCGATGAGGTGCTGCTGCACATGGTCGTGCCTTTTCGGGAATGGCTGGACGAGCATCATGACGTCCATTTCGACATGCGCGAGCGCGGATTTGCCGAGGCGCTGCGGCACAAGGACAGCGGCGTCCCGGTCGAACGCGCACTTGTGTGGAAATTGCTGATCGGGTTTTTCGACACGGAAATGCATCGGCAGATGCCGATCACCGGCGCGATCGAGACGTTGGGGCGGCTGTCGTCGATCGCCGACGTCGTCGTGCTGACCAATATCGGGGAACAGCATCATGCCCTGCGCGTCGAGCAGCTGGCGACCCATGGGCTGCATCATCCGGTGCATTGGAACCAGGGCCCCAAGGGGGCACGGCTCGCGGACATCCTGGCCGAACACCAGCCTTCCGTCGCGCTCTTCATCGACGATCTGGCCGAACATCATCAATCGGTCGCCGATGCCGCGCCCGGCGTCTGGCGGCTGCACATGGTCGGCGAGCCGGAGATCGCCGCCGACATTCCGGCCGCGCCCTTCGCCCATGCCCGGATCGACGATTGGGCAACGGCCGAACGCTGGATCGCGGCGCGGATCGCCGATGGTCCGGCACCCCACATGATTCCCGATCCCCATGGAGTCCCTGTATGAGTGTTGAAGCCCGTCTTGCCGAAATCGGCATCACCCTGCCCGAAGCGGCCGCGCCGGTCGCCGCCTATGTCGCCGCCGTCGAGGCCAATGGCCTGTTGCATATTTCCGGCCAGATTTCCCTATCCGACGGGCAGTTGATGACGGGCCGGCTGGGCGAGGACCGCGACCTCGATTATGGCGTCAAGGCGGCGCGGGCCTGCGGCCTCAACCTCATCGCGCAGATGAAGGCGGCGCTCGGTAACCTCGATCGGGTCCAACGGATCGTCAAGCTGGGCGCCTTCATCAGCAGCGCGCCCGGCTTCACCGACCAGCCCAAGGTTGCCAACGGCGCGTCCGAATTGATGGTCGAAGTATTCGGCGACGCGGGCAAACATGCCCGTAGCGCGGTGGGCGTGCCCGTCCTGCCGCTGGGGGCTGTGGTCGAAATCGATGCGGTCGTCCTTGTCCGCCCGGCGGCCTGAACAAACATCCTTCCTGACCGACCGGCCCTTCGCCCATCGCGGGCTGCATGGAGCCGGCGTCAGCGAAAATGGCATGGCGGCGTTTCGCGCTGCCGTGGCGCAAGGCTTCGGCATCGAATGCGATGTGCGCGTGAGCCTGGATGGCGTGGCGATGGTCTTTCACGACGACGCGCTGGCGCGCATGGCGGGGGTCGAGGGCCGACTGGCGGATTTCACGGCGGAGGCGCTGGAGCAGCTGGCGCTGCCAGACCGGGGTAGACTGCCCCGGCTGGATGCCTTGCTGGACCTGGTGGGACCGGCCGTTCCGCTGCTGATCGAACTCAAGGTCATCGGGCGTCATGTGGCCCCGCTCTGCGCGGCGGTGGCGCGTGATCTGGATCGGCATCCCGGCGCCAAGGCGGCCGTCATGTCGTTCAACCCCGTCGCAATACGCTGGTTCGCGCGCCATCGGCCCAGGACTGTCCGCGGCCTAGTGGTGACGGAACAGGATGAGTCAGGCTTGCGCGGCGCAGCCCGCCGGACCCTTGCGCTTTGGATCGCGAGGCCCGATTTTGTGGCCTGTGATATTCGCGACCTGCCATCCTCGCTCTCCAATGGCGCCCGGCGTCGAGGGCTGCCGGTGCTGACCTGGACCGTGCGCAGCGACGCCGATCATGTTCGGGCGGCGTCCCATGCCGACCAGATCATCTTCGAGCGGCCACATGGCTGAGTGCATCGCCCGAATAGCCCAAGGCGTGGCGGATTTGCCGCGTGCGGAATGGGATGCCTGCGCGGGTATCGCCAATCCTTTCGTCAGCTGGGACTTTCTGAGCGCGCTGGAACGATCGGGAAGCGTAGGCGAAGGCACCGGGTGGCAGCCCCTGCCGCTGCTGATCGACGGTGCCGACGGCCGGATCGCTGCGGCGGCCCCGCTGTATGGCAAGACGCACAGCCAGGGCGAATATGTGTTCGACCATGGCTGGGCCGATGCCTGGGAACGGGCAGGCGGTCATTATTATCCCAAAATCCAGCTCGCCTCTCCCTTTTCCCCCGTGCCGGGTCCAAGGCTGCTGCTTCGCGACGAAGCGCTTGCCCCGGCCCTGATCGCGGGGATCGAGACGCTGGTCCGGCAGAATGACCTGTCGTCCGCCCACGCAACGTTCATCGATCCCGCGCAGGTGTCGCTGTTTGAGACGGCCGGCTGGCTGATCCGCGAAGACAGCCAGTTCCACTGGACCAATCGCGGCTATCGCGACTTTGCCGACTTCCTCGGCAGCCTTTCCAGCGCCAAGCGCAAGAATATCCGCAAGGAACGCGAACGGGCGGTCGAAGGGCTGGAGATTGTCCATCTGACCGGTAGCGCGCTCAAGGAAGAGCATTGGGATGCGTTCTGGCGTTTCTATCAGGATACAGGCTCCCGCAAATGGGGCCGCCCCTATCTCACGCGGGCCTTCTTCTCGATGCTGGGCGAAAGCATGGCCGACCGGGTGCTGCTGGTGCTGGCGCTAAGGCGGGGGCGGCCGATCGCCGGCGCCCTCAACCTGATCGGGACCGACGCCCTGTATGGGCGTTATTGGGGCTGCACCGAGGACGTGCCCCATCTTCATTTCGAGCTGTGCTATTATCAGGCGATCGATGCCGCCATCGCGCGCGGCCTACACCGGGTCGAGGCGGGCGCGCAAGGTGGGCATAAGCTGGCGCGCGGCTATACGCCCGAACCGACCTATTCAGCGCATTTCATCCCCGATGCCAGCTTCCGGCGGGCTGTGGCGGATTTCCTGGGAGCCGAGCGGGCCGGTGTGCAACGCGATCGCGCCTGGCTGGCCGAACGCGCGCCTTTCCGGCAGACGGAATAAGGATCAGGCGGCGCGGGATTGCGTCGCGGCTATCCAGGAGCGGGCCTGACGCTGCGCTTCGGCGATCTCACGCGCGGTCATTTCCTCGGCGATCTCCGCACGCATTGCCTGTCCTTCCCCGCTGCCGCGCAGGGCGGCCAGATTGAACCACTTATGCGCCTCGACAAGATCGACGGGCAGACCGCCAGTGCCGCAGCTATAGGCGACGCCCAGTTCGAAACAGGCCTCAGCCGATCCGCATGCGGCGCCCGAAAGGCGGCTCTCCATCAGGAACTGTGCGCTCTTAAGACTGTTCGCCATGACCCAATCCCCTTTTGGATTTCGACAGCTTGGTTTTCGACAAGCCGCACGCTGCACCGCCAGGCGATAAAAAATGGTTAACGCAGGTCGGTCTCTCTCGCGCAAAATATAGCTGATACGGGGATGGGCAGGGTTAATGCAGGAAAGCGCCGCGCCAAGGGGTAGTAAAAGCGCGGTTTCGGCGCCATAGCCCACACATGCCCTATCCCACTGCTCCGGCCCGGTCCGCTCTTGCGGCCAAGGACATCGGCTTCCGCGAATTCGTCATGCTGTGCGCATGCCTGATTGCGATGAACGCCCTGTCGATCGATCCGATGCTGCCCGCGCTGCCCGACATTGCCCGGGATCTCGCCATACCCCATCCGAATGACCGGCAATTGATCATCAGCAGCTATTTCATGGGCCTGGGCGTCGGATCGTTGCTGTTCGGCGTGCTGTCCGACCGCTTCGGCCGCAAGAAGGTGCTGGGCATCGCGATGGCGTTGTTCGTTCTTTCGACCATAGCCTGTGCCGCCGCGCAGAGCTTTGCCATAATGCTGGGCGCTCGGGCATGCGCGGGTTTTTGCGCGGGCGCGAGCCGTGTGATTTCGGTCAGCATCGTTCGCGACCGGTTCAAGGGCGACGCCATGGCCCGGGTCATGTCGCTGATTTTCGCGGTGTTCATGCTGATACCGGTGGTCGCGCCCAGTTTTGGCCAGATGATCCTGTGGATCGCGCCCTGGCGCTGGATCTTTTGGGTGCTTGTTATCCTGGCGACCGGCATCCTGCTGTGGATGATAGTCCGGCTGCCCGAGACGCTGTTGCCGCAGAACCGGCTGAAGATCGCGCCGCGAACCATCCTGCGGACCGTGGGGATGATCCTGACGACGCGGAGCTCGATTGGCTACATGCTCGCCAGCGGCATCATCATGAGCGGACTGATCGGATTCATCCTGTCGGTGCAGCAGATTTTCTTCGATGTTTTTCACGCGCGCGCGCTCTTTCCCTTCGCCTTCGCCGCCATGGCGGGCAGCATGGGGATCGGCAGTCTGGTCAACAGCCGCCTGATGTCGCGATTCGGCGCACGGCGCCTGAGCCAGGGGGCTCTGTTCGGCCTCATCCTGGTCAGTGCGACGCACCTCGTCGTGATCCGCACGGGTCATGAAAGCATCGGCACCTTCGTGCTGTTCCAAGCACTGACGATGCTCGCCGTTGCCTTTACAGGCGCCAATTTCAGCTCGATCTCAATGGAACCTTTCGCCCGAGGCGCCGGCGTCGCGTCCTCCTTCCAGACGTTCCTGACGACGGCGGTGTCGAGCGTGCTGGGCAGTATCGTTGGTCAAGCGTTCGACCGCACGACCCAGCCGCTGGCGCTGGGCATGTTGAGCTTCGGCTGCATAGCGTTGCTGATCGTTGCGTGGGCCGAGCGAGGCAAGCTCTTTACCCGCCCCGGCCATGATGCGCTGCGCGAGCCTGAACTCGACGTGGTTCATTGAACCGCACAGCCCGCGCAGCGTCTTGCCTTCAGGCGTCCCGGCCGCCCGGCGTATGCGCGCCTGGAAGCGGCGGGACCGGCTGCGGGGGGATGCCGACATCAAGTTCATGCGCTTCGACAAGACCGCGCCCGACATGGCTCATGCGATAGCCGTAGAGGAAGTAGAGCAGCAAACCCACCGCGCCCCAGATCGGCAGCACCAGCTGCGCATCGACCGGCAGGTTGAAGAACAGGAATATGCAGCCGATCGCCGCCAGCGGCGCTATGACCCAGACGGCCGGGGTTCTGAAGGGGCGGACCCGATGCGGATCCCTGACGCGCAGAACCATGATGGCGATCGACACCATGAAAAAGGCAAAGAGCGTGCCGGAGTTGGAGATGTCGGCCAGCTGGCCCACCGGAAGCAGCGCCGCGGCTATGGCGACAAAGACGCCGGTGACGATCGTGACAACATGCGGTGTCTTGAAACGCGGGTGGATCGAGGCGAGCTTTTCCGGCAGCAGGCCGTCGCGTGCCATGACGAAGAAGATGCGCGTCTGGCCGAACATCATCATCAGGATGACCGAGGGCAGCGCCAGGTTGGCCGCAAGACCCAGTGCATTGCCGACCACCGTCCAGTTGATCGACCGCAGCACATGGGCCAGTGCCTCGTTGGAACAGACCAGGTCGCGCGCGTGAGCGGCCATGGCGCAGGTGACGGCAAAGCCCTGCGATCCCGGCGCCACGACCGATCCGTCAGGCCCCCGCACGGGCTGCGCACCGATTGCCCCCACCGCTCCGGCCGCGACAAGCAGATAGAAGACCGTGCATATCGCGAGGCTGCCGATCAGGCCGATCGGCACGTTGCGTTGGGGATTCTTTGTTTCCTCGGCCGCTGTCGAAACGGCGTCGAAGCCGACATATGCGAAGAAGATGGAAGCCGCGGCGCCAACGACACCCATGCCGCTGGTGCCAGCCGGACCGAACCAGCCGTTGGGCGCGAAGGGCGAGAAGTTGCCGGTATCAAGAACCGGCAGGGTCAGCGCGATGAACGCGGTCAGGGCGGTCACCTTGATCGCCACCAGCACGGCATTGACCCGCGCGCTTTCGGTGGTGCCGATCACAAGCAGGGCGGTTACCGCAAGCGCGACGACTATGGCAGGTATGTTGATGACGCCGTGAGAAAAATCCGCGTGCGGGAGCACACCATTCATGGTCCAGACGGGACCCGCCGCCAGGGCAGGCGGCAATTCGAGCCCGGTTAGGCTTTTCATCAGTCCCATGAAATAGCCAGACCAGCCGACCGACACGGCACTGGCGGCAACGGCATATTCCAGGATCAGGGCCCAACCGACCATCCAGGCGAGCAGTTCACCAACGACGGCATAGGTATAGGTATAGGCGGAGCCGGATACCGGCACCATCGACGCGATTTCCGAATAACAGAGCGCGGCAAAGGCGCAGACCGCGCCGGCAATGACGAAGCTCCACATCATGCCGGGACCAGCCTTTTGCGCGGCAGCGGCGGTCAGCACGAAAATGCCGGTGCCGATGATTGCGCCGACGCCCAGAAGCGTCAACTGGATCGGCCCAAGCGTCCGGACGAGCGATTTCTTCTCTGCGGTGGCCAAAATGGCGTCCAGAGGCTTGATGCGCCCGAAAATCATGGATGGACCCCTTTATCTGCTATGTCTTTTGCTCGCGCGGCCGTGGACCGCCCGCCTATATGTCGGGGGAGACTATCGCCTAATGCGGCGCGCGCAAGTATGTTGCGTCACGCCGACACAGTTGTCCAAGGGAGCCTTTATGATCGAATTGCTGCGGGCGGCCAGCCTTGGCGACGTGCCGCATGGTTTTGCCGGGCGCCAAGGCGGCGTGTCGACAGGGCTATATGCCGGGCTTAATGTGGGTTTGGGGTCGGCCGATGATCCACATGCGGTGCGACGGAACCGCGATTTGGCGCGCGACGCGCTGCTGCCCGGCGCTGCATTGATAACGCTGCACCAGGTCCATTCGGCGGAAGTTGTGACGGTCACGAGTCCCATCACGGAGGATGCGAGGCCGTCTGCGGACGCGATGGTGACCGACCGGCCCGGCATCGTGCTCGGCATCCTGACGGCAGATTGCGTGCCGGTGCTGCTGACCGACCGCTCTGCGGGCGTCGTAGGCGCGGCGCATGCGGGCTGGAAGGGGGCCTTGGGCGGCGTTACCGACCGTACGGTCGAGGCGATGCTGTCACTCGGCGCGCGGCGCGAGAGCATCGGTGCGGCGATCGGACCATGTATTGCAAGGGCGAGCTATGAGGTGACGACCGACTTCGCCCGTCGCTTCGAGGACGACGATGCAGAGAATATGCGCTTCTTTTCGGCCGGGCGCGCGGGCCACCTGCAGTTCGATATCGCAGCCTATGTGGCCGCACGTTTGGCGGCTGCCGGGTTGAGGCAGGTCGAAATATTGGATGAGGACAGTTATTCGCAGCCGGACCGCTTCTACAGCTATCGCCGGTCCTGCCATCTGGGCGAGCCCGATTATGGTCGGCAGATCTCGATGATCGCGCCGGCATAAGGGTGCATGATCAGCGCCCCCATTTTTATGGACCGCGCGTGCGTGCGTGTGTGTTGAGTGATTGATTGTGGTTGTTGGGTACGCATCCGATAGCGGCCGCCTTGCGATAGGGGAGTATTCGCGGGAGTTAGCGGCAGTGCAAGCACCGTGGTTT
>NZ_JBANRK010000015.1:0-70758 GCF_037860795.1 Sphingobium mellinum | reverse complement strand
ACCAGCACCAAGTCTGAATCACAACGCAGCCGCAATGCGAACCCCCCGGCGAGTCAGTTCGTGTGGAAACCGCTCTAGGGCAGGCCATGCCTGCCGAACAATTCATGCCCCCACCATCTTTTCGAGTTTCGCCAGGAAGAAGCGCTCACCCCATAATCCGAGCGACTTTGCCTCCTTCGAACGTAAAAAACGTCTGACATCTTCGGCGGCCTCCCAGTCTATAGCACCTATCGTGTTTCGCAGCGTGCCCTTCAGCGACGCAACGTTGATCTTGAGGTCTTTGTGCCCCGCCCATGGGCCTGCTTGGATCAGCGCAGCCTGAAGATGCATCAGATTGGGAGTACT
Source organism: Sphingobium mellinum (assembly GCF_037860795.1). Classification (NCBI taxonomy): domain Bacteria; kingdom Pseudomonadati; phylum Pseudomonadota; class Alphaproteobacteria; order Sphingomonadales; family Sphingobiaceae; genus Sphingobium; species Sphingobium mellinum. The sequence goes on along the minus strand of NZ_JBANRK010000015.1, from coordinate 70,413 downwards.
CCGTTCGAGACATACCAGGAGAAGTCATACCAATCCCTGCCCTTGAGATAGCCGCGGCAAAGAAGGGCATGGATTTTCAACGCAAAGTTGGAAGGCGGATACTGATGCCGCACTTCGTAATCGGCTGGAAAGTCGAGGAAGCTACTGTCCTCGCCGGATCCGGGCGGCGGGTTGGTATCGATCTCCAACTTGATCTTCATTGTCCTGCGACGTCCCATACCAGCAAAGGTCAGGTTAAGCTGGCTCGCGATGGAATCGTCCTTGAGCACTGCCTCCCGAACCGCTTTGTCCATCCTCTATTTAGGTTGGGCATCGAGCTTCAGCCGAACTGGGCGAAAAACCTTGCTGCAGATGATGCTCTCTCCTACCCTTCGTTTAGGACATTCCCCTGCTAAACAATGCGCCGTTTCCCTGGCACATAAGAGGTATCGTCGAATTTACTGGCGTAACGTCGCGCATGTCCTGTCAGCTGCAGCGCAGAGTTCGCTATTCCGGTGGCAAGGGCGTGCCTTCGAATCTGGCGACAGCATGACGGACCACGCGGTCCAGCCCTTCTTCGGAGAAGAAACCGCCGGGAATCAGGCATCGCTCGACCAGCACGCGCTGGAAAGCGGCAAAGGTGGCCGCATCCGGCACGACGGGATTCCCCCAGAAGGCATCCAACCCGTCCTGGAAGGTGATATCCGGCATGTCGTAGATCGCCTGCCCCAGAGTCACCACCGGAACACCCATGGCCAGAGCCAATGTGCCGCTGGTGCTGTTGATCGTCACGACACCGCGAGAGCGTTTCGCGATGGGAACGATATCGCCCCAAGGCAGGTAATCGACCCGGTCCGCGACGCCAAAAAGCGAAGCCATGGCAGCCGTTTCCTCTTGCCAGTCGCGCACGCCATTGTCGAGCGGGTGCTCCTTGACCACCAAACGAACATCGGCCGGAGCATGTTTGGCAAAGGATTCGATGACCAATCTGAGCGCACTGGCAATGCCGGCAAAAGGAGAATGCAGCCGAATCTGCGCATCCGAATCAAGTTGCAGCGGAAAGAGGAAATAGCGCTGGTTGGACGCTTCAAGGCGAGCGATCAATGCCCCGCTGGCCATTTCGCGTTCCTTGCGCCGGCGCAATTTGCGCCACCATCCCATCCCTTCCACCACCGGGTGCCAGGGCCGATGGTTGGTCCAATGCGGATAATGCCAGCGCGTCAGTAGATCTGCGACATTATATAGCAGTCCCTCAGTCGCACGGCGGCGGAACGAGGAATGGACCTGGCTGTGCGCGGGAACCGGGGGCAAGGCGGCGGCCGTCTCCCGATACCAGGCCGGATCGCGCGGGAGCGAGGAGTGGCCGTTGACTCCCCCCAGTTCCAGCGTGACCCAATCGGGCCGCACATACCCTTCCTCGAATACGTGGACCGGCACCCCAAGCTCTCGGCAAACACGCGTAGCCGGCAGATGATGTTCACGGCAGTCGCCGAACAACGCCACGTCCGTAATGCCGCACTCGCGAATCGTCCGCTCGAGCGTCTGGGGCCAGCCTTCCAGCGAACCGCGATAGTCGATTCCGTTCGGCAGGCGCCAGAACAGGCGGTCTCCGCCGTTGAAATTGATCTTGTAGACGCTGTGTCCCGATCGGATCAGTTCCTGACCCAGCCGACGGAACAAGGGGCCCATGAGACCTTGAAGCAACAGCACGGTCCGCTTGTCTGACATGGGTGGGCCGCTTGTTACGCTGCGGGAATAGTCCGCCGCACTCATGGGTAGTTCTCGCATCCAGGAAACAGGCTCCATGATGACGTCCGGGGGCCACGATGGCGGGAACTCAGAGTCATCCGATATGTCGTGATTGTTGCTCAAGGGGGTAATCTGCCCTGCGCCATACGGCAAGCCCAGACGATATCCGCGCCAGACAAAGGGCAAAACCGAGCTCTGATGACAGACGAGGTCCTCTTCGATAAAGGACGATGCACCCGGCATAGGGTGTGAAGGTGTTGGGCCACAATGATTTGGATAGAACAGCAAAGCAGTGATGCCTGATGGACTGATACTTGCGGCATTGCTGGTCGGCGCAGCCCTTCTCGATCGGTTGGTGTACCCCCGGCCCGAGGCGGGCTTTCGCCCGTTCGGACGCAGCATGGTGGGCCTTTGGCTGCTGGCATGGTTGATGACCGCGCTATTTGGCCTGTTCCTTGCCTGCTGTGGCAACTTTCCGCTCTCGGCGGGATTGGCGCTGGCATCGCTGGCCCTGCTTGTGCTTGTCTCCAATGCTAAACATGCGATGCTGGGCGAACCCCTGCTCTTTTCCGATCTCGCGCTGATCGGCGCAATTTTCCGTCATCCCCAATTCTATCTTTCGGCAATCAGCGCCGGGCAACGCGCGGCGGCGGGGGTCGTGGCCATCATCCTTCTCGCCTTGCTGGCTTGGCTGTTCGTCCCGGCCTGGGAGGCGCATCTCGCCGGGATGCTGTTCCTTCTGGGCGGCCTCGCGATACTGGCGGTGACGATGCGCAGCGGTCGTGTCCGAGGCCTCGCTGATACGCCAGAGATCCATGCCGACCTCAGGCGCCATGGCCTTCTGCCCACCTTGTTGCTTTACTGGTTACGCTGGCGTCAGAGCAATGATCCGCCGGCTTGCGCTGAAGTCGACAGACGCCTTCCTTCCACCGATCAGGCGGCACCCGAACTGCTGGTGGTCGTTCAGTGCGAATCCTTTGCTGATCCAGCCGAGCTGTTTGACGGCTTGAACGTAACGCTGCCCGGCCTTTCCCGTGCGCGCGAGATTGCATTGCAATGGGGCCAACTCAAGGTCAGCGGTTTCGGGGCCTACACCATGCGCACGGAATATGGCGTGCTTTTCGGGCGCGGCGAGGATGCCCTCGGCTTCCGGCGCTACGATCCCTTCCTCACCGCGCTGGGCGAAGCGTCCTATGCTCTGCCTGCGCGGCTGAAGGAGGCAGGTTGGCGCAGCCTCTTCGTCCATCCCCATGACATGCGCTTCTACAGTCGCGACCGGATCATGCCGGCAGGCGGCTTTGCCGAACTGATCGGAGAGGAGCATTTCGCCCCTGTTGCCGCCGGAGCGGGACGTTATGTCACAGACGCCTCGATGGCCGAGCAGATCGTCCTGCTGGCTCGCGAAGCGATCGAGCCCTGCCTGATCTATGCCGTCACGATTGAAAACCATGGCCCCTGGGCGCCCGACATGCCTTCGGGTAGCGATCTGGTCTCAAGCTATCTCCGCCTGGTCCGCAACAGCGACGCCATGCTGACCAGATTGCAGGAACAGCTTGCTTTGCTGAAGCGGCCGGCTCTCCTGGTTTTCTTCGGCGACCATCGTCCCAGTATCCCCGGCGCGACTTCTCCGGACGGAGGGCGCCATACGCCTTATGTAGTGATGCGCCTCAATGATGCGGGTGAAATTGTCCGTGGCGGCAACCGGCGCGTAGACCTCACCCCGGCCGAACTGCACCATGCGATGCTCGAACTTATCCTTGGCGAACCCCTGGCAGCCGCGCCTGCCACGTCTATCTGCCCGGCGGGGACAGCGCCCGCAGGAGGCTGTCCCGCAAAGGTCGTGGCAGAAAGCGGTCAACCCAGCGGAGCAGGCTGAAGGGCCAGGGCATGATCGCATGTGCCTTCCCCATGGCTGCCGCGCGAGCAACCTTCGCCGCGGCTACATCCGGCTGCATCGACAGCGGTTTGGGGCCCGGAATTCGGCGAGCAGCCGCCGTATCGATGAAACCGGGCGAAACCAGCGTTACCTTGACCCCATGTTGCCGCATGCCGATGCGGAGCGCATCGGCAAAGCGGGCAAGACCCGCCTTCGTCCCGGAATAAGCAGCGGCAAAGGGCAGAGCATGAAAAGCTGCGGCAGACCCGATCATTACGATGCGCCCATCGCCCCGCGCCGCCATTCGATCGGCCAGCGTAGCGGCCATTGCGGCAGGCGCGACGAAATTGACTACGCCCAGCCTGGCGACAAGGCTGGCATCCTCCACCACAGCATCCGCCGCGCGAATATCCCCCTGGCCAGAAGCGAAGATGGCCAGGTCGACAGCAGCACCTTCGTCTTCGGTCAGCACGGCATCGACCGCTCGCTCGATGTCGCCAATGTCCAACGAACGGACCTTTACCGATGCCCCTGCCGCTTCGCAGACCATGGCCAGGGATGACAGACGCACCAAGTCTCGTCCCCAAAGGGACAAATATATGCCCGGGCCAGCATAATGCCGCGCCAATGCGTTGCCCAGCCCACCGGATGCACCTGTAATGAGGATGCGCTTCGGGTTAAAACGCTTCGTCATGCCGATGCACGCATGTAACAGATTCCTTCTAACCTAGCTTCAGCGATATATTGCCTTGACAGGTAACCGCGCCTCCTGTTCGAGTTCCACCCGATGTGTGCTTCCAATCACTATTCCCAAAGAATCCGGCTGTTCAAAAATGAACGTCTGGAAAAGCTTACGCTGATTTCACCACGAATTTTCGCGCTGTTCTGGGGCATATTGCTCCCGTTCATCGCTTGGGAAGGATGGGGGAAGACGGGGTTTTGGGCAGGACTCAGCCTGTTTGCAGCGGGCCTCCTTGTCTGGACGCTTTTCGAATATGCGATGCATCGCTACCTTTTCCATCTGGAAGTGGAGTGGCCTGCGGCACGATGGATTGTCTTCCTGATCCACGGCAATCATCACGAAAATCCCAATGATCCCCTGCGCGACATGATGCCGCTATCGGTCAGCGTGCCTGTTGCGGGACTGGTCTGGGGCGCTTGCCTGATGATGCTCGGCGGCTCCGGGACGTGGCTCTTTCTTGGGTTCATCCTGGGCTATGTGACCTACGACACCGTTCATTATGCCAGTCACCAATGGCCGATGCGGGGGAAGCTGGCTTCAGCGCTGAAGCGCCACCACATGCGTCACCATTATGTGAACGAAGACAGAAATTTCGCGATTTCGGCCATTTTCTGGGACAGGGTGTTCGGCAGTGCCGCTCAATCCTCCAGGCGGTCGTAAATCAGCGCCGCTCAAGAACGCGCGCGCAGCGCCGCGATCGCAGCAGCCACGGCGTCGATATGCTCAGTCCAGTCGGGCATATGCCAATGGGGCAGACGTAGCATCTGGGCCCCGTGGCGCGGCCCTCGACTGGCATGGTCCAGAATCAGGGCCTGCCAACCCGGTCCGTCAAGCGGGCTGAGATAGTCGGGCACCTCTCCCCCTGCCTCGCGCAGGGCCGGAAGATCGCTGCATATCACCGGTGTGCCCACGGACAGTGCTTCGGCCACCGGCATCCCGTAACCCTCCGCAAAGGAAGGCATCAGCAGCGCCCGCGCACCACGCAGCAGGCTGGCCATTCGCACGTCGGAGCAGCCGTTCAGTTCCTCGACATGGCCCTTCAGGGCAGAGCATCGCTCCAGCATATCGACCACCTGCTCATTTTCCCATCCTCGACGTCCGATCACGACGAGGCGCGGCACGCTCTCCCTTTCGAGAGTTTGGGCCAGATGACGCCAAAGGTTGAGCAGAAGCAGATGATTCTTGCGCGGCTCGATTGTGCCGATACAGACGAAATAGGGCCGTCCACCCGCTTGCTCAAATGGTACGGCTGCAGGCAACGGTTCCGTTCCCAGAAGGGCGACGTGCACATCCACCCTCCGTCCGCTCCGCTCCAGCCAAGGCTGCAACGAACGTCCGGTGGCGGCGGAATTGACGATCACCCCATCCGCCAGCGCCGCGATCGTCGCGATGCGCTGCCGGTGCTGCCGATCGCCGGATGCGCGCGCATATTCGGGAAATTCGATCGGAATGAGATCATGCACGAGACACAGGAAGCGAGCCTGCTCGCGCGCCAGGATCCGGCGCACCTGTTCCGTGCGGGTAAGGTGATGCGGAGAGGCCTGAACATAGACGGCGCCCGTGCTTCGGGGCACAGCACGCGACGGCAGCAAGGAGACAAGCCAAGGCATGGAAGAAGCCAGCGAGCGCCGACGTGGATTGTCCTCCTGGCTGGACCAGCGGCTTTCCAGTTCGTCAAGATAAGCGAGAACCGGTTGACGCGAGAGCCGCCCGTACAGCCCGGAAGGATGGACGGCCGCAAAGGCGAGGCCGTCGCCATAATGGTCCGAAAGACCGCGCGCATAGGCCATTTCCACCCGGTCCACCCCCGAGGGGGTAGAATAATGCACTCGGGAAATCAGGCGCGAAATATCCAGGATGACTTCGCCCGATCGCGGCGCGGCACGCGAAAAGGAAGAGACCATCAGAACTTACCTACCGGGAAGCCTGCCCGCAGGAGGATGGACTGGACCGACTCAGTCCGCGAAACACCCATCATTTCAATATCACTGCAAATATCGCCCGCTCCGTTGGCCATATCATTCGGAAGCATGAACTCCTCTCCCGAGTTCATCGCCAATGTCCAGTGATAATCCGGGATCCGACGCGATTCCGGCTGCAATGTTCACTATTGCCCCTCTCCTGTCGTTGCAGAAGACGCCTCCGACGGTGCTCGGCGGGGCTGGATATTGACGAAAAGACTAACCGACTTCATAGCTGGATGCACCTCCTGCGCCGTCGTTTCGAAGGAAGTATCGGTTTGAAATGGAATGACAAAGTCAATGCTCGGGGCTGGAAAATACCCTTCGTCCGCAAATCCTTGTTCCAGATCGGCAAGGAATTGCGCCCCAAGATCGACGCGGTGATCATGCGTAACTCGCTGGTTCCGGATCAGGCGCTGCTCGACAAAGGTCATTTCCCATGGGTGTCCCGTCTCGAACGACACTGGCAGGACATTCGCGACGAGGCAGTCCGCATCCGGGCGGCTGATATTCCCTCCTTGGGCGACATCTCCTTCGACCACGGCCGTATCGCAGCGGATCGACGGTGGCGCACCCTGTTTTTAAAGGGCTATGGCTACCGAATGGAAGGCAACTGCGCCCGTGCGCCCATCACCGCCGCGCTGATCGAGAAGGTGCCGGGGCTTGTCACCGCCAATTTCTCCGTGATGGAAGCTGGCGGGCATATACCGCGCCATTGGGGCATGACAAAGGGCATGCTCACCTACCATCTCGCGCTCAAGGCGCCGCGGGAGCGCGAAAAATGCCGCATGCATATCGAAGAAGGGGGGACGCTGCATGTCATGTCCTGGGAGGAGGGCCATTCCTTCATCTTCGACGACATGTTCAATCATGAGGTGTGGAACGAGACGGACGAGGATCGCTATATCCTGTTGATCCAGATCAAGCGCCCGTGCCGCTTTGCCGGTAACCTAATACAGAACCTCTTCCTCTGGGGCGTCCGCCATTCCCGTTTCGTGCAGGATATCAAGCGGCACATCGAGCGAGAGAGCCGCAGGTCCATGGGAACAGCTTGATTGCTGTTGGACCAACCTATCCGAATGTAATGTGTGCAGTTCTTACGGGATCTCGCACCGCCATGGCTCGCTCATACCGAGCCGCAACCCGTATCCAGAGGAAATACATGCCCCCGAGGCTGGCCCCAGCGCGCGGCGTATGCCTCGTTGCTGGCTCGCGCTCGCTGTCGATCCTGCGAACGACCGCCGTCGCGATCGGGATCAAGGCCTGCATAACTGCAGTGCGGCAAATCGTGGGTACTCCTGCAGCAGAATTTACCGCAATTCCCGGATCCAGAATGCCCTGATTTCTTTGGGAAAAGCGCCTCCCCTGTCCTAACCGCCTGATCGAGCAAGGGCGGCGGGCAACATGTCAACTGCGTCCGCGAGCCGTTCATCGAGGAGTGCGAGGAGCTTGGTCCAGCCGAGCATGTCCGCCAGTTCGCCCGGGCCGTCGGAAATCCCGCGCAGACCCATCAGGGGAACGCCGAACCGCTGGCATGCGCGCGCGACGGCGAATGTTTCCATGTCCACCATGTCGGCGTCGATGAGAGCATAATCATCCCCGCCTACGATATTGGCGCCGGTCGAAAGCCGCGCCGAGCGCAGTTCAAGCGGCATGTGCAGCGGCATGTCGACGGGATGGTCGACAAATGGCGTAACCCCGCGCGCGAAGCCGAGCCGCGACGCATCCATATCCCGCCAGGACACGCTGGCCACCTGATACACTTCACCCAGCTCGCAGATCCGCGACCCGGCCGATCCCAGCGAGACAACGAGATCGGGCAAGCCGCTATCCTGGCGGAGCCTGTCGAGCGCAAGGCTGGTCGCGATGGCAGATTCCACCGGACCAACGCCCGTCAACAAAGGACGGAACCTGGCTTTCAGATGTGGACCATATTCATCCTCGATCGCCATAACGAAGAGGATGCGGCGACCGCCGACATCTTCGCAACGCCAGTCAGCGGACATCGTCATCCCGGTCGCCTCAATGGCCGGCGAAGGCCATGAGGGCCGCACTTGCGACGCCATCGGCTTCCAGCGCCGCCATCCCTCCCAGATCGGGAAGATCGATCGCGAACAGCGCCATCAGCACGGTAGCGCCCTGCTCTCGCAGCAATTGGGCCGCAGCAAGCGCCGTACCGCCGGTCGCGATCAGGTCGTCGACCAACAGGACGCGAGCGCCGTCCCCTACCTGGCCCTCGTGCAACTCGAGCCGGTCTGTCCCATATTCCAGAATATAGTCGATCCCCACGGTCCTGCCGGGCAACTTGCCGGCCTTGCGGACCGGCACGAAACCGATCCCCAGCGAATGGGCGATCGCTGCGCCAAGAATAAAGCCCCGCGCCTCGATGCCAACGACCAGATCGGCATCGAGGGGGCGAGCCAGGGCAGCCATGCGGTCGACCAACTCGGCAAAGCCAGCGGCGTCGGCAAGCAGCGTCGTGATGTCCCGGAACTGGATGCCAGGCTTGGGAAAGTCCGGGATAGTGCGCACCAGCGCGGCCAGCGTATCGATGCTCATCAATCCCCCTCAAAGGAAAAGGGGCGCGGTCCCTACTGAAACCGCGCCCCATTCGTCAGCCTCTATCCTGTCGAACCCATCGCTGTGCCGTTCAGGCCGCTTTCTTCTTGTCCGCCCAGATATTCTGGTAGGACATGTAGGCGAGAGCGGTCGCGATCAGCAGGAACACGATCGTCGCCAGTCCCGCGCGGCGGCGATTTTCCAGCTTCGGTTCGGCGGTCCAGGTCAGGAAGGCGGACACATCCTTCGCCATCTGATCAACCGTCGCCTTGGTGCCGTCGCCATAGGTCACCTGACCATCGGTGGTCAGTGGCGGCGGCATCGCCAAGTTGAGGTTGGCGAAATAGGGGTTGTAATGCAGGCCCGTCGGCGTCTTGGCGTCGGGGAACTTCTTGAGCAACTCGGCGGGCTGCTTCTGGAAGCCCGTCAGCAGCGAATAGACATAGGCCGTGCCGTCATGGCGCGCCTTGGTCATCAGGGACAGGTCCGGCGGGATCGCATTGTTGTTGGCAGCCTGCGCCGCGACATTGTTCGCAAAGGGCTTCGGGAAATAATCCGCAGGAACCGGAGCGCGGGTCGAAGCCTCGCCCGTCTTGGGATCGACGTCGGGGCTCTTGATCGCCCACTGCTTGGCGATCGCCTTGATCTCCGCGTCACTATAGCCAATGCCCTTGAGGTCGCGGAAGGCGACAAACTTCAGGCTGTGACAGGCCGAGCAGACTTCCTTGAACACCTGGAAGCCGCGCTGCAACTGGGCCTGGTCATATTTGCCGAACGGCCCGTTGAACGAGAAGTCCACATCCTTGGGATGCAGATGGAACTCATGCTCCACCGTCTTGGCAGGCGGTTCGGAGACATAGGCCACCGCGCCCACCAGGAAGGAGATCAGCAGCCAGCCAGCAAAGAAGAGGCCGACGAGAAATGCGCCGATGCGAACCATGTTGATCTTGTCCCCTTTTAGCCGGCGTTCGACGGCTGCGGATCCGCGCCCATGCCGGGAAGCGCATCCTGTTCGCCCTGGATGTTATAGCGATTGAGCACCGATTCCGTGATCGAGCCGGGCAGCGGCAGCGGCCGTTCGAAGCGCGAGATCAGCGGCAGGATGATCAGGAAGTGCGCGAAATAATAAGCGCCGGCCACCTGCGAGATCATCACATAAGGCTCTTCCGCCGGCGCACCGCCGCAATAGCCCAGGATCAGCACGTCGATCACGAGGATCCAGAAGAACTTCTTGAAGGTCGGGCGATAATTGCCCGAACGCACCGGCGACGTGTCGAGCCAGGGCAGAAAGAAGAGCAGCAGGATCGCGCTGAACATCGCCAGCACGCCCAGCAGCTTCGCCGGAACGAAGAAGAAGTCCACCGTGAACGCGCGCAGAATCGCATAGAAGGGCCAGAAATACCATTCAGGCACAATGTGCGCGGGCGTCGAAAGCGGGTTCGCCTCAATATAATTATCCGGGTGCCCCAGATAATTCGGCGCGAAGAACAGCATGATCGCGAAGAGGATCAGGAACACGCCAGCTCCAAAACCGTCCTTCGCCGTATAATAGGGGTGGAAAGGCACGGTATCCTGCGGACCCTTCACTTCCACGCCGGTGGGATTCGACGACCCCGGAATGTGCAGCGCCCAGATATGCAGGATCACCACCGCTGCGATCACGAAGGGCAGAAGGAAGTGAAGCGAGAAGAAGCGGTTGAGCGAGGCATTGCCCGGAGCGAAGCCACCCAGAAGCCAGGTCTGGATCGGCTGACCCACCACGGGAATGGCGCTGAACAGGCCGGTGATGACCTTCGCACCCCAGTAGCTCATCTGCCCCCAGGGCAGAACATAGCCCATGAAGGCGGTCGCCATCATCAGGAGGAAGATGACAAGGCCGAGCAGCCACACCATTTCACGGGGTGCCTTGTAGGAACCGTAGAAAAGGCCGCGGAAGATGTGGAGATAGACGACGATGAAGAAGAAGCTGGCGCCGGTCGCGTGCGCATAGCGCATCAGCCAGCCCGCATTCACGTCACGCATGGTCTGTTCGACCGTGGCGAAGGCGACCTGCGTGTTGGCGCCATAATGCATCGCCATGATCACACCGGTGACGATCTGGATCATGAGCGCCAGGCCCGCCAGAACGCCGAAGTTCCAGAAGTAATTGAGGTTGCGCGGCACCGGGTAGCCAGCGCCAACCGCATTGTAGACGAGGCGCGGAAGCGGCAGCTTCTCGTCGATCCACTGCGTCAGCGGATGCTTGGGAGTATAATGCTCAGCCCAGGGAAAGCTCATCGTTTCTTACCTCAGCCTACAAGAATGGCGGTGTCGGAAGTGAAGCTGTACTTCGGCACTTCCAGGTTCTTGGGGGCAGGCCCCTTTCGGATGCGGGCGGCCGTGTCATAGGTCGAACCGTGGCAGGGGCAGAAATAGCCGCCGAACTCGCCCCGATTCTCTCCCTCGCCCGCGCCCAGCGGCACGCAGCCAAGATGGGTGCAAACGCCCATCGTTATCAGCCACTGCTTCTTGCCGTCGACCGTCCGCTGTTCCAGCGTCTGCGGATCACGCAGGGTGGACACATCGACCTTGTCGGCTTCAGCGATTTCCTTGTCGGTCAGGTGCCGGACAAACAGCGGCTGCGACCGGAAGGTCGTCTTGATCGCCTGGCCAGGCTTGATCGCCGACAGGTCGACCTCGGTCGAGGCGAGCGCCAGCACGTCCGCGCTGGGGTTCATCTGATCGACGAGCGGGATGACGACGGCGACGGCGCCGACCCCCGCAAAGCTGACTGCGGCGATGTTGATGAAGTCGCGACGACGCACTCCATCTCCGCCGGATAGACCCTGGCCGTCCGTATGTTCAACGCTCGCCATGCACCTCAACCCTTGCAAAGACGTCCCTGTTACCCGCCCCATGGCCGTTTCCGACCCTGATTTATCAGGAGATTTGAGGCGCCCACGGAAGATGGGCCCCGCCTTCCCCCTGGCGTGGTTCGCCCGGCCTGATAGACCCAGGACGCGGCCTTTGCCAACAGCAATTTGCCGATGCCTATGACAATTTGCCTTGCTGCATTATGGGCAGGGCATGCGTATCGCTCTTTACCAACCCGAGATCGCGGGGAATGTCGGCGCCATATTGCGCCTTGCCGCCTGTTTCTCCGTCCCTGTGGACATCATCATGCCGATGGGATTCGCCTTTTCCGACGCTCGATTGAAGCGTGCCGCCATGGACTATGGCGCGGCGGCCGATGTGACCCGCCATGCCAATTTCCATCAGTTTGACGCGGTGAGGCGCGCGCAGGGTCGTCGTCTGGTGCTGATGAGCAGCCATGCCTCCGTGCCGCTTCCCGAGGTTCTCTTCCAGGCAGACGATGTGCTGCTGATGGGGTCGGAAAGCGCGGGCGTGCCCGACGAGGTGCGCGACCTGGCCGATCTCAGGGTACGAATCCCCATGGCTGCCGGCTTCCGGTCGCTGAACATCGCCGTGTCGACGGGCATCGCCGTTGCCGAAGTTCTCCGCCAGACCGGGCAGTTTCCTCAATGACAGGGTTTTCATCATGAGCTTGGCTCTCAATCCGCAGCAACAAGCGGCTCGCGAGTGGTTCGAATCGCTGCGGACGCGCATCTGCGCCGAATTCGAAGCGATCGAACGCGAGGCGGGCGGCGACGCTGCATTCGTCTATACGCCCTGGGACCGGGAAGCGCCCGGCCTGGCGCCGGGACAAGGCGGGGGCGGCGTGCGCGGCGTGATGAAGGGCAAGGTGTTCGAGAAGGTCGGCGTCAACGTATCGACCGTGGCCGGGGAATTCGCCCCGGAATTTGCCAGGACGATCCACGGGGCAGAGGAAAATCCCGACTTCTTCGCCACGGGGATCAGCCTGGTCGCGCACATGGCGAACCCGCATGTGCCCGCCGTCCACATGAACACGCGCTATCTGGTCACGTCGAAAAGCTGGTTCGGCGGCGGCGCGGACCTCAATCCGCCCCTGCCCCGGCCGGAGGATACGGCCGCTTTCCACGCAGCGTTCAAGGCAGCCTGCGACGCGCACGACCCCGATTATTATCCACGCTTCAAACAATGGGCCGACGAATATTTCTTCATCCCCCATCGCGGCGTGCATCGCGGCGTGGGCGGCATCTTCTACGATCATCTGGAAGGGGATTTCGACGCGAATTTCGCCTTTACCCGCGACGTGGGCGAAGCCTTCCTCAAGGCCTTCCCACCGATCGTGCGGCGGCGAATGGACGAAAGCTGGTCGGACGAAGACTTTGCGCGGATGCTCGAATGGCGCGGTCGCTATGCCGAATTCAACCTGGTGCATGATCGCGGCACGCTGTTCGGCCTGAAAACCGGCGGCAATATCGAGGCCATCTTAATGAGCCTGCCGCCGATGGCGACCTGGAGCTGAGCCAAATGGCGCTGACGCCCGTTCCTGACGACCAGATCGCGACGGTGGTCACGCATCTGGAGATGCGCACGCGCCCCCGCCCGGCGCCCGTTCCCCCCGCGCCGCTGCGGCTGGTGCCATGGAAGACCCCCGCGCCCCAGGCCTATCGCACGCTGTTCCGCCGTGTTGGCGAACCATGGCTGTGGTTTTCCCGGCTGGTGATGAGTGACACGGAACTCGCCGCCATCATCCAGGATCCGGCGGTCGAAATCTACGCCGTGACCGACCCGCGCGGAACGGAAGTGGGGCTGCTGGAGCTGGATTTCCGCGCCCTGCCCGACTGCGAAATCGCCTTCCTGGGTCTTGTGCGAGGCCTTACCGGCAAGGGGCTTGGCAAATGGCTGATGGCGCAGGTCAAATCCCTCGCCTGGCGGAAGGACGTCACGCGCCTGTGGGTGCATAGCTGCACGCTGGACAGCCCGGCTGCCCTGCCCTTCTATATCGCGTCAGGCTTCGTGCCGTTCGCGCGGGAAGTCGAGATATTCGCCGACCCGCGCCTTGCCGGCCTGTTGAGCCGCGACGCGGCGCCCCATGTCCCCTTTTTGGGTCAGGCTCCCTCCGCCTGACGATAGAGGCGGGCGAGCATGACGAGCATGTAGACCTGCACCGCAGTCGACACGGCGGCAGCCGCGACGCCGCCCGTCAGCCGGCCTCCGTCAGCGCCGCCAATCAGCGTGCCCAGGACGCCGAACACCGCCTGCGCCGCCGCGCCAATGATCGCCGACAGCAGAGTTAGAACCATGATGAAGCCGAACAGCCGCCAGAAATGCCCGCGCGTCAACATCCAGCCATGGCGCAGCGAGGCCATCACCCCTTCATTACCGTCGATCACCACCGGATTGAGCAGCAATAGTCGCACGCTGCCGTAGATCGTGCCAGCGCCCACGCCTATCGCCAGCAGCATGGCAAGCGCCGCGCCGATGGGCTTTGCCACCAGCGAGAAGGCGACGACGACGATCATCACCACGACCAGCACGGCCAGCAACCCGCCGGCGACGATCATGGCGGTGCCCAGCAGCACCGGCAGACGCGTCATGCTGAGCCGCAAGGCTTCAGCGACACTGATTCCCGGGCGCAAAGCGAGCGCGAATAGGGTCAGCGATCCGAACCAGATGACGATGACGCCGATCAGCATCGCAAGCGCAAAGCTGACCGGCACCGTGGGCATGGATGCGCCGTTCATCTTCCAGCCGGCGAGTTCGGGAGGCGTCATCTCCTGAAGGACGAGGCCAGGAAGGGCGACGAACAGCAAGGCGACGGGAAACAGCAGGCTGCGTTCGCGCGCGACGAAAGCGACCGTCTCTTCCCATGCCTTGCCAATCGACATCGTCGTCATATCTACGCCTTCATAACTGATGGGAATGAAGAGGAGACTTGATCGCTCCCCTCGCCCAAGTCAAGGAAACGCCATGTCGCCAGTTCCCTCTCCGTTCGCCGCTGTCGCCAGCTCCGAAAAGGTGGAGTGGCGTTTCGGCGACGATCCGGTCGCCTATCCCACGGCGCTCGCCGATATGGAGGCGCGGGCGGCGGCGATCTTCGAGGGCGAAGAGCGCGAGCGGGTCTGGCTGCTGGAACATCCGCCGCTCTACACCGCAGGAACCAGCGCCAACCCCGCCGAACTGATCGACCCGCGCTTTCCGGTCCATGATGCGGGACGTGGCGGACGTTATACCTACCATGGGCCGGGGCAGCGGATCGGCTATCTCAACATCGACCTGCGGCGGCGCGGCAAGGATGTGCGCAACTTCGTCCATCATCTGGAAGGCTGGATGATCGACGCGCTCGGCGACCTCGGCGTCGCGGCGCGGCGAGCGGAAGGACGCATCGGCATCTGGACCGACGACCTTGACGGACGCGAGGCGAAGATCGGCGCGCTCGGCATAAGGGTGCGGCGCTGGATCACGCTGCACGGATTTTCGATCAACGTCGACCCCGACCTGTCCCATTTTGGTGGCATCGTGCCTTGCGGCCTTGCCGAATATCCCGTCACCAGCATTGCCGCGCTTGGCAAGGCCGCGTCCATGCCCGCGCTTGATGCTGCGCTCAAGGCGCATTTCCCGGCATTTCTCAGCCGATTGGGGCGCTGCGCCCCGGGGGTTGAGCAATGCGAGGCCGGCAGCTAGGGTCTGCGCTTTCGCCGGGCGGGGGGCTGCCAGGCGCTCGATTGCTTCAAGGAGACCAGGATGCGCCTGGACACACGGATGATCTGCACCGCATTGGCTATCGCCGGCTGCCTGGGCGCCAGCGCCTGTGGCAAGAAGGAGCAGGGCGGCAGCGCGGTCCAGATGAAGGATCTGGAGGTCGTCGACGGCACCACGACGGATGCCATGACCGATCTGGACGGCGTGCAGAGCGAAGCGCCCGCGCCCGCCGTTCCTGGCATGAGCGCGGCGGGCAACAGTGCGGGGGCGATCGCGTCGGCACCCGCGAACAGGACCGAGCCCGCAGGTAATGCCGCCGCCCAGGGCGACGCCGAAGTCTTGTCGGATCAATAGCTGGAACAGCACGTTAAGCCGCGATACAGACGGGCAGGTTCACCAGAATTCTGAAAAATGGCGACGGACGATCGTTCGGCTTGTCGATCGACAAGGGCCAAAAAGGGGAAGTCATGACATCCATTTCCACATTGCGCCGGATTTGCTCTGCACTGACGCTGGCGGTTGCGCCAACGATCGCGCAGCCGGCCGCCGCGCAATTCTTCTGGTCGCCGCCAGATTTTTCCACCCCCCCGCTTACCGATGCGCAGGCCGCAACGGCGCTCGGCCTGCCCGGCGCGACGGCGGAGGAAATACGTGCGGGCCTTGTGTGGAACCTGCGCGCGGCGCTCAACGTCGCGGCGCTTCAGTGCCAGTTCGAACCGACGCTGCTGTCGATCAGCAACTATAATGCGATGATCGCGCATCATGACGCGGAACTGGACGCGGCGCAGGCCGGCCTGCTCGGCTATTTCCAGCGCACCGTGGGCAAGGGCAAGGCCGGACAGGCTGCCGCCGATCAGTATGGCACACGCATCTATTCGGGCTATTCGACTGTCCAGGCGCAACGCGGTTTCTGTCAGGCGGCGGCGCTGGTCGGGCGGCAGGCGATCTTCGCCAACCGCGGCAACCTGCATGAAGTGGCACGTAATGGCTTGGGCGCCATCAAGAAGTCGCTGGTGCTGGCTGGCGAGCAATTTTACGGCGATCCGGGGCGCAGCTATTCGCTGACCCTGCCCTCGTTGGACCCCAAATGCTGGAAGAATACGAAGCTGCGGCCGGAATGCCAGGTGGCCTATGAGCATAAGGTGGGAGGCTAAATCTCGCCGTTCAGGTCAATTCCCCGTTCCCGCAGGACGGGGACGGAGTGTCGCCACACTCGGGTAACGGCAGGGTCAGCGCAACCCCAGATATTTGTGCGACTGGAGGCTCAGTCGCCAGCTGGGCCTCGCCATCACCAGATCGACCGCCGCCTTCATGTTTGCCGCCGCCTCCACGCTGTCGAGCGGCTGGACAAGGTGGTGATCGAAGGCCCAGCCCTCCATTGCCTCGACTTCGGCAAGGCTGTGGCCGGCACCCGGCTGCGGCCAGACCAGCTTCAACTCATGGCCACTGCGCTGGACGACATCGCTGCCCGCCTTCGGGCTGATGCAGACCCAGTCAATGCCCGGATGGGCAGCTATGGTGCCGTTGCTTTCGATCGCGATGGTAAAGCCGCGCGCGTGAAGGGCGTCGATAAGGGCGTCGTCGATCTGCAACATCGGCTCACCGCCGGTAAGGACGATATAGCGGCCCTCCCGCCCCTCTCCCCAGAAGGCGAGCGCCGCGTTGGCGAGGCTCGTCGCGTCGACAAATTTGCCTCCCCCGTCCCCATCGGTTCCAACAAAATCCGTGTCGCAGAACTGGCACACCGCCTTGCGCCGGTCTTCTTCCCGTCCCGTCCACAGATTGCAGCCGGCAAATCGCAGGAATACCGCGCGGCGGCCGCTATGCACGCCCTCCCCCTGGAGCGTCAGGAACATTTCCTTGACGGCGTAGGTCACGGCACGACGTGGGGCTTGGCGGCGTAGCGGGTCGGGTCGGGCAGGCCCGCCTCCTCGAACCCCTTGGCGCGTAAGCGGCAGCTGTCGCACAGGCCGCAATGGCTACCATCAGGTGCCGGATCGTAGCAGGACCAGCTCATGCCGGCGTCCAGACCCAGCCGATGCGCCTCACGCACGATGTCCGCCTTGCTCATATGCTGGAGCGGCGCGTTGATGCGAATCGGGAGCCCCTCCACCCCTGCCTTGGTCGCGAGCGTCGCCATCTTCTGAAAAGCGTCGATGAATTCCGGGCGGCAGTCGGGATAGCCTGAATAATCGAGTGCATTGACACCGATATAGATGTCATTCGCCCCCGACACCTCGGCGAGACCAAGCGTGAGCGACAGGAAGATCGCGTTCCGCGCGGGAACATAGGTGACGGGAATGCCGTGCCCGAGGCCGCTCTTGGGCACGGCCATGTCGGTCGTCAGGGCCGACCCTCCAAAAGCCGCGAGATCGAGCGGCAGGACGATGTGGCGCATGGCATTGAGCGCCGCCGCAATCCGTGCAGCGGCGCGCAACTCAACACGATGACGCTGGTTATAGTCAACGGTGAGCGCCAGCACATGATAGCCTGCCTCCCGCGCCAGCCCGCCCGCGACCATTGAATCAAGCCCGCCGGAAAGCAGGACGACGGCGAATTTTCCATTTTTGGCAACCATCGCTCCGCGCTAGCCCTCGGAGGTCCGCCGCGCAAGCGGGGACCGCGTCAGCGGCAGGCGCCGATCCGGCGGCCTTCCATCATGAAGGAAAAAGGCGCACCGCCCACGACTCCCTGCGAACGGATCTGCACCAGCCGCGATGTTTCGATACGCAAGTCGGTGCGGCCGCCGCCCGCTCCCGCACAATCATAGCTGACAGCGATCCGGCTGGTTGTCTCATCGACGGTCAGTCGCCTGCAATTGTGCCCGGAATGGCGAATCTGGATGAGCTGGCGCAGATCGGTGAGGCACAGACGACGCGGCCGCACACCCGCGCCGTCTTCGCCGCGCTCCCGCAGTTCCCATTCACCCGGTTCCAGTCCCTTGAGCCGACCGGACGGCCCAAAGGCCAAAGTGGGTGAGGCAGCGATCAGCATCGCAGCTACCCCGCCCACGAAGCGCAGACCTGTCGTCATCGATCGCCCCCTATTGCCCTGCGGCCTCGCAAGCGAGAGCCGGAATGCGTGGCCGTTCTGACCATGACGTTCCGCACCCCGAACGCGGCGACACCACAACGCAAGCCCCCGCATGCGCGCCGATGCCTCCACAATCGCCAGGAATTCGTGTCAGTCTTGCGCGAAACTGTCCAGCGAAACCGGAAAGAGCCGGGAACAGAAGGCGCAGTCAACGCCGATGATGCCATGGTCATCGGCCATTTCGGCGCGGTCTTCGGGAGAAAAACGACCGAGCACGCCGCGAATATGGGTCAGCTCGCACCGGCAGCCCTTGGAAAGGGCCACAGGCTGGGTCACCCGTATCACCTCTTCCTCGTGGAACAGACGCCAGACGATATCGGTGAGCGGCAGGCTCTCGTCCGTCAGTTCATCGTCCCGCAATGTCACGGCAAGCGCGCGTACATGTTCCCATTCGGGATGATCATGGCGCGTGTGCAGCCGGTCGCGGCCGACCTCGCCTTCGGGGAGATGCTGGAGCAGCATGCCGGAAGCGAGGCAGCCCTTGCCGGCATCGTGGCGGGTGGCGATGCGGATGATGCTGGGAATCTGTTCGGACTGGAAGAAATAATGTTCCGCGGCGCTCGCAAGCGAATCGCCTTCCAGCGGCACGATGCCCTGATACCGCTCGCCGGTGACCGCCTGGTCGAAGGTGATGGCGAGATAACCTTTGCCAAACAGGCCGAACAGCGTCGGATCAGGGCCAAGTTCCGCCAGCCGGTCGGCATCGAACTTCGCATAGCCGCGCACTTCGCCGTCCTTGTAGTCGGCAACGAGCAGGCTGACGACGCCATGTTCGGTCTGCGCCTGCAGGGTCAGCTGCCCGCCGTCATCCTTGAGCGTGCTGCCGAGCAGCGCCGCCAGCACCAGCGCGGAGGCCAGCAGCCGCTCGACCGCCGGGGGATAGCTGTGCGCGGCCAGCACATTGTCGAGCACCGGACCAAGGCGCAGGATGCGGCCGCGCGCGTTTCGGGACGGGATGGTAAAGCCCTGGGCCTGGTCGATGGTGGCAGATGAGGTCAAAGCGAGGCTCCGTATCCCGCTGGGCGGGCGATGAAATTCCAACGGTTCAGTTTCTTCCCGGTCAGCGCCGAACTGAGCGAGGTTCTGCATCACGCCCGAGCGTCTCCGTGCGCCATGCGCGATGAGAGCTGATGGCGATCAGGCAGTGACAGGGGCAACCTCCCGAACGAACGTCGTCTAGATAGGATGCCCCGTCACAAACTCAACCAAGCCGCCCTGCAGCCCATAGCAGCACCGACTTCTGCGCATGAATGCGATTTTCCGCCTCGTCCCAGATCAGCGACTGCGGGCCGTCGATCACTTCTGTCACGACTTCCTCGCCGCGATGGGCGGGCAGGCAATGGAGGAACTTCGCGCCCGCCTTCGCCTGCGCCATCAGCGCCGCGGTCACCTGATAGGGCATCATTGCCGCCAGCTTTTCTTCGGCATGGGCCTGTCCCATGGAAATCCATGTGTCGGTAACGACTACATCAGCGTCCCTGACGGCCTCGACCGGATCGCGGGTCAGCGAAATGCGCGCGCCGGCGGCCTGCGCCTGGCGGGTAAAGCTCGAATCCGGTTCATAGCCCTGGGGTACGCCGATCCGCACGTCGAACCTGAACAGGCCGGCGGCCTCCACGATCGAATGCAGCACATTGTTGCCGTCACCCAGCCAGGCCCACTGGCTGCCGGGCAACGCCACGCCATGTTCGACGACGGTCAGCAGGTCGGCGACGATCTGGCAGGGATGCGACAGGTCGGTGAGGCCGTTGATCACAGGAACGGTCGCGTGATGCGCCATTTCCTCGATCTTCGCATGATCGTCGGTGCGGATCATGATCATGTCGGCCATGCGGCTGAGCACGCGGGCGGTATCCGCCACGGTTTCGCCGCGACCAAGCTGGCTGGTCGCGCCATCGAGGATCAGCGAGGTTCCGCCCAGCTGGCGGATCGCCATGTCGAAACTGACGCGCGTGCGGGTCGAATTCTTCTCGAAAATCATCGCCAGCGTGTGGCCGGCAAGCGGCGCGTCGCTGTCCGCCTTTCCTTTGGGGAAATCCTGGCGCGCGGCCTTGCGGTCGATGGCGTCCGCGATCATCGCGGCAAGGGCATCGCCGCCGGCGTCCGACAGATTGATGAAATGTCTGCTCATGGGAATCCTTCTAAAGTTCCCACCTCCGTTCGGTTCGAGCTTGTCGAGACCTGTTCTCGACCAACGCTCCTCGGCTTCGCTCGAAGCTGCTCGAACCGGAACGGAAGAGTTCTGCTAACTGGGTTAAGCGGCAGCGGCCTCCGCAAAGCTGCGCGCACCGGCCGACATCCTCTCGATACATTCGGCAACATGGCTCTCCTCGATGACGAGGGGCGGCAGGATGCGCACGACATTCTGGCCCGCCGATACGGTGAGCAGCCCGTGATGGTCGCGGAGATGCGCCACGAAGCCGCGTGCGTCGACGTTGTCCTTCAGCTTGACGCCCAGCATCAGCCCCATGCCACGAACATCTTCGAACATGTCGTAATTGGGTATGAGTTGCTCCAGCGCGGACCGCAAGCGCGCGCCCATCGCCTTCACATGATCGAGGAATCCCTCCGCCAGCACTTCGTCGAGTACCGCCAGGCCGACCGCCATGGCGAGGGGATTGCCGCCATAGGTCGACCCGTGGGTGCCGAACACCATGCCCTTGGCCGCTTCCTCCGTCGCAAGGCAGGCGCCGAGCGGAAAACCGGCGCCGATACCCTTGGCGACGGCCATGATATCAGGCTTCATCCCATATTGCTCATGGGCGAAGAAGGTGCCGGTGCGCGCATAGCCGCACTGCACTTCGTCCAGGATCAGCAGTAGCCCCCGGTCGTCGCACAGCTTGCGCAGGCCGGACAGGAACGCCTGCGTGGCCGGGGTGACCCCCCCCTCTCCCTGCACCGGCTCCAGCATGATCGCAGCGGTATCATCATCGACCGCGGCGGTCGCGGCAGCCAGGTCGTTGAACGGCACGACATTGAAGCCCGGCAGCAGCGGTTCGAAGCCGTCGCGCATCTTGGGTTGGCTGGTCGCTGAGATCGTGCCGAGCGTGCGGCCATGAAACGCATTGTCGAACGTGACAATCTTGTGCCGATGCGCCTCGCCATTGGCGTAATGGTAGCGGCGCGCGGTCTTGATCGCGCATTCGACCGCCTCGGCGCCCGAATTGGTGAAGAACACGGTATCGGCGAAGGTCGTGTCGACCAGCCGCTGCGCGAACGTCTCGCCGAGCGGCATGCCGTAGAGATTGGAGGTGTGCATCAGAGTCGCTGCCTGGTCCGCGATGGCCTTCACCAGCGTCGGATGACCATGCCCCAGGATATTGACCGCGATGCCGCTCGCAAAGTCGAGATACCGCTCGCCGCGCTCGCCGATCAGATAGCAGCCCTCGCCTCGAACCGGGCGAACATCGCACCGGGGGTAAACGGGCATGAGCGGCGTAATCGACATGAGGCCCTCCCTTCGCTGGGCTGATGAAAAAAGTCCGAAACGCAAAAAGGCGGCCCCCGCCGGGCCGCCCTCACGCGAGGTTCGCCTATACTAGCGCCAATCCGGGGGCGCAACCCCGATGCGAACGGGTCGACCCGCGCGCATCGAGCGTCCGCCTTATACGATCTGGCCCCAGGCTTCGGCAATTTCCGCGATGATGTCGCGGGCCTGTTCGACCGGCTCGGAATCGCGCTCCTTGGCGCTCAGCAACAGCAGGCGGCGCGCCTCGCGGTAGATGCGGGCGAGGCCCGTGGCGATATCGCCGCCCTTGTCAAAGTCGAGGCTGGATTCGAGCGCAATCAGGATCGACATGGCGCGAGCCTGCTTGTCCGAAACCTTGAGCCGATCGTCGTTCCGTTCGGCAAGCGCGGTCGCTTCCAGCGCGATCAGCAGTTCATCGAACAATATCTTGACCAGTGCATGGGGCGTCGCGCCCTCGATCCGGCTGCCGGTATGGACCGCCGCATAGCGCCGGGCCGCGTTCGCGCCGGCATAGCCCTGAGAGTAGAACATCTTATCTGACCCCTATTATCAATTATTGCTCTTGGTCCACATGGCGACCTGTTGCTCAAGATAGCTCTGCGTCGCCTTCATCGCGGCAAGGCGAGTGCCCATCGCGTCATAGACCTTGCTCAGCTGCGCTTGATAATCCGTCATCTGATCGTTCAGCTTGTCCAGCTGATCCGAAAGATTCTTGGCGAGCGCATCATATCTGGCCTTGGCGGAGGCGAGTGCGCCGTCCTTCTGCTCGATCTTGTCGCGCACATCGGACATCACACCTGCAAGGCCCGGATTGGCGGCCGACTTCACCGTCGGATTGAGCATCTGGGTGATGCCGCTCGGGTCGGCGGCGATCGCCTTGTCCAGCGCGTCCGTGTCCAGCTTCAATGTGCCGTCGCGGTTCGTCGCGACGCCGATCGACGCCAGCGTGGTATAGCTTCCCGTGGTCGCCAGTGGCGTGGAGGTCAACATAGACAGCTGGCGTTGCATGTCGCGGATCGACGACTCTCCGTTCAGCACGCCGGCGCTGGAGGGATCCGCGCCCTTCGCGGTCGCGGTGTTCAGCGCCTTCATCAACGTATTGTAGGCGTCGACGAACTCGACCATCAGATCGCGCATCGACGTGGTGGGTTGGGTCGTCGCCAGCGTCACCTCGCTCCCCGGTGCAGCCTTGTTGAGGTCGATGCGCAGGTTCGCGATGGCGGTGTCGATCGTATTTGTCGAATAATGCTGCTCCACCCCGTCCAGCAGGATGATCGAGTCCTTCGCCTGGGTCTGGCGGCCCATCCCGCCAGACGTGCCGTCCCAGGTGAAGGCCGCGAGCGAGGGATCGCCGGATGTCTGCGTGAAGGTGAAGCTGTTGGCTTCCCCGGTCGCCCCCTTCATGACGAGGCGCGTGCCCTGGTTGTCGGTGATGACACTGGCGCTGACGCCGCTGCCCGTCGCGTTGATCGCCGCCGCGAGGTCCGCATAGCTGGTGCTGGGCGCCGTGAGCGTGACGGTCACCGGGGCATTGGTGCCCACCGTCAGCGCAAAGGTGCCGGCACCGACCGAAGTCGACGCCGTTGCTCCCGCCGCGGGAGTCGAGGCGATCGTCTGGGCCGAGGCAAGCTGCTGCACCTCGATCTGGGCCGGCAGCTTGGGCACGCCGCCCGGCAACGTGCTGACCGCCACTATGCTTGGGTCGTTGGAACCAGGCGTGCCGGCATAGCCGGTGCCCGCAAGCAGGCTCTTCAAGGCGTCCGCGAACGTGTCGAGCGAACTGGTCGCTGAGGCCAGGGCCGAAATCCGCGCATTATTGGTGGTCTGACGGTCAGTGATGACCTTCTGCTTGGGATCGCGCGTGGCCGCCACAAGGCTCGTCACGAGCGACGCGGTGTCGATCCCGGATCCGGCGCCCAGCGCGGTCAAGATGTTGCTGCTTACCGAGGTCGTCATCGTCCGTCCTTTCAGGGCTCAGAACGGCTCTAGGGCGAAGACCTTTAGGAATGATTTCGTGGTTAAGGAGATCCGGCGCGACAGAAAGCATCCGGCCGAAGGCAGATGAAGGGCGCTGCCCTAGGCCTGGGTCGACAGAATCTGGTCCACCGTACCACGCTTCACATGCGCCTGGGCGGCATGGGCATAGCTCGCCTGTTCGGCGATCCGCTTTCCCAGTTCCACGGCGCTTTCGACCGCTTCCTTGGATGCTGGAGGCAGCGGCACCAGAATGAGTGGGGCCGGCAGCGTCGACTGGATAGCCGCCTCCGCGCCATCGACGCTGGTCGTGCTGGCGGACGAGCGCAGTTCAGCAAGGATGTCGGCGACCTTCGCATGCACCTTGGCATATTCGGCGGCGCTGGCCAGATCGTCCTCGGACAAGGCGTTGGCGACCGCTCCCTCCCTGGAGGCTCCGCCACGCTGCTCGGCCCCCTGCTGCGGCGACACCGGCTGGACCGCAGAGACTGCCCCGGCGGCCCGGGGGATGACCCGATCAACCTGTGATAAGTCGTTCCGCGAAAGATATTCGTTCATGACGCACCATCCTAATGCGTCCCCATGAAGAGTTTACGGCCATTCAAGGCTAAACTTTAGTTCACCATGCAAATTTTTTTGCGGTATCCATCAGCCCCTTTTGCCGTCCGCGTCGAAGCGCAGGTCGTCCGGTACGCTGATAAACGGCCGGTCCATCTCGCTTGCCAGGCGGTTTTCCACCCGGAAGACGAAGGCCAGCACGGTCGCCACCGCCATATACAGCCCCTCATTGACGATCTGCCCCGCACGCGAGGTGAAGTAGATGGCGCGCGCGAGTTCAGGATATTGCAGGACGGTGACGCCATTCTGGTCGGCAAGCTCGCGAATGGCGGCGGCGATCGCATCGCAGCCGCGCGCCACGACGACGGGCGCTGCATCCTGCCCCGGCTTGTAACGCAACGCGACGGCGAAATGGGTCGGGTTGGTGATGATGACGCTGGCTTCGGATACCGCCTTGCGGGCCGATCCGCTCAGCACCTCGAACTGGCGGCGGCGGATTTGGCCCTTGAGTTCGGGCGAGCCTTCGCTCTCCTTGTTCTCGTCCTTGATCTCCTGCTTCGACATGGAGAGGCGCTTTGATCGCTGCATGATCTGCGCGGGCACGTCGATGCCAGCGATCAGGAACAGGCCGCCGGCCATGATGAGGCAGGTCATGATGAACATGTTGCCAAGGTCCGACATGGCTGGGGCGAGGCCGGATTTGCCCAGGCCGACGATGGCGGTCAGGCGATCCCAGATCAGCCACACGCCGATCGATCCCAGCAGAGCGACCTTGGCAATCGATTTGGCCAGTTCGATCCATCCCTGCGGCCCAAACATCCGCTTGAGCCCGGCGGCAGGATTGAGCTTCGAAGCCTTGGGCGAGAAGGCGCCCGGACGGAAGCCGAGCGAACCCAGCAGCGCCGGTCCGGCGATTGCCGCCAGCGTGGTGGCGAGCAGGATACCCGCGACCGGCAGAGCGATGCCGGCGAGAAGGTCATAGCCGCGCGCCGCCGGTGCGAAATCGACGATGTCCTCGCGTCGGAAGCGCAGCGCCTCCACCAGCATCTCTGACAGCGATTCGACAAGCGATGGCCCCGTCACCGCGATCCAGCCGACACCGGCCATCACGACCAGCGCTGTAGCCAGTTCCTTGGATTGGAGGATGTCGCCCTTCTGGGCGGCGTCCTCCAATTTCTTCTGGGTCGGCTTTTCGGTCTTTTCGCCGCCGCCATTGCTGCCCGACATGGATCAGCGCCCTTCCGCAATGGAACGGGCTTGGTCGAGCCCGGCCCGCAGCGCAGCAGTCAGCCCCTCGCCCATGACGGGCGCGGCGATCGCGAGCAGTACGAGCCCCGTCATGACGGCGACGGGCATGCCGACCGCGAACAGGTTCAGCGACGGCGCACTGCGGGCCAGCATGCCCATGATGATCTGCACCAGCACCAGCGCGAAGGCGACCGGCAAAGCAACTGTGACGCCCGCGCCCAACAGCGATCCGCCGAACTGGACGATGTGCCAGACCGCGTCGTTGCTCAGCATCGGGCCGCCAGGCGGCAACGCCTGATAGCTTTGCACCACGAAGCTGACGAGCAACAGGTGCCCGTCCATGCCCAGCAGCAGGAAGGTGGCGAGGATGGAGAGGAAGGTGCCGACTGCCTGCGTCGCCTGGCCCGATGAAGGGTCGACCATGGCGGCGAAGTTGAGGCCCATCGTGTTGCCGATCGTTTCCCCCGCGACAAAGGCGGCGGCGTAGCCGATCTGCACCGCAAAGCCGATGGCAAGACCGGCGAGAACCTCCCCCGCGACCAGCATCACGCCTTCGAAGCTGGCAACGCCGTCATGGGGCAGCTGGATGGTCACGCTGTTGAGCGCGGCCATGCCGAGCGCCAGCGCCAGGATGAAGCGCAACGGCAGCGGCACGGAGGGCGCACCGAAAACGGGCGCGGCGACAAAGGCGGCGCCGGGCCGGATCATCGCGATCAGCCAGATCCACAGCTGGGTTTCGATATGAGCGAAACCGGGTGCGATCATTGCAGCAGGTCCGGAATGCGCTCGAAAATCTCGCGCGTGAAATCCGCGATCAGCACCATGATCGATCCGCCGAACAACACGAGCACAGCGCCGACTACGATGATCTTGGGGATGAAGGACAGCGTCTGTTCGTTGATCGAGGTCGCGGCCTGCACCATGCCGATGAGGACGCCGGCGATCAGCGCGGGGATCAGGATGGGCGCGGCGGCCAGCGCGGTGATCCACAGCGCCTGCTGGGCCAGGCCCATGAAGAAGTCGGCATTGTCCATGACTACGCCCCCTCACCTTCCACCCGTTCGCTTCGAATAGCCTCGACCATAGCCGGACAGGCTCGTCGAGAGCGGTTCCCGACAAGCTCGAACCGAACGGAGGATGCCTGAGCGAGCGAAGTCACGTCGCGAACGAACCCGCCAAACTGCCCATCGTCAGCGCCCAGCCGTCCACCAGCACGAACAGCAGCAGCTTGAACGGCATGGAAATGATGGTCGGCGACAGCATCATCATGCCCAGCGCCATCAGCGTCGATGCCACCACCAGATCGATGATGAGGAAGGGCAGGAAGATCATGAAGCCGATCTGGAACGCGGTCTTGAGTTCGCTGGTGACGAAAGCCGGCAGCAGGATCGTGAAGGGGATGTCGGCGGGCGTGCGGAAGGCGGGCGCCTTGGCGAGATTGGCGAAGAGCTTGAGGTCGGTCTCGCGCGTCTGCTTGCTCATGAAGCCGTGCAGCACCTTGGCCGACCGGCCGACCGCCTCCTCGATCGGAATCTGGCCCTTGCCATAGGGATCGAAAGCCTGCGCATTGATCTGATCGATGGCCGGCCGCATCACGAACAGCGACAGGAACAGCGACAGGCCGACCAGCACCTGGTTGGGCGGCGTCTGCTGTAGGCCCAGCGCCTGACGCAGCAGGGACAGCACGATGATGATGCGGGTAAAGCTGGTCATCATGAGGATCAGCGACGGCAGCACCGTCAGCAGGCTCATCAGGACCAGGATTTGAAGCGACAGCGAAAGCGGGCGCCCGTCACCGGAGATGGCACCCATCGCGCGGGTCAGTGCGCCGCCATTGTCCACAGGCGAAGGGGCGGCGGGCGCCGCCTGCGCGACCGTCTGCGCCAGCGCCGGTTCAGCCAGCAACAGTGCGCCGAGGCCGAGGGCAATGCCACCGATCAGCAGCGCCTTACCGCGCACGGTAAGGATCACCTTCCGCGATCTTCTCGATACGCCCCCGCGTGACCGACAGCAGGATCTTCTTGCCCTCGAACTCGACCACGGCGAGCTTGCCGAAGGTGCCGAGCGGCAGCGCCTCCAGCATCTTGAGCGACCGCCCGTCCTGGCCGCCGATCATGCCGGGCTGATATTTGCGCCACAGCCACAGTGCGCCAAAGGCCATACCGCCCACGAGCGGTAGCAGGATCAGCAATTTAACGAAGTACCAGAACATCGGAATGAGGCCCGCGAAAGATGGTTAATTCGCCATCCGAATCAGAAAGACCGGCGCACGGCAAGGGAAAAGCGTGAGGCGCGCGATCAGCCGCGCCGCTTCACCCCCGCCAGGCGGCTTTCGGTCGCGGCGATTTCCACGATGCGGATGCCGTAGCGCCCGTTCACCGTCACCACTTCGCCCTTGGCGATCAGGGCGCCGTTGACCATGATGTCGAGCAGGTCGTCGGCCTGGCGGTCGAGTTCGACGATGCTGCCTTCGGCCAGGTCCATGACCTCGGCGAGGCGTAGCGAGGTGGAGCCCACCTCCACCGACATGCGCACCGGAATGTCGGCCAGCAGCCGGAATTGCGGGTTGCTGACCATGCGGCTCAAGCTGCCGTCGCCCATGCCGTCGATACGCGGCGCTTCGCTCATGTCGCTCATTGTTCGGGTCCCCAAATAGGTTGTTGGCTTGCAAGCTTTTCGATCTGGAAGGCGGCGCGGCCGTCCTGGTCGCCGATCGACCCATGCGCCACGATGCGATCGCCGACGATCAGCGGCAGGCTGCGGCTGATGGTGACGGGAATGATGTCGCCGGCCTTCAATTGCATAAGGTCGGCGAGCGAAAGATTGGGCCGCGCCAGCACGGTGCGGGCGGGCAGGCGGATGTCGCGCATGCGATGGGCGATGCAGGCCTGCCAGACCGGATCGACCCGTTCTTCATCCACAGGGGCCTTGGCGCCCATGAGCGGCTCTACAGCCCGCAGGGAGGAGAGCGGAAAGAGCAGGTCGATCGGCCATTCCTGGCCGCGGGTAATGCCGACCATGAAGCGTTGCAGCACCATCTGTTCGCCGGGCTGGGCCGCCGAGGCGAAGCCGATGCCGGTTTCACGGACGATCAGGCCGGCATCAATGGTCAGGATATCGCTCCAGCATTCGACCATGCGCGCGATCACGCCCTCGGAGATGCGGCTTATCAGGCGGTCCTCGGTCGGCGTGAATTCACCGCGCTGACTGAGCGGGCGATTGCCTATCCCGCCATAGAAGCAATCGACCAGCGTCGAGATCATCACTGCGTCCAGACGCAGCAGCATCTGCCCCTTCAAAGGTGCGACGCGATAGACCCCGATGCTGGAAAAGGCGGGCACCCCGGCCGACCAGGCGGCGAAATCCAGCAGTTGCGCGTCGAGCGCCGCGATGTGGGGCCGCGAGCCGGTCATCGGTTCGATGAGAGCGCGCAAACGCCGGCCGAGCTTTTCGCCCAGCCGGTCCAGCCCCGAAAGCATTTGCGGTGTCTGCGATTCCCCCCGCCCGAAGGCGTAGGTCTGAACATCGTCCATGTTAGTCCCCTGCCCTAGCGGATCAGGGGACTTCCCGACCGTTCAGGCACCCCTATTGAATAACGAAATTGGTAAAATAAACGTTATCGATGCCGCCATATCCGGTCTTTTGCTTCAGAACATCGTTGATGACGCCCTTGATGCGGCCTTGGAGCTGGCGCTTGCCCTCCGGTGTCAGAAGCATGGCTTCGGGCTGCTGCGCGAGCAGCATCAGTATCTGGCTGCGAATCGCCATCTCGTGCGCCTTGATCGCCTCGATCACGCGCATATCGTAATAGGTCGACATAGCGATCGAGATCTGCGCGAAGGCGTCGGTATCCGACATATTGGATGTAAAGGGCGTCTGAAGCTGGAAATAGGTCGCCTGATAGGCGGCCGGATTGGCGGGGCTCGGCAAATCGATACCCTTGGCGGGCACATGGACGCTGGTCGGAACATGGGGGGTGCCACCACCGCCATGACCTCCTTCACCGCCACCGCCACCGCCGCCATGTGCCTTGGCGACGTCTTCCGCGCTCTCGCCGGCAAGCACCAGTACGGGCTTGTTCGGGTCCTCCTTGGGCCCTTCCTCCTTCGCGCTGAAGAAGCCGGCGGCATAAAGCCCGCCTGCGGCACCCGCGCCCCCCAGCACCATGGCGATGACGACGAGCAGGATGGTCTTCATGCCCCCGCCCTTCTTTTTCTTCGCCTTCTTCTCTTCACTCATGGATGGATCCCCCGGAATCTCGACTCATCAGGCGTAGCGCGCGCGCCTGCTGTCGCTGGCGTCCTGTCGCTCCTGCACATGGTTAAGAACGGCCGGATCATCGGAGGATTTAGCGGCAAGGCCATTATTTTCGGCCGCGCGCCAGCGGCCCTGCTGGCTCTGCGGCTGGCCCATATTCTGGCTGTTGTTCGCCCAGGCGGCAGCGCCTTGACCAGAGGATTGCTGCGACTGCTGCTGGCTGGATTGCTGACCAGGTGCATCGGCGCGGGCGGGTTCGCTGACATGGGCGGCCCGGTCGATCTTCACCTCGGCAATGCGCACCGCTGACAGGGCGGCGTCAAGCTTCAGCCGATCGCTATCCTGCCGCAGAGCGATTTCCGCAGCTTCGCTGGCGACGGTCAGATGGACTGCGGCACCGTCGCTACCCTGACGGATATCGACCTGCACAGGCCCCAGCTGGTCGGCGTTGATCTGGAAACGACCCTGTGCGCCATTGCTGGACAGGCCCGCTATGTCGCGGGCGAGCCCGTCGATCCACTGTCCCGACACGCCCATGTCGACCACCTGCGTGTTGAGGCTGGTCGAAAGATTGACCGGCGGTGGTGTCGCAAGGGCAGCCGACGCGACGGGCGCCGTCGCGCTGGACGCCGGCATGGCTTGCGGAGCGTCGGCCGTTATCGCCGAGGCGGCCGATACGGCGCCGGCCTCGACCGGCATGCTTCTGCCCTGGGGATGCTTGCCGGCCGAGGCAGGCAATTCCTCCCCTATGGGAACAGGCCTGGGCTGGCGAACGCTTGCATGGTCGCGGGCGAGCTGCAGGAGGGTCAGCGCCTCGGACTTCAGTGGTTTGCCTCCCGCGAGAGGCTCAACCTTGGCGCCGATGTCGACCGGCATGGTCAAGGACGGATCGGCGGGGCGAGCCGCTGCGCCATCTGCCTTCTTGTCAAGCACGGGCTTCGCGACGGCGGCAGTCGCGAGCGCAGTGGCTGTCGCAGGTGGAGAGGCGGCCAATCCCTTGTCATCTACCGCCGGCGCGGCTGGCTTCGACAGGGCTGACGGCACGGCGGCAGCCTGATCGACAACATCCGCTGGCAAGCGACTGACGGGGGACGGGGCGGACGAGGAGCTTGGACGCGCCGGAACTGTGACCGCGATCACTGGCGGAGCAATCGTCGGCACCGAGACAGGGGGCACCGCCACCGGGGGCGCTGGCTCCGCCTTTTTGGATTTCGGCTTGTCTTGCCGGTCGGACGCGCTCTCGACCGCATCGGCAATTGGGGGATCGGGCTGCCCGGCCTCAGCGACCACTGTGTCGGCCTGCCGGGCCAGACGCATCGCCTTGAGAGCCTTTGGTGTTTGCGTCGTCATCTCCTCGGGAGCCGCTTGCGATGCGCCTTCCGGAACAGTCTCCCCCCCAGGCATCGCCACCTCTCCCACCGACCCATGCTCGGCAGGAACGGCAGCGGCAGGTGCGGACGAGGCAGGCTCATCAGCCGATGCAGGGTCAGCAGCGCGCTTGACCAGGCCCAGAGCCAGACCCGGCGGCAAAGAAGCAGGTACGCCCGGCATCTTGCCCGCGGCCACGGAAATAGCCAGGCCGTGCGGAGAAATATCATCCGACACCCGATCCGGTGCAGCACCAGCCTGTACTCCATCGGCAGCAACCGCATTGCCTTCAGGCGCGCTGGTCGCCTCCACCGAGGGCGCGGACGCCAGATGTATGGCAGGCGTGGCTTGGGTGATCGATCCCTTCAGCATCGCCGCGAAATCGGCAGAGCCCGCAGCAGGCGTTGGCGCGGAGACGCCAGCCCCCGCGGCCGTCGAGGAAAAAAGCAGTGCCTTCAGGCTTGTGAGCATGTTCATGTCAGACACCCCCTGTCCGCTGCATGCGACGGTAGCGCGGCAGCGCCGCGAGCGTGTTCTCACGCCATTCTTCCAGGTCCGCGCGGGCGCGATCCTGGAGCTTTTCGGCGATTTCGCGATCGCGATTGGCCACTTGGCTGAGACCTTCCTTCATTTCCACCTTGCGGCGCGCATCATACAGCGCGCCATCCAGCTGGCGGCCCGCCTGCTCCAGACGGCTCGCCAGTTCCTGCATCGCAGCAAAATTCGCGCCAGTTGCCATGCCCGGGTTGGAAAAAAGATCGCCACGCACTTTTCGCAGCCGTTCCGCGTTGCGTTCGATGCCGTCCGCCTCATCCCGCGCGCGGGCGGTTTCGGCCACGGCCAGGGCATGCTGGACATGGCGGACGCGCACGATGCGCTGGCGGGTCTTGAGCGCATGCTTCATGCACCGAACTCAGCGATCAGCGCATCGGCGCTGGTGCCAAGGTCGATATGGCTTTTCTGGTCCTGCCGAATAAAGTCGAGGACCTCCTGCCGGCGCTGCACCGCCTCGTCGATCACGGGATCATTGCCGGGGCGGTAGGCGCCCATCAGGATGAGGTCGCGATTTTCCTCGTAGGCGGCCCAGAGACGGCGATAGGCGGCGGCGGCCAGGCGGTGATCGTCGGGCACCACATCGGCCATGACGCGCGACAGCGACTTGCCGATGTCGATCGCCGGGAAGATGGCCTGTTCGGACAAATGGCGCGACAGGATGAAATGCCCGTCCACAATGGCACGGGCAGCATCGACGATCGGATCGTCAGTGTCGTCGCCGTCCGCCAGCACGGTATAGAGCGCGGTGATCGACCCGCCGGTACGGACGTCGACGCCGGCGCGCTCGACCAGCCGGGGGATGAGCGCCAGGGCCGAGGGCGGATAGCCCTTCATCGCCGGCGGCTCGCCCAGGGCAAGGCCTATCTCCCGTTGGGCATGGGCGCAGCGGGTCAGGCTGTCGATCAGCAGCAGCACCTTCTTGCCCCGCGCGCGGAAATATTCGGCGATGGCGGTGGCGCGGGCGGCGGCGCGCAGACGCAGCACCGGAGGATGGTCGGCGGGCACGGCGACGACGATCGACTTGTGCATCGCCCCCTTGAGCTTGGTTTCCAGAAAGTCGCTGACCTCGCGGCCGCGCTCGCCAATCAGGCCAGCGACGACGATGTCGGCTTCGGCGCCCGCGATCATCTGGCCCATGAGGACAGACTTGCCAACGCCCGATCCTGCGATGATGGCGATCCTCTGGCCACGCCCGGCGGTGAGCAGCGCGTTGACCGCGCGCACGCCAAGGTCAAAAGGCTCGGTCACCCGACCCCGGTCGAGCACATTGCCCTTGACCCCGTTGAGCGGCCAGGACCCGCCGGCGATGATCGGCCCCTTGCGGTCGAGCGGCTGGCCCATCGCGTCGATGACGCGGCCGATCAGCCCTTCGCCCACCTGCACCATCGTCGCCTGGCTGTCCGGTTCGACCCTTGCACCATTTTCCAGTGGCGCGTCGGCGTCGAGCGGCACCAGCAACGTCCGGTCGCCGCGAAAGCCTACGACTTCGGCCCGGCAAATAGTGCCATCCGACGCAATCACGCGCGCGCCGGCGCCAATGGGTTTGCGAAAGCCCGTGACCTCCAGCATGCCGGCGTCGTGGCTCACCAGCCGTCCGACGTGGCGGGGCTGGCGGTTCTGCACCTGCATATGATCGAACAGGCTCTCCGCCTGGGAGAGCGCGGCGCGGATCACGCCTTGCCCTCCATGTCATCGAGCAACGCGCGCAGGCGAGCGAGACGCACGTCAGGACCGTCCTCAACCCAGCCATCGCCGGTTTCCAGCCGCACGCAGCCGCGATGCATCGCCTCGTCCGGGACCAGCTTCACGCCTATTTGGTCCGCGTCGAGCAGCACGATGTCCTCGGGGTGCAGGTGCAGAGCGCCCTTTTCCTCATTATCCTCGATGAAGGCGGCGACGGTGTCGCAGCGCTGCAACAGCCTTTCGATGTCGATTTCGACCTCGCCGACAATCTGTTCGACCAGCCGGACGACAGTGGCAGACAACATGGTGGAAAGCATGCCGCTGGGCGCCGGCGCGAGGATCTCAAGCGCCTGGGCCAACTTGGCCCGCGCTTGCGCGTCGATGGCGGCGGCGTCCCCTACCACGCGGCATCCTTCGTCAAAGCCCTGCGCGAACGCCTCCATCCGGGCCTGCTCCAGAATATCCTCTTCGGTCATGGCCGACGCCGAATCATGCCTCGACGCCGCATGGCCGCCCTGCCCTTCGGCGAAGAGATTGCGGAACCCCCCGCTCTGCACCTGGCCAACCCCGGCCAGCGGGATGCTCGCGGCCTCCCGGCCGAAGCTGGCGTCCCAGACCTTAAACAAAGTCGTTCCCCTTGCCGCCCAGCATGATGGTGCCCGCATCGGCCATGCGGCGAGCGGTGGCGATGATCAGCTTCTGCGCCTCGATAACCTCGGCAAGGCGGATTGGCCCGCGCTCCTCGATCTCGTCGGCGATGGCCTGCGCGGCGCGTGCCGACATGGAACCGAAGATCTTGCCCTTCAGCATGTCGTTCGCGCCCTTGAGCGCCACGACCAGCACGCTGCTGTCGATGGTGCGCATCAGCGTGCCCATATTCTTGTCGTCCATGTCGATCAGGTTATCGAAGACGAACATCTCTTCCTCGATGGTCTGGGCGATCATCTTGTCGCGCTTGGCGACGGCCTTCATGATCCGCTGCTCATTGTCCTTGCGGACATTGTTCATGATCGCGGCCGCCTCGACGGTGCCACCGCGCTGCGATTGCGCGCCTTGCTTCTTGGCGGTGGAGCCGCGCAGCAGGAGCTGCTCCAGGTCGTCCAGCGCCTCGTTGGACACGGGGCCGAGCGTCGCGATACGGTAGACGATCTCTTCCTGATATTCGGCCGGCATCAACTGCAGCACATCGGCCGCGATCGGTGCTTCCAGATGGGCGAGCACCACCGCCATGATCTGCGGATGCTCCGCCTCGATCAGCGCCGCGACTTCCTTGGCGTCCATCCATTTCAGCATTTCCAGCTGGGTGGAGCGGGTCGGCGGAGTGATGCGAGCGAGAATGGTTTCGGCCCGTTCCTCGCCCAGCGCCTTGGTCATCGCGCCACGGATATGGCGGGTCGCTCCATAGCCGATTGTGGTGCGCTTCTTCGCCTTGGTGACGAAATGGTCGAGAGCCTCATTGACCTCCTCGACCTGAACGTCGGCCACGTCATACATGGCATAGCCAAGCTGGCGCACTTCGTCGGGTTCCAGGCGCGAAAGGATCTGCGCGGCCTCATCCTCGTCGAACAGCATCAGCAGGACGGCGGCGGCAGCGCTGCCCTTGATGACCGGGGCTTCGGCTAGGTCAGCCATTGTCCTTCTTCCCTTCCTTCAGAAGGTCGCGCACCACCAGCGCGGCGCGATCCGGGTCCTGCTTCACGAAGTTGCGAATGAGGTCGGCGCGCTGCGCATAGTCATAGGTGGAGGAGATCATGTCGAGCGTCACCGCCTGGCCGGCGGTAGGCGCGGCGCTTGCCTGACGGCCGATCTCAGTCGAAATCTCGCGGCCGATCTTTTGCCCTGCGGCGGCGTTGGCTGCGGCGGCGGCTTCCTGGGCGGCGGCGCGGCGCTTCAAGAGCGGGCGACCGATGCCCAGGATGACGAGCAGCGCGACGGCGAACGCCGACAGATTCCGCACCAGCGGAGAAATCCAGCTGGCCTCGTACCAGGGCGCTTTCACTTCCTCGGCCTTGACAAAGCTGCGCGATGACAGCGCGACCACGTCGCCGCGCGCCTGATCGAAGCCGACAGCGCCCTTCACCAGCGCCTCGAGCGCGGCGATCTCCTGGGGAGACCGGGGCTTGCCGTCAGGACCATTGTCGAGAGCGACGGCGACCGACAGACGCTTGACCGTGCCGATCGCGTCCTTGGTCACGGACACTTCGCGACCCAGTTCAAAGTTGCGGTTGAAGGTCTCTTCGGTCTTGAGCGGCGGGTTGCCGGGCGTCGCGGGCTGAGCGGCGCTCTGCGCGCTCATCGTGCCCTGGCTGACCGCCTGGCCGTTGGGGTTGGTCTGGGTGACGGTCGGGTTGACCGGCGCCTGATTGCTGAGCGCGCCGGGAATGCCTTTGGCCTCACCGGCCGCGCCGCCCTGGCCGCGTGGGTCGGATTGCCAGCTGCCGGTTTCGCTGCGCAGCCGCGCTTCGTCCTGTGGATAGGTTTCGCGGGTCGCCTGACGCTCGGCGAAGTTCAATTCGGCGTGGACCTCGGTCGAAAATCTGCCGTCGCCCAGGATCGGCGTCAGCAACGCGACCACCGACTGGCGATAGCGGTCCTCCATCCGGGTCTGGAGCGCCATCTGCCGATCGTCCGCGGCATTGCTGTCATTGTTGCTGAGCAGCCGGCCATTCTGGTCGACGACCGAGATATCTTCGGGGTTCAGTTCCGGCACCGACGAAGCGACGAGATGCACGATCGCGCTCACCTGCGCGTCGGTCAGCGATCGACCTGAGGCAAGGCGCAGCATGACGGAAGCGGAAGGCTTGGACCGCTCCCGCAGGAAAACGCTGGGCGGCTCCACCGCGAGGTGGACCTTGGCGCTTTCGACGCTGTCGATCGCCTCGATCGTGCGAGCAAGGTCCATCTCCCGCGCCGAGCGAAGCTTTTCGCCTTCCACGGCGCGCGACGCGCCCATCGGCAGACTATCGATCATGCTGTTGCCATCAGGCGCGCTTTTGGGCAGGCCCTGCGCCGCGAGCATCATCTTCGCCTTGAAATAATCGTCTTCCGCGACGGTCATGCTGCCGGAATTGTCGAAATCGTAGCGCACGCCATTCTGGTCGAGCACCTGCGCGACCGCCGACTTGTCCGCGTCGGGCAAGCCACGGAAGAGATCGCGCTGCGGTGGTTCGCGCAGCGCCAGCCAGGCGGCGCCGGCCGTGGCGACCACGCCCAGCAGGCCAAGCAGCGGCAGGCTCTTCGCCACGGCGGGCTGCTTCATGAAGCCGGTGACGCGTGCTTTGAGCGCGTCGGCGCCCTTCGCACCGGTACCAAAAGAACTGGCGGCGGGGCTGGCGGCGGGAAGAGCAGCGGCACCGCTGCCGAGTGTGAGTGCGTTCTCGCTCATGGTTTATACCGGCATGCTCATGATGTCCTTGTAGGCGGACAGGAGTTTGTTGCGGACCTGGAGGGTCGCCTCGAAGCTGACCGACGCCTGCTGCTTGGCAAGCATGACTGCGGCAATGTCTGTCGATTCACCCCGTTCGAAGGCGGATGCCGCCTCGCCTGCCTGGGCCTGCAAGCCATTGACCTGTTGCAGGGCGGAATTGAGCGCTTCGGTAAAGCCGCCGGCTTTGGTGCCCTCGGCCCCGCCGACGCCTGGCGCACCCCCGACCGTGCCGGTCTGGGCAACGTCGCGCAGGGCGGCGTTTTTCTGGAGTATGGCGTTGCGGATCGCCATCACGCTGTCAGTCGGGGAAATGCCGGTCATATCCTATCTCCCTCAAGCCGCTGCAAGTTCGCGCATCTCGGCGAGCCGATAGCGCAGGGTGCGTTCCGATATGCCCAGCTTTGCGGCGGCGGCGGCACGGTGGCCATCCGTCTCGCGCAGCGCCGCGCGGACCGCCTCCAGCTTCGACTGGCGGGCGACATCGCGCAGGCTGATCGGCTCGGCGCTGATGGCCGGCGCGGCCTCGGCGCCAACGATCCGCAGCTGCGGCGCGCCAACGATGTGCAGGTCGTCCGCGTCGATCCGGTCGCCATCGCGCAGCACCACCGCGCGCTGAAGCACATTGCCCAGTTCCCGCGCATTGCCGGGCCAGACATGGCCAGCCAGCTTGTCTAGCGCGGCGGCGGTCGGCCAGACGAATGCAGACTGGCGCAACAGCATCGTGGCCGTGATCGCGGTAACGTCGCCGGGACGCTCGGCCAGCGGCCGCATTTCCAGCGGCATGACGTTCAGGCGCCAGTAGAGGTCTTCGCGGAAGCGGCCGGCGGCGACTTCCTGGGCCAGGTTGCGGTTGCAGGCCGCGATGATACGGACGTCAACCGGCACCGGATGGGTCGCGCCCACGGGCAGCACTTCGCCTTCCTGCAACGCGCGCAACAGCTTGGCCTGCAAGGCGAGCGGCAGTTCGGCGATTTCGTCCAGGAACAATGTGCCGCCGTCCGCGGCCAGGAACAGTCCGTCGGACGAATTCGCCGCGCCGGTGAAGCTGCCCTTCCGGTGTCCGAAGAGCATCGCTTCCATCATCGTTTCAGGCAGGGCGGCGCAATTGACCGCGATAAAATCATGCGAGGTGCGGCCCGATTGGACGTGGAGGAAGCGCGCCATGCCTTCCTTCCCGGTCCCGGTGTCACCCTGGATCAATACCGTCGCGTCGCTGCGGGCGATGCGGCCGGCCAGCGTCATGAGCCGGGTGCTTGCCGCGTCGCCCACTGCGGGGACCGCTGCGGGGCGAGCCAGCTCGGCGATCAGCGCGAAGGCAAAGGCCATGTCTTCAAGGCCAAAGGCGACGCGGGCCGGCAAGCCGTTGGCGGCGGCTATCAGGGAAGGCGCGCCATCGACCAGGTTGATCAGCACGTCGCGATGCGTGGCGTGCCCGATCTCGGTAGCGAGCAGCACGCGCCGGTCGTCCCGCTCGCGCGGACTCTGCGCATCAACGACGCGCACCATGTAGAAGGCATTTTCCAGCCAGTGCTGCAACCCCGGAACGAGCGTGCAGACTCCTCGGCTGACGTCAAGCGATGACATGACAGTCCCATCCCCGTTTGGCTGGATTGTGCCCCCGCACGCCCCAGCCCTCTTCGATGAGTTAGATCTGCCTTAGCGTGGTTATCATCTGGTTAATGCGGCAATTACCTTGCCGCTTTGCGGAAGTTTTTTGCCGCCTTCGCGAAACTTTGCCAGCCAACGGCTCCCCGAACCGCTAAGAATTCCGCGGATTTCCTGATCTTTTCGACTTTCTCCGGAAAAAATCGACAGCGTCCCTAAAAGCTCTTTTGCCCCTGCCGTTATCCCCTTTCGAGGCCGCAAGCAGCCTGATGGCAGCGACCTGATGTTAGAAGAAGGGAATTCATCATGACTGTTATCGGAACCAACTCCTCTGCTCTGCGCGCCATGAATGCTTCGGCGACCGCGAGCAAGTCGCTGAGCACCGCAATGGAACGCCTGTCGACCGGCAAGCGCATCAACTCCGCCAAGGACGACGCCGCTGGCCTTGCGATCGCAGCGACCATGAGCTCGCAGATCAAGGGCATGACCCAGGGCATCCGCAACGCCAACGACGGCATCTCGATGGCGCAGACGGCTGAAGGTGCGCTCGGCGAAGTCACCAACATGCTGCAGCGCATGCGTGAACTGACTGTTCAGGCTTCCAACGGCATCAACGACACAAACGCCAAAACCAACATCCAGACCGAAATCACGGCCCTCAGCTCGCAGATCACCAGCACGCTGGCGAACACCGAATTCAACGGCCAGAAACTGTTCGACGGTACTGCCGGCACCGCTGGCGCCGTGACGATCCAGGCCGGCGCCAACGCATCCGACACGGTCACCATGAACTTCGGCGATCTGGCGGCCCCGCTTGCCACCATCCTCGGCTTCGACGCGACCACCGCCACGACGGCCAACTTCGCGACGGCTTTGGGCAGCGCCGCAACTGCCGGCAGCTTCGATGAAGCCATCCAGGCGATCTCGACCGCCCGCGCCGGTCTGGGTTCCGTACAGAACCAGCTCGAATCGACGGTGAACGGCCTGACCAACAACATCACCAACCTCAGCGACGCCCGCAGCCGCATCGAGGACGCCGACTTCTCGGCCGAAACGACCGCTCTCGCCAAGGCGCAGATCCTGAGCCAGGCTTCGACGGCGATGCTCGCCCAGGCGAACCAGAGCCAGCAGAACGTCCTGAAGCTGATCCAGTAATCCGGACCGGCAAGCTGAATTGGCGGGCTGGGGCATTGGTCACCTGACAGCCCGCCATGGGAACCCGGCGCATCAACAGTCCCCAACGCGCCGGGCGACTATCTTCGATCGAACGACCAGCACAGCGAAGCCTCCGTCCCCCCGGGCGGAGGCTTCATCGCATTTTCGCGCGGCCAGGACTTGCATTGCATCGTTTCGGGCCCATCATGGCGCCATGACGAAGATCGATCGGCGGGCGATGATCGCCGCTACGGGCGCCGCCCTTCTCATCCCGCGCTCGGGCCTGGCTCAATCCCGGTCGGCGGGATTCTCCTGGGAAGGCCTGGTGACGCGGGCCCAGCGCCTGGCCCGTGCGCCCTACCGCGAAACGCCCCATCATCCTGGAGCCAGGAACGTCAACTATGAGGCGCTCTACCAGGCCCGGTTCAGGGATGACCGGACGATCTGGGGCGACCTGCCCGGTGATACGGGCGTACAGCTTTTTCCCTTGAGCGCGTCAGCCGAGCAGCCGGTCGAAATCGCGCTGGTGGACAAGGGGCGGGCGACGCCGCTCGCCTATGACCCAAACATCTTCAATGCGCCGGCGGACAATGCCGTGCGAAGGCTGGGGCCGAACGCCGGCTATGCCGGCTTCCGGGTGATGAATGCCGCGCGCGACGGCGACTGGCTATCCTTCCTGGGCGCCAGCTATTTCCGCTCGCCCGGCGCTACCAAGCAGTTCGGTCTTTCCGCCCGGGCGATCGCGATCAACACCAGCATCCAGGGGAAGGAGGAATTCCCCCGCTTCACCCATTTCTGGCTGGAACGCACCGGGCGCAGCAGCCTCGCCATCTACGCGCTGCTCGACGGCGCGTCGATCACCGGCGCCTATCGCTTCGTCAGCGAACGCTCGCCGCAGGGCGTACGACAGGATGTCGATGTCGCGCTGTTCCCGCGCCGTGCCATCGCCGAACTTGGCCTCATGCCGATGACAAGCATGTTCTGGTATGATCAGTCCAGCCGCGCAACCCGCAGCGACTGGCGCCCGGAGATCCATGATTCCGACCTGCTCGCCATCATGAGCGTCGACGGCACCGCGCATGCGCGCCCGCTCGTCAACCCGGCCGCGCCACGCGTCGATGCCTTTGCCGAGCGCGATCAGCGGGGTTTCGGCCTGATGCAGCGCGACCGGAATTTCGACCATTATCAGGATGACGGCGTCTTTTACGAGCGCCGCCCGTCGCTCTGGGCGAGTCCGCGAAAGCCCTTGGGGGCGGGTGAGGTGAGGCTTTATGAATTCACCACCACCAGCGAATATGTCGACAATGTCTGCGCCTATTGGACCCCCGCCGCCCCCGTTCGCGGCGGCGGCCGAATCGATGCGAGCTATCGTCTCGACTGGTCGTCCACCGGTTCCCAGGCAGGACCAGGCATCGCCGTGCTCAACAATGTTTGGACCGGCAAGGCGGGCGAGGAAGGCGTCGATCGGCTGATCCTCGATTTCGCCGGCCTGCCCAGCGACGCCAAGCCGGACATCTGGGTCGACCTGTCCGACGGCGCGCTCGCCAACAAGGGGGGCTATCCCGTGCTGCACCAGCCCGGCCTGTTCCGCGTGGCGCTGGACATTCGCAGAAACAACGGCAGGCCGACGGATATTCGGGTTCAGCTTCGCATGGGCAATCGCCCAATTAGCGAGTATGTTCATTATCCGCTGGGCGCATGAGAAACCGGCAGCTGCCGGATGGGTTCGCGCATATATCATCGTTTCGGAAATTGGATCGGACATGACGGCACCGGGCGGCAAGCAGACAGGCGGCAACGCCGGGGCTGATTCCCCCCCGCGGGGGTTCGAATGCGTGCCCGCGGAGATTCCGTTGGCCATGCCAGACCAGAATTTCGCGGAAAGTCCGCGTGATTTTCCTCATCGCCCGGTGAATATCGACCAATGGGCTCGCCGTATGCTGGTGGTGCTGCTGGCCCTGCTCCCGGCGTCGATGGCAGCGCACGAAATGCGACGGTCCATCGGCCTGGACGGCATTTCAGCGTGGGAGGGCGTCTATCTCGCCCTTTTCATCCCCCTGTTCGCCTGGATCGCGTTCGGCTTTGCCACCAGCCTGATCGGCTTTCTGCTGCTGACCATCGGACGCGGCGCGGGCAGGCGCGCGCATCGAGCCCATTTCGCCGCTCCGCTCAAAGGGCGCACCGCCGTGCTTCTGCCCGTCTGCAACGAGGATTTCACGGGCGTGCTGGGGCGCCTGTCGATCATGGAACGATCGCTCACGCAGGTCATGGGCGGCGAACGGTTCGAATTCTTCATCCTGAGCGATTCCAGTCCCGCCAATGGCGATGTGGAACGACGCGCCTATCTGGACATGCGCCCGGCCTTTTCGCGGCCGGTCCATTATCGTCGCCGGGCGCTGAATGTGGGTCGTAAGCCCGGCAATATCGCGGAGTGGGTGCGGCGTTTCGGCGGCGGCTACGACTATATGATCGTGCTGGACGCCGACAGCGTGATGAATGGCCAGACGATGGCGAGGCTGGCCGTGGACATGGAGCGTCACCCGCATGTCGGCCTGATCCAGACCGTGCCGACCATCATGGGCGCGTCCACCCTGTTCGCCCGCTGGCAGCAGTTCGCCAGCCGGTTATTCGGCCCCATCTCCGCCGCCGGCATGATCTGGTGGGCGGGGTCCGAAGGCATGTTCTGGGGCCATAATGCCATCCTGCGGACAAAGGCGTTCGCACAGAGCTGCGGCCTTCCCGAACTGCCCGGCCGGG
Source organism: Sphingobium mellinum (assembly GCF_037860795.1). Classification (NCBI taxonomy): domain Bacteria; kingdom Pseudomonadati; phylum Pseudomonadota; class Alphaproteobacteria; order Sphingomonadales; family Sphingobiaceae; genus Sphingobium; species Sphingobium mellinum. Next base: position 27,828 of record NZ_JBANRK010000015.1, on the reverse strand, counting down.
CGCCCTTTGGCGGCCACATCATGAGCCACGACATGATCGAGGCCGCGCTGCTGCGGCGGCGTGGGTGGGACGTGCACATGGTCACGGCGGACGACAGTTTCGAAGAATTTCCGCCGTCCCTCCCCGACCTTGCCACCCGCGATCGCCGCTGGTGCCAGGGCAATATCCAGCATGTGCCGCTGATCTCACGCATTCGCGGCCTCCATCCGGTGAGCCGCTTCCAGCTGCTGGTGGGCGCATCGGCCTATTGCACGTCGCCGCTGTGGCTCGCGCTGATCCTGGTTGTGCTGGTCGGCGCGCTGACGGGCGTGTGGCCGCCCTCTGCCGTGCTGCCATCGGGCGGGCTGCTGGCGCTGACGGCGGTGCTGCTGTTCGGCCCCAAGCTGCTCGCCATGATCTGGGCGATGGCCGATCCTGCCCGGCGCATCGGCTTCGGCGGAGCGGCGCGGATGGCGCGTGGCGTGATCGCCGACATCGCGCTGTCGATCCTGATGGCACCGGTCAGCATGCTGACCCAGACCATCAATCTCTTCGGCATATTGATGGGGCGCAAAAGCAGCTGGAACGGTCAGACGCGCGACCGTGACGGCATGGCGATGACAACAGCCGTCTGGCTGTTCAAATATCATATCATGCTGGGCGGCGCGCTTACCGTCATCGCGATCCGCGCCGGGACGTCAATCGGTTGGATCATGCCAGTGGTGGCTGGACTGGTGCTGGCGCCCGTTCTTGCGGCAGTGACCGCGCGCAAGGATCTGGGACAACGGGCCGAGGCCCACGGGCTGTTTCAGGTGGCGGAACCCTGGTGGCGAAACCAGAACTTTCGAGCGCCGCACAATGCCGAGCCGGGGCGGCCGGCGCCGCCACTTCAGAACGTCGTGGCGAACGATCGCTGATTGTGCATTGTCATCCTGGTCGGCACGGCGCTTGGTTACCGCCCGTCAATTCCATTCGCGCAGCTTGTCGCGCAGCTTGTCGAGCGCGGCCTTCTTGATCTGGCAGACGCGTGCGGCGCCAATATCCAGCGTCTGCCCGATCTCCTCAAGGTTCAGTTCCTCGACGAAATAGAGTTGCAGCACCAGCGCCTCCCGCTGGGGCAGTTCGCCGATGCATTTGCCGAGCGCAGCCTTCAGCGATTCGCGCTCCATGACGTCGTGAGCGCGGTCCTCGACATCGGCGAACCACATGGACTGGTCGGAATAGACTTCGTCCATGCTGCTGTGCTGCACCATCTCGCAGCCATCGGCGAGTTCGCGATAAGTGGGCGCATCCAGGCCCATCTCCGCTGCCATTTCCGATTCCAGCGGCAAGCGACCGAGCTTCTGTTCAAGGCGGTTGCGGACGGCTGCCAGCTGCTTGCGGTTCGCCATGGCCGACCGGGCGAGCGTCGCCTGGCGACGCAGATGATCGATCATCGCGCCGCGCACGCGCATCTGCGCGTAGGCGGCAAAGCCCAGGCCCCGGTCCTCAAAGCTGTTGGCGGCTTCGACCAGCGCGACCATGCCGATCTGAAGCAGATCCTCGATCTCGATCGCGCTCGAAACCCGGCCGTGGACATGCCAGGCGATCTTGCGGACCAGCGGCATGTAGCGCCGGGCAAGCTGTTCGGGCGAATTGTCGGTGCCGGCACGGCCGTAGGTGTTGACGTCTGTTCCGGCGACGATTTTTTTCATGAACATCGGTCGGTTATCCTCAAGCGACGCGTTCGCGCGCGGGCAGCGGGTCATGGCGCGGAGCAGGCCGTTGTTCGCCACCCACCACTGCCACGACTTCGACTGCCTTGCCGTCCGGAATTTCCAGGAAGGACAGGACGGGCGTTTCAGGCAGATGGGGCTTGAACAGGCGGGCGAGCGCGCGCCGCGCCACTGGCGAGGTGACGATCGCAAAGTTGCGGGCCTGGCCCATGATCGGCCGCGCCGCCTGCACGACCGCTTCGATGATGCGGTTGGCGAGCGCGGGTTCGATCGGATGCCGGGCATCGCCCGCAACGCGCATCGCCTGTGCCAGCAGCGCCTCCAGATCGCCGTCGAGCGTGATGACCGGCAGCGGCATCTTCACCGGCACGAGGCCCTGGATGATCAACGCCCCGATCCGCTGGCGCACGGCTTCCACCAGCTGCTCATGGCTCATATCGGGGCGGCCCACATCGACCATCGCCTCGCAGATGCGGCGGAAGTCCTTGAGCGCGATGCCTTCGGCCAGAAGCGCACGGCAGAGCGCGGATATCTGCGTCAGGCTGAACAGGCCCGGCGTCAGTCCTTCGACCAGTTGCGGCGCGGCGTCCTTCAGATTGTCGAGCAGTTTGCGCGCATCATCCAGACCGAACATCTCGCTGGCGTTCATCGCGATCAGCTGGTTCAGGTGGGTCGCGACCACCGTCGGCGGGTCGACGACCGTATAGCCCGACACGACGGCCTCGCTGCGCTTGGCGGGCGATATCCATACGGCGTCAAGGCCGAACGTCGGGTCCTTGGCCTCGCGGCCGGACACCACGCCTTCCAGCGCGCCGCTGTCGAGCGCCAGCAGATCCTCGGGCCAGACCTCATCCTCGCCGACGACGACGCCTGCGATGGTGATGCGATACTGGTTCGGCTCCAGCGCGAGATTGTCCTTCACGCGGACCATCGGGACGACGAAACCCAGCTCCTTCGACAGCTGGCGGCGGATGCCGGTGATGCGCGCCATCAACGGCGCCCCCTTGCGCTCGTCGACCAGGGAAATAAGGCCGTAGCCGATCTCCAGCCCCAGCATGGCACCGTCCGACACGTCGTTCCATTCAATGATCGCCGGGTTGGCTGGCTCGGGCATCGGCGCGGGCTCGGCGGCCTTCGCCTTTGCCGTCCTGCGCAGGTGCCAGGCAATCACGCCTGCCACGGCTGCGGCGCACAAGATGATGAAGTGCGGCATGCCCGGCAGGATGCCGAGGAAGGTCAGGATCGCCGCAACCGGCACCCAGGCCTTGCCCGATCCGAATTGCCCGGTGATTTGGTCCGAAAGATCCTCTTCGCTGCCAACGCGCGTCACGATCGCGGCTGCGGCGATGGACAGCAGCAGCGCGGGGACCTGCGCCACCAGCGCGTCGCCGATGGCCAGCACGATATAGGTCTGCGCCGCCTCGCCGATCGACAATTTGTGGCTGACGACGCCCAGGATGATGCCCCCGACGATGTTGATCGCCAGGATCAATATGCCCGCGACTGCGTCGCCCTTCACGAACTTGCTGGCGCCGTCCATCGACCCGTAGAAATCCGCTTCGGTCGCGACCTCGCGGCGGCGGACCTTGGCTTCCTCTGGCGTCAGCAGGCCGGCATTGAGGTCGGCGTCGATCGCCATCTGCTTGCCCGGCAAGGCGTCGAGGGTGAAGCGCGCGCTGACTTCCGACACGCGGCCCGCGCCCTTGGTGATGACCACCAGGTTGATGATCATCAGGATCGCGAAGACGAAGATGCCGACGACATAATCGCCACCGATCAGGAAATGACCAAAGGCTTCGATGACATGGCCCGCCGCATCGGACCCCTCATGACCCTGCACCAGCACGACGCGGGTGGAGGCGACGTTGAGCGCCAGCCGCAACAGCGTCGCGAACAGCAGCACGGTGGGAAAGCTGGAAAAGTCGAGCGGCTTGCCCGCGTTCAACGCCACCATCAACACAGCCAGGCTGATCATGATGTTCGTGATGAAACCGACGTCCAGCATGAAGGCCGGCACCGGCACCATCATGAACAGCACGACCATCAGCGTCGCGACGGGCAGCACCGCTCCCTTGGCGGCGCTTATCCAGATTTTCGCTTTGACTTGGGCGGGAGTCATAAGTGCCAGTTACCTTCCGAGGGTGGCGAGCATGAGGTAGGCGAGGCGCGCCGTCCTGGGATCAGGCCGGACGCTGACGTCCGACGCGGTCGCGAGGCGCTGGGTTTCGATGCGCACATAGTCGGCGGGCTGAACCGCCTTCGCGCCTTCGGGGAGTCCGGACGGCTGTGCGCCATCGGCATATTGGATCGGGCCGGCATCGATCGAATCGATGCCCTTCTGCAGCTTGGCGGCGAAACGCTGGCGGATGTCCGCGAAGCTGCGGGCATTGCCCTGCCTGTCGTAGAAGATGGAACGGTTCGCGCGGGCCGCCGCCGGGAAAAGCGACGCCGCTGCCGCGTCGGGTGCGCGGTCATGGGCGCTCAGGAATTTGCTTGCACCGCCGACGCCCAGGAAATGCGCCAGGTAAAGGTCCACCGGCTCAGCTTCCCGGCCCAGGCGCTGCTCCAGATAGGCCTTGTTGTCGGCGGCATGCTGCGCCGCCATGACCGAAGCGGTCTCTGGATGGTTGCGCAGGTCGAGTATCTGCTGCCGCATTTCGGGGTCGGCGACATAATAGCGGCCGTTGGGGGTGCGGCTGATCATGTCCGCGGCCCAGCCCAAACCATATTCGCTGCCATGCTTGTCAATGACGGCCAGCCAGCTCTGGTCAACGAACTGATACAGGCCGCGCGCCGACGAGGTGGTAGCGCGTGCCGTGGGATTAAGGCTGCTCTCGATCTTCGCCTGGCCGAGCAGATAGGCGAAGTCCACGCCTGTCCTGCGGCTGGCCATGGCGATCGCGTTGGTCACGCGATTGCCGACCGAAGCGCCTGTCGCTGCTATGTCTGCGAATGCCGACACTGGTGCTTTTACATCCCCGTTGGTACCGGGGCTCATTAGAGCAAGCTTAGTGCCAAGATTTGGTTAACGCCCGATCCATAAATATTGAGCGCGCATCAACCACAAAGAAAAAGGCGCCTCGTGGGCGCCCTTCGGAACAACGGCAGGTGAAGCTCAGCGCCTGTACGTCAGCGGCGCGTGCGTCGATCCATGCGACGCCAGGATTGCGAGCCGCTGGCCGGCCTGGTCTGTGAGGACGTTGAGACGCACCCGCGCCGATTCGAGCAGCGGGAGAAGTGCGGTCAGCCGCGCCTTCACCGCTTCGTCCGATCGCCAGGCCCCGATAGCCCGCGCGGCCGTCGTGGCCCTGTCGATCCGGCTGGTCGCCGCTTCGATCGTCGCGGGATCGCTGCCGTCGAGCGCGGCGCGCAACGCCTCGAAGGCGTTCAGCAGATCGTCCAGCGCGGCGAGGCCAAGCGGCATGGGCAGGCTTACCCGTTCACCGGCAGGTCGAGCGCCAGCATCTTGTCGGCGATGGCGGCAGGATCGACCGGATAATTACCCGAAGCGATCGCGGCCTTGATCGCGGCGATGCGGTCCAGGTCGACGGGTGAACCTTCGGCTGCCATGCGCGCGGCCGGCGTGCTGGCTCCAGCGGACGAGGCCGTCATTGCCGCAGCCTTGTCCGAAGACGCGCGCGCCTTGCCATTTTCCCGCAAGCGGGACGCCTCAATGGCGGCGCCGATATTCTGGCCGACAGATTTGATCATCGCTTGTAATCCTTCACTCGTCCCGCAGGATATATAACGGCGGGGTTCAAAAATCATTAAATCCCGGAATGCGGACCGTTCCCATTTCCACGACCTGCGCCAGAACGGGCGTCGATTTCTTGTCTTCCCGCACCCTGATCGTCTGACCGACGGCGCCGTCTTCATCCGCGATCATCATCCGCGAAACGCTGAACGTCGCATTGCCCGCCATCAACTGCACCGGATCGCCGCGCTTGACGACAATCTCCCGCTGGACAGGGCGAGCGGCGACGCCATAGCGACCGGCGGGCGCCCCGGCCGAGGCGGCACCCCCTGGCGCAAGCGGCACGCGAATGCGCCACCCCAAGGCATCGCATTTGACCATGGCTGCGCCGAAAACCGGCCCCTCGACATTGGGCGTCGTCGGGCAGGCAGCCAGCCGCAACCGGCGGTCGACCGGCGCGACGGGGCCGCCCGGCTCGCCGATATTGGCGCCGACGGTCATCGCCACCAGACCATCGATGCGGTCCAGATTCTCGAATTTCTGCTGCGCCAGCGCAGGCTCTGCACCAGCACCGAAGACAAGGAGGAAGGATATCAAAGGCGACAGTTTCACGGCTTGGCTCCGGGACGCGGACAGGGTTCACCGGTCACTAAGCACCCAAGATGCCCAATAAATGGTTAACGCCGCTTTCAGGAACTGGGGACGATGCGTATCCGCTGGCCCTTGCCGGTCCCGCCATCGAGCTGGTCGAGCCCCCGGATCACCAGCCGATCGCGGCCAACACCGCCCGCTTCTAGCGCGCGAGCCACCGCGCCCAGCCGAGCCGCCGCCAGATCCCATTCGTCGAACCGCTGGCGCGCTGGATCTGTCCCCAGGCTCCGCACCTCCAGCCTGTCGGCGCCGACCCGCAGTTTTACCGCGACCCGCGCCAGCTGCGCCCTGCCCTTGTCCGACAGCAATGCTTCACCGGGCAGGAACAGCTCGTCGGCGCGCATTTCAACACCGGACTGCATCGGCCCTCCGCCAAATTGCTGCCGTACCTGCACCAGCATCACGTCGCGCTTTTGGCCGCTCGCCTGGAGCAGCACGAAAAAGCCGAGCAGCAACAACAGCAGATCGGCGAAGCTGATCGCCCAGCGGCTGCGCCGGGCTGGAGACGCCGCGCCCTTCATCATGCGACTTCGCGGATCGAGGCGCGGCGCGCCGGCACGCTTTCGCGCCGCGCGATCGCGACCATGCGGTCGACCGTCTCCTGCTGCCAGGCCAGTTCGCGTTCGGACAGGTCCGTCAGCCGGCTTGCGACGGGCGCCGCGACCAGATTGGCGATGACGACTCCGTATAGGGTGGTCAGCAGGGCCAGCGCCATGGATGGGCCAAGCTTCGCCGGATCGTCCATCGCCGCGAACATGCCGATCAGGCCCAATATGGTCCCGGCCATGCCAAGCGCCGGTGCCGTGTCCGCAACCGACAGCCACACATTGCGCGCGCCGGCATGCCGGCGGGCGCGGTCGGCCAGGGTCTGGCCCGCCCATGTTTCGAACTGGTCGGGACGCTCGCAATTCGCCAGCTTGCGCGCCGCTTCGGCCAGGAAGGGATTGGCGGTCTTCACCCGGTCGGTGCAGGCAAGGCCACGCAGCTGCGCCACCTGGTCGATCTTCAGCATCGACGCCCTGGCGACATCGCGATCCCTGTCCGGATCAGCCCTCAACAGGGGGATGAGCGCGGCGCAGGCGCGAACAAGCGCGGCGACGCCATTCTGGAACAGGGCGACGACGCACAGGCCCGCCAGCATCGCCGCCATGGTGAGGGGATCGAACAGATGCGCCAATATTCCCATCATCCGGATAATCCCCCGATCACAGCCTGACGGCGGCGGCAAAGCGCTGCCACAGGGCGGCAATTCTTTGCCGCCCTTGCCGTTTCCACCCCGCCGATCCCCGGAATCCCGCAATTTCGAGTCTTGCCGATGCGTCACCCACGCAAATTGGCACGGCTCTTGCTGATATCACTTCGGATCACCCGCGGTTCACGCCTTCAGGCATCAGAACGGCAGGTGAAGGTCAGATTTTAGGGGCTCCGCCCAAAAAAACGGAATGGGACATATGTCGCTGGAAGACGGATTGTTCGGGATACATGGAAAGGCGCTGGCGCTTCGCTCCCAGCGTCTTTCCCTGCTCGCGTCCAACATCGCGAACGCCTCGACCCCCGGATACAAGGCGCGCGACATCGATTTCGAGTCCGCGCTCAAGGAAGCGACGGCCCAGCAGCAGGGCGGCTCCGTCGCCGACGTGTCCAAGGCGGTCGACGACAGCATGGGCTATCGCGTCCCGTTGCAGCCCAGCCTGGACGGCAACACCGTCGAACTCAGCACCGAACAGACGCTGTTCGCTGAAAATGCCGTCAAATATCGCACGACCCTCTCTTTCCTTGAGGGCCGCATCAACACCATCACACGCGCGCTGAAGGGAGAATGAGCATGAGCGGCTCGGGTCCCATGAACGTCTTCGACATCGCCGGCCGCGCCATGAGCGCGCAGCTGGTGCGCCTGAACGCCACCGCGTCCAACATGGCCAACGCCGGCAATGTCACGGGCAGCGAGGCACAGGCCTATCGCGCGATAAAGCCCGTTTTCGAATCGGTCACCGACAAGCCCGGCGTCTCGACGGTCAAGGTCGCCAATATCCTGACCACCGACGCCAGGCCCACCAAACGCCACGACCCCAACCACCCCCTCGCCGACAAGAATGGCGATGTATGGGAAGCTGCGGTCGATGGCAGCGCGGAACTGGTCGACATGATCGAGACCGCCCGCATGTACCAGAACAATGTTCAGGTGCTGAACACCGCCAAATCGCTGATGCTCGAAACCATAAGGATCGGCAAATGAGCACGACTTCAACCGTCACCGACAGCGCCGGGCTGTCCGTCTATAATCCCTACAAGAATGTCGGCACCGGCAAGTCGGAAATGGGCCAGGCCGATTTCCTGCGCTTGCTCACCGCGCAGATGCAGACGCAGGACCCGTTCCAGCCGATGGACAATACCCAGATGGTCTCGCAGATGGCGACGATCACCAATTCCAGCGGCATCGCGGAAATGAACGCGACGCTCAAAAGCCTGGCTTCGGAAATGAGCGGCTCCAGGCTGGGCGATGCGGCCAGCTGGATCGGCAAGTCGATGCTGGTGCAGAGCAACCTGGTCGCTCCCGACGCGGCCGGACAATATACCGGACAGGTCAGCTTCGCGGGTGCCACCAGCGGCGCCACGGTCGACCTGCTCGATGGCGGCGGCAATGTCGTCAAGACCATCAGTCTGGGCGACCGCCCCGCCGGAGACACCAACTTCTATTGGGACGGCAAGGACGAAAGCGGCAACATGGTCGCCACCGACGCTCTCAGGATCCGCGTCAACGGCGCCTCGCCCACTCGCGTCGCAAGCTGGGCCACGATCGCCGCGGTCCAGTCACCCGCCGACGGCAGCGCCTCCAAACTCATCACCCCGCTCGGCACCTACAGTCCGAACGACGCCCTTTCACTCGCCTAACCTTCACTCGCACCTCATCCTTATCACCCAAGGAGCAACGCCATGTCCTTCTATATCTCGCTTTCCGGTCTCAAGGCCGCGCAGTCGGACCTTTCGACCATCGCCAACAACGTCTCGAACGTGAACTCGACGGCCTTCAAGAAGAGCAAGGCCGTGTTCGGCGACATCTTCGCCGCCGCGCCGATGCAGACGACCACCCAGGTCGCGGGGCAAGGCGTGCGCACGCTGGGCATCAGCCAGCAATTCACGCAGGGCACGATCGAAACCACCGACAAGACGCTGGACCTCGCCATCACGGGCGAAGGTTTCTTCACCGTGAAGCGCACCGGCGACAACCAGATCAGCTACACGCGCAACGGTGCCTTTTCGGTCGATGAGAACCGCTATGCCGTCGACACGACCGGCGCCCGCGTCCAGGTCGTCGCGCTCGACCCGGTAACCGGCCAGCCTTCCGCTGCCGACCAGACCGCGATCACCAATCGCACGCTGTCCAGCTCGGCGCTGGTCGACCTTCAGGTCCCGACCAACTGGCCCGCCAACGGCACCGGCAACCAGCTGTCGAGCGTCGGCGTGTCGGAAGAAGGCAAGATCACCGGCGTCTACGCTGACGGCACCACCGTGTATCTGGGCGGGATCGCCATGGCCGCGTTCAACAGCCAGGAAGGCCTGCGCCAGCAGGGCGATGCTCACTGGACCGCGACCTCGTCCAGCGGCAACGCGATGTTCGGCCTCGGCAACAGCGGCCTTTACGGCGCTGTCCGCTCCGGCGCGCTGGAACGGTCGAACGTCGACATCACCGAGGAACTGGTCCAGCTGATATCGGCCCAGCGCAACTTCCAGGCGAATTCCAAGGCGATCGAAGCGGCCAACACGCTGTCGACCACCATCGTCAACATGCGCACCTGATAGCGCTCAGGCCCGCCGATAATAACAGGACAGACCCATGGACCGGCTCGTCAACACGGCTCTTACCGCGATGCGCGGCGCGATGGCGCGGCAGGCGGCGATTTCCAACAATCTCGCGAACGTCAACACGGTTGGCTTCCGCGCGGAGATCGCCAATGCCGAGACACGCTGGATCAAGGGCGACGGGTTCGACACGCGGGCGCAACAGTCCGAACAGGTGATCGCTTCCGACATGGCGCAAGGGGCGGTCAGCGAAACCGGCAATCCGCTGGACGTGGCCATGAACGGCGACGCATTGCTCGCCGTCCAGGCCCCGGACGGAAGCGAAGCCTATACGCGCCGCGGTGACCTCAAGGTTTCCGACAGCGGCCTGCTGACCACCGGCGACGGCCTCCCCGTGCTGGGAGAGGGCGGCCCCATCACCCTGCCCGCGATGGACAGCGTCTCGATCGCGCAGGACGGCAGCATCTGGGGCGTGCCGCAGGGGGGCGAAGCATCCAACCCGCAGCGGGTCGACGCGCTGAAGCTCGTCAGCTCGGTCGGCTCCAGCATGGCGAAGGGCACTGACGGCCTGTTCCGCGAAGTCAATGGCGGTGCGCTGCCGCAGGACCCGCTTGCGACCGTCACCGGCGGATCGCTCGAAGGATCGAACGTCAACGCCACTTCCGCGCTTGTGCAGATGATCGAGGCCAGCCGTGCCTGGGAAACCCAGGTGAAGCTCATCAACACCGCCAAGGAACTGGATGACGGCGGCGCGTCGCTCATGCGGCTTGATGGTTAATTTGGCACGAACCTTGCTTCTCATGCAGCAAGACTGACTTCCTGAGGAAGAGACACGATGAGCAACGCAGCCCTTCACGTCGCCCGGACCGGGCTTGACGCACAGAATACGAAGATGCGGGTAATCGCCAACAACCTGGCAAACGTCAATACGACCGGCTTCAAGCGCGACCGCGCCGACTTCGAAACGCTCGCCTATCAGCAGATGGTGGCGGCCGGCGCCAATTCGGACAGCCAGAACAAGTTCGCCACCGGCCTGAACCTGGGTTCGGGCGTCGCGATGCAAGGCACCAGCAAGATCAACACCCAGGGTACGTTGCAGGAAACCGGCAACGCTCTCGACATGGCGATCGAAGGCTCGGGCTTCTTTCAGGTCCAGCGGCCGGACGGCAGCACCGCCTATACCCGGGCGGGCAATTTCAGCACCACCGCCGAAGGCGTCGTCGTCACCAGCGACGGCATGCCGCTCATCCCGCAGATCACGGTTCCCCAGGGCGCGACCGGTGTCACGATCGGCAATGACGGCACCGTGACCGCGACCCTTCAGGGCCAGAGCGAACCCACGCAGCTGGGGCAGGTCGAGCTGGCGAGCTTCATGAACCCCGCCGGCCTGCAGCCGATCGGCGGCAACCTGCTCGCCGAAAGCGCGGCCAGCGGCACGCCCCAGGTGGGCGTGGCCGGGCTTGACGGCCGCGGGGTCATCCGTTCGGGCAGTCTGGAAACGTCCAACGTCAACGTCGTCGAGGAGCTGGTCGATATGATCGAGACCCAGCGCGCCTACGAGGTCAACAGCAAGATGATCAAGGCGACCGACGAGATGCTCCAGTACGTCAACCAGCAGCTGTGAGGTTGACGATGCGCTCCGCTGCGACGTCCTTATTCGCCATTTCGTTAATGGCTTTTGCCGGGTCGCCGGCAATGGCCGGCAAAAAGCGCGATGCCGAGCGGCAATTTTTTGCCCCTGCCGTCGTGGCCGCGCCCGTCGCGGCGCCGGCGAATGGCTCCATTTTCCAGGCGTCAATGGGTTATACCCCGCTCACCAGCGGCGCGCGGGCGCAGAACGTCGGCGACATCATCACCATCGTGCTCGTCGAAAAGACGCAGGCCACCAAGAGTAATAGCGCCGACACAAGCCGCACCGGCAATATCGGCCTGACCCCGCCCAGCACGGGACCATTGTCCAAGCTCTTCTCCGCCACCGACATCGGCGCGAGCGGCGATCAGGGTTTCACTGGCAAGGGCAACGCGACCCAGTCCAACGCGCTCAGTGGCGAGATCACCGTGACGATCGCGGCGGTCTATCCCAACGGCACGATGCTGGTGAAGGGTGAAAAGGCGCTGACGCTCAACCGCGGTGACGAGTTCATCCAGATCAGCGGCCTGGTCCGCCAGGCGGATATCACGCCGGACAATCGCATCGCGTCGACCCGTGTGGCAGACGCCAAGATCATCTACACCGGCAAGGGCGAAATCGCCCGCGCAAGCCGCCAGGGCTGGCTGCAGCGCTTCTTCTCTATGATCAGCCCCTTCTGATGGAGACTGGCCGAGCCATGACCCGCCTTTTCCGCTTCCTGGCGATCCTGCTCAGCCTGCTGGCGTTTCCCGCCCATGCCGAACGGATCAAGGACCTTGGCACCTTCCAGGGTATCCGGCCCAACCAGCTGACCGGCTATGGCATCGTCGTTGGCCTTGCGGGCACGGGCGACGATAGCCTCGACTATGCGACGCAAGGTGTGAAGGGCGTCGTCTCGCGCTTCGGCCTGACATTGCCGCAGGGCATCAATCCGGCGCTGAAGAACGCGGCGGCCGTGCTTGTCACCGCCGACCTGCCCGCCTTTGCCAAGCCCGGCCAGATGCTGGACGTCACCGTATCGGCACTGGGCAAGGCCAAGTCATTGCGCGGCGGCACGCTCATCATGACCCCGCTGCGTGGCGCCGACAATGAAATCTACGCCATGGCACAGGGCAATCTCGCCGTCGGCGGCCTCGGCGTTTCGGGCGCCGATGGCAGCCAGGTGTCGGTCAACATCCCGTCGGCCGGCCGCATTCCGGGCGGCGCCACGGTTGAGCGCGCGGTCGCGACCGGCTTCGACACCGCACCGACGCTGACGTTCAACCTCGCCGAGGCCGACCTCACGACCGCGCTGCGCGTTGCAGACGGCATCAACCGTACTTTCGGCGACCAGCGCGCGCACGCGACCGACGCCGTTTCGGTGACGATCGACGCCGCGCCGGGCGCGCAGAGCCGCATCATGATGATGGGGATGATCGAGAATATCGAGGTATCGCCCGCCGACGCCGCCGCCAAGGTGATCGTCAACGCGCGCACCGGCACGGTCGTCATCAACGGCGCCGTCAAGATCCACCCTGCCGCGATCGCGCACGGAAAGATCACGGTCAGCGTCAATGAATCGCCCCGCGTCGTCCAGCCTGCACCCTTCTCCCAGGGGCAGACGGCGGTCGAGCCTTCCAGCTCGATTTCGATCGACCAGGAAAAGAAACCGATGATTAATTTTAAAGGTGGAGCATCGCTGGCCGATATAGTGAAGGCGGTGAATGCCATCGGGGCCTCACCTGCCGACATGGTTGCGATCCTCGAAGCCTTGAAACAGGCGGGCGCAATGAAGGCTGAACTGGTGGTATTGTGATGCAAATCAAGGCGATTTCTCCCGGCACGCAAGGCAGCCCATCGCCACAGAAGGCGCAACTGGAGCAGGCCGCACGGCAGTTTGAGGCGATCTTCCTGCGTCAGATGATCGGCACCATGCGTCAGGCCGGGCAGGGCGAGGGCCTGTTCGATTCGAGCGCGAGCGACCAGTTCCGCGACATGGCCGACGCACGCACCGCAGATTCCATGGCGGAAAAAGGCAGCCTGGGCATCGCCGAAATGCTGTTGCGCCAGTTCGGAGGCCGCAGCAGCACAGCCGCCGGCTTGAGCGCCACCGCCCCCTCTGCCTCGCCCAGGGATAAGGGCGCATGAGCGACCTGTTCATCATCGGCGCGTCAGGAACGAAAGCCTATCGCCAGGCGATGGCGGCGGTATCGGAGAATATCGCCAATGCCAGTACCGAGGGCTATTCCCGACGGTCGGTGACGACGGTGGAATCCGGGTCCTCCACCGCGACGATGGCGACCTATATCTCGCGCGCCAATTTCGGCGGAACCGAGGTTGCGGGCGTCACCCGCGCGTCAGACCCCTATCTCGACGCAACAGTCCGCTATACCGGCATGGCGCTCAGCAATTCGACCGCGCGCCTGCGCTGGATGAGCGACATCGAAGGCGCGCTCAATGACACGGACACCGGCGTCGGCAAGCTGATGACGACGATGTTCCAGAATTTCGACAAGCTATCGGCGAGTCCGACGGACCGTTCACTGCGGGTCACTACGCTGGACAGCATAAACCGGGTCGCCCAAGCTTTTCAGAGCACCTCGGCGGATCTGGGCCAGGTCTCCGCCGGCATCGGAACCGAAGCCCAAGCGTCTGCCGCCACGATCAACCGGTCCCTGTCGCAGCTTGCGGACATCAACAACAGCCTGCTGCGCTCGCAGCCCGGCACGTCCGCCTATGCCCAATTGCTCGACAGCCGCGACGCCGCGCTCAGCGCCCTGTCGGCCAACCTCAACGTCGACATCAGCTTCGGCGCTCATGACCAGGCGCAAATCAGCTTCAACGGACAGACGCTGGTGCAGGGCGCAAGCGCGACGACGCTGGCGGTGACGGCCAATGCCGATGGCACGCTGGCGCTGGCGACGAGCGGGGGAGCGGCGCTGACTGCTCCGTCGAACGGCACCCTTGGCGGGCTGTTTTCCGCCGCGGCCACCACGGCGCAGCGCCGATCCGCGCTCGACACGCTGGCGCAGCAGTTCGTAACCGACATGAACGCCTGGCATGCGCAGGGCTTGACGGACGCGGGCGCTGCCGGCGGCCCCCTCCTTTCGGGCACAACCGCGGCCAGCGTGACCGCGCTGATCACCGATCCCTCGGCCGTTGCGACCAAGTCATCGGATGGCACGCTGAACGGCAATCTGTTGACGGTGGGGACGACATTGCGCGGCAATGGCAGCGTCGAGCAGGGCTGGACGTCGCTGATCGCGACCCAGGCGAACCTGCTGTCGTCGGTCAAGGCGGAACAGACCACCGCGCAAAGCCGCAGCGATCAGGCCGTCGCCGCGCGCGAAGCGGTAAGCGGCGTTGACCTCGACATGGAAGCGGCCGACCTGCTGCGGCTTCAGCAGGCCTATTCGGGATCGGCGAAAATCCTGCAGATCGCCAAGGAAACCGTCGACGCGATCCTGCAGATCATCTGAAAGGGCTGACCCATGGTAGGCATCACCAACAAGACGCTGATCGCTGAAATCCGTCGGCAGCAGCAACTTTCACAGTCGATCGTCGAAGGCCAGACCGCCATTTCGACGGGCATCACATTGAACAAGCCGTCCGACAACGCGCTCGCCTGGGTGCAAGTGTCCGAGATCGGCAAGGCCCAGTCACAGCAAGGCGCCTGGCAGGCGAACGTCAATTATGGATCCACCCGGGCGGCCAACGCGGAAGCCAATCTGCAGCAGATCAACACGCTGCTGGTCCGCGCGCAGGAACTGGTCACCTCGGCGCGCAATGGGTCGCTCAACGATTCCAACCGCTCTGCCATCGTTGAGGAAATGAAGACGATCCGGACGACGGTTGGATCATTGCTGACACAGACTGACTATCAAGGGGTGCCTGTGTTCGACGATACGCAAAGCGTGCTCGTACCGGTCAGCCGTGGCCTTAACCTGGCCGTGGTCGGCACGCGCCAGGACGTGTCGGAAGGCATCGATGTCGGCGGCACACCCAAATCGCTGGACGACATATTGGGCCAGAGCCTCACGGCCTTGCAAAGCGGCACGGACGCAGACCTCGTCTCGGCGCTCGACGGGATCAAGGCCGGTCAGGGGCACCTCGTCATCGAACAGGCCAAGCAGGGCGTTCGTGGCGACCGGCTCAGCACGATCGGAGATCGGCTGACGACGGTGGATCTGGACCTTGCGGAACGGCGGCAGGGCCTCGAATCGACCGACCTCTCGCAGGTAATCTCTTCGGTGAAGAGCAAGCTGCTGCAACTCGATGCCGCGCAGTCGGCCTTCGCCCGCATCAACCAGCAAACGCTGTTCGACCTCATCAAATAAGGCGGCTCGCGCTTTCGCCCATGATCGTCCCGGCGCGCGCTGGGCCGACGGCCCTGTGCCCGGCAACGGCAGCGCACCGAGAGCAGAAAAATACGGCGTCCTAAACCTCGCGCTAACCAATCCGTATTAACCATCGATCGAGGCGCCATGCAGGCGCGACCACAGGGGCCCCCAGGGCAGAATTTTCGGGGATAGACATGTTCGCAATTATCGGCCTGGTCGTGCTGCTCGCCATGGTGTTCGGCGGGTTCATCTTCACAGGCGGCGATATCGGTCCTGTTCTCCATGCCCTGCCCCATGAGATGATCATCATCGGCGGCGCCGCCGTCGGGGCGCTCATCATCGGCAACTCGGGTGCGGACCTGAAGGCGCTGGGCGGCGGCCTTGGCAAGGTCTTCAAAGGCCCCAAATACAAGAAGCAGGACTTTCTCGACTGCATCTTCCTGGTCTCGCGCCTGATGAAGACACTGCGCGTCGAGGGACCCGTGGCGCTGGAACCCCATATCGAGGATCCGGCCAGTTCCACCATATTCTCCGAATATCCACGCCTGATGGGCGACAAGACGCTGATCCACCTGATCAGCGACACGCTGCGCCTTGTCGTCGTTTCCTCGGGCACACTCGATCCGCATGCGGTCGAAGAGGTAATGGACAACGCGCTCAAGACCCATCACCACGAAGCGCTGCGCCCCGCGGACAACCTCCAGGGTCTCGCCGACGCGCTGCCTGCGCTCGGCATCGTCGCGGCGGTGCTGGGCGTGGTCAAGACGATGGGCGCGATCGACCAGCCGCCGGCGATCCTGGGCGGCATGATCGGTTCGGCGCTGGTCGGCACCTTTCTCGGCGTTTTGCTCGCCTACGGCATGGTCAATCCTTTCGCCAACCGCTGCCGCGCGGTGATCGAAGCGGACGGGTCAATGTATCATGTGGTCAAGCAGATCATCATCGCCTCGCTGCACGGCCATCCGCAGCCACTGGTGATTGAGGCCGCACGGTCCAGCCTCACCCATGCAAACCAGCCGGCCTTCGCCGAGGTGTTCGACGGTATGCGGGGCAAATAAGCCATGGCGGACAAGAAACGCGGCGCGAACGAACCCGAACCTCGCCCGATCATCGTCAAGAAGATCATCGTCGAAGGGCATGGCGGTCATCATGGCGGTGCGTGGAAAGTCGCCTATGCCGATTTCGTGACCGCGATGATGGCCTTCTTCCTGCTGATGTGGCTGCTGGGCGCGACCACTGAAAAGCAGCGCAAGGGCCTGGCCGACTATTTCACGCCCACGCTGGTCGAACTGAAAATGGCCTCTGCGGGGTCAAGCGGCCTGTTCGGCGGCGACTCCATGGTCAGCAAGGAAAATTATCCCACCACCGGCGGCCAGGGTAATCTGGCCATCACCATTCCGCGCGACGCCACCGGCACGAAGGATCAGGGCGGCAAGGCCACCCGCGCCGCCGATCGCGCCAAGTTCGAGGCGGTGAAGAAGGAACTGGAAGCGCGCATGGCCCGCAACAAGGCCCTGGCGAAATTGCGCCGCAACATCCGCTTCACGGAAACGCGCGAAGGGCTTCGCATCGACCTGATCGATGAAGCCAATTTCGCGATGTTCGCGATGGGCACCGACCGGCTGCTGCCGCAGGCCCGGGCGCTGGTGACGGAAGTGGCTGGCGTCGTGCGCACCATGCCCAACCCGCTGATCGTGCGCGGCCATACCGATGGCCTGCCGTACAGCGCGGGGCAGACGATGAACAACTGGATGCTTTCTTCCGCCCGCGCCGAAGCAACCCGTAAGGCGCTGAGCGAGAGCGGCATCGGCAATGACCGGTTCGCCCGGATCGAAGGCGTCGCGGACCGCGAGCCGTTCGCGAAGGACAATCTCTACGATCCGCGCAATCGGCGCATGTCCATCGTGCTGGGCTGGACACCCGGCGGCCGGGACGGAAGCGACGAGGAAGCTCCTGACGCAGCCACGAAGGCCGCCATCCGCGAGCGCGACGATCCGGTCAAGGTCGCCCATGCCGAGGCGCAGAAGCTCGATCTGGGCGGCACCGGCCTTCCCGAGGGGGCGCAGTTGATCAACCCGACGGCGCCTGGGACATCGAGCAAGCCGGGCAAACATTGATCTGCCCAACGAAGCGCCGGCTTCGGCGGGTCCCTGACCCAGCCCCGCTCAGCCCAGAAAATTGCTCAGAATGTCGGGGTGAAATCCCCACCCGGCAAAGCCGCACACACCCATGAAGAGGCCGAACCCGCCCAGCACCCACGCCATGGTCAGCGTGCCCAAGCTTTCGGCAAGGGCGGCGACGGCAGCGACCGATATGGCGGTGGAAATCAATGCCTCGCTTGCGTCGAACTGGTCGTCATGGACGTTGAGGGCGTCATAGCGTGCCGCCAGATCCTGGGCCTGCTTGGCGAGTTGCGGTGCTGAGGTCCGATATTTGGCAACCTCTGCGTCCAGTGACGCCAGCGTTTTCGCGACCGCAGCGCTTGGCCGTTCGCCCGCCATAACGCTGATTTCAGCCCGCGCTGTATCGGCGATGTGCCACTTGGTCTTGGTTGCCTGATATTCGCCCCATCGATCGACGGAGTCCGCCTTGGCCTGCTGCATGGCCTGAACGATGTTGCCGTCCTTGATGTTGCCCAGCCCCATGGCGACGGACAGGATGACGACGGTCATCGCCACCTTGCGATTGAGCGCCTTGTCCTTCGCCTCTGCGCTGACTTCCAGTTCCATGCGGACACCCTTCGCGTGACGACCGGACTTTTTGCGATGGAGACAGGGAAACGCCAGTTAATTATATTTAAGGGGGGCGGCAGCGCAGAATGGCGACAGGCCCGTCAGACCGGCAGGACCAGGCTCGCCTCCAGGCCACCTTGGGTCCGATTGACAAGCTTCAAAGACCCGCCATGCTCCGCCATGATGGCACGCACGAGCGCGAGGCCCAGCCCAGCCCCGCCCGTCTCCCGATTGCGCGATCCTTCCAGCCGGGTGAAGGGCATCATCATTTCCGCGATCCTGTCCTCGGCGATGCCGGGACCGTCATCCGCCACCACCAGCCGGATCGCGCCGTCCCCCCGCTCCACCGACACATGCGCGCGCTCGCCATAGACGATGGCGTTTTCGATGAGGTTGCGCAGCGCCCGGCGGATCTGGCGGGGCCGTACCGACGCAACCGCGCGATCGCTGTCCGCCATCTGCGCCGGTGATCCCAATTCGATGAAATCCTCCACCACCGCGTCGGCAAGGGCGGACAGGTCGACCTTTTGCAGCAGCTCGCTGCTGCGTCCGGCGCGGGCCAGCGACAATATGTCCTCCAGCATCCGGTTCATCTCGTCGATGGTCTCGGACATGCGCGCCCGTTCGCTTTCGTCCTCGACCGACTCGGTGCGCACGCGCAGCGATGCGAGCGGCGTGCGCAGGTCATGGCCGATCGCGCCCAGCATCCGGTCCTTTTCGTCGAGCATGGCGACGATGCGGCCGCGCATCGCGTTGAAAGCGGTCGTCAGCTCGCGGACATCGCCTGGCCCGCGCTCCTCCACCGGGTCCGCGACGCCGCTGGCCGCGAATTGCTGGGCGGACCGGGTCAACTGCCCCAAAGGCCGCGCCAGCCGCCGCCCCATCCACAGCAAGGGCAGCAGTACGATGGCATAAAGGATGAGCGTCTGCCCCATCAACCAACCACCAAAGCGCGGCGACCTATCGCCGATGCGCGCCTGCGTCACCACCCATTGGCCCGGCTGATATTCAGCGGCCATGATGAGGCGCCGGATGCGGCCGCCCGGCGGAAGCTCGCCACGCGCGCGAATGCGAATACTTTCCCAGCGGCGCAGCGGCGCCGCCTGACTGTCCTCGAAGACCCGGACTGCGCGAATGTTGAGGCCGATGTCAGCGAACATGGCGAGCGCGCGGCGTTCCACCTCCGGCCGCCTGTCGCCCGCCAGGCGGGGAGCCATATCCTGGAAATATGCGCGCGGCCGACCGTCTTTGCGTCGGCGATCGGCGCGCCCATCAAGCGCGTCAACGATGCGATAGACGCCGGGAGCCGTCTGCGCCATCAGCGTCAGCCGGTTCCGCTCGCGCAGCAGCAGGCCGAAATTGATCGCCTGCGCAACGAACAGGGCGATCGCGACCAGCATGATGATCTGACCGACCAGGCTTTGCGGCCACAGGCGAATCCGTCTCACAGCTTTCTTACATCCGCCGACAATGTGTAGCCCCCGCCCCAGACTGTCTTGATGAGTGTCGGGTTTTTGGGGTCCGGTTCGATCTTCTTGCGCAGCCGGCTGATCTGGTTGTCGATCGCCCGGTCGAAGGCGTTGGCCTCGCGCCCCTGCGTGATGTCCAGCAACTGGTCCCGGCTCAGCACCTGGTTGGGCCGCGTCGCGAAAGCCAGCATCAGATTATATTCGGCGGTCGATAGCGGCAGGGCCACGCCTTCGCTGTCGACCAGCGTGCGCTCCTGCGACTTGAGCAGCCAGCCGGCAAAGGCGTAGGTTGCGCCATCGGGCGCGGTTACGCGCTGGCCGCCGGCCGCCACGCGGCGAAAGATCACCTTGATCCGCGCCACCAGCTCGCGTGGGGAAAAAGGCTTCAGCACATAATCGTCCGCGCCCATCTCCAGCCCGACGATGCGGTCTGTCTCCTCCGACTTCGCGGTCAGCAGGATGACGGGAATATCGCTGGTTTCGCGGATATGGCGGCACAGCGAAAGTCCGTCCTCCCCCGGCATCATGATGTCGAGCACGACGAGGTCGATCGCGTTGGCATTGAGGCGCAGCCGCGCTTCGACCGCGCTTTCGACCGCCGTGACACGAAAGCCGTTGCGGGACAGATATTGCCCCAGCGGCTCGCGGATAGATCGCTCGTCGTCGACGAGCAGCAGATGGGGCTTTTCGCTCATACAGGGTTCTTGTCACGACTTGCCGAAGCTTGGAAGGGCGAAGGCCGGGTCTGCGCCCTTCCTCTCCGGATCAGTTCCGGTCGGGCGCTTCCGCCCCTCGGCGAGCCTGCCAGGCGCTGCGCATGGCATCGCGGGCGGCCTTCATTTCGTCCGCAGTGACGAAGCCATCCTTGTTGCTGTCCGCCTTGTCGAACATGGCGAGCGGGCCAGCCATGAACTCGGCGCGGGTGACCACACCATCCTTCATTGCCTCGCCCATCGGGCCGCCACCGCCGCGCATCATCATGCCACCGCCAAAGCCGCGATGACCGCCCCGGCCAAAGCCGCGACCTTCATGCTTGCCGCGGTCCGGCCGATCGCCGTCACGCTGGCCAAAGCGTCCCTGATGGCCGGCGAGGAATTCGGCCTTGCTGATCTGCCCGTTATGATCGGTATCGAGCGCTGCAAAGCGCTCTTCAAGCCGCGCCTGCCGCGCCAGTTCGCGGTCTTCCTTCGTCAGCTTGCCGTCGTGATTGACGTCCAGCTTGTCAAAGCGGGCGTTCAGCGCGGCGGTCAGTTCCGCCTTGCTGATCTTGCCGTCATGATTGGCGTCGACCATCGCCATGATCGCGCCCTGCCGGCCGCCCGGCCCGTCACGATCGGGCTGCGCCAAGGCGAGGTGCGATGCAGCCAGCCCGCCGACCAGCAGCGCACCTACGCCAACGGTGCCGAGAAATTTGCGGATCATCTTCCAGTCTTCCTTTCGCGGAGTTCAAGCGAACGGCACCGCCGTCCCTGCAACGCCTTATGGGGAAGACTTGTCCCGCAACTATGTCAGGTCACGGGCGAAACTGTCGCAATTTGTAACCGCGAGGCGCCTTCCCTCAACCGTCCCGCCTGCCGAGCAATCGCAGCCGCAGCGCGTTGAGCTTGATGAAGCCCGCCGCATCGCGCTGGTCATAGGCGCCCGCATCGTCCTCGAAGGTCACGACCTTTTCGCTGTAGAGCGAATAGGGCGACTTGCGGCCAACGACCTGGACGCCGCCCTTGTAGAGCTTCAGGCGGACGGTACCGCTTACCTTCTCCTGGCTGTGGTCGATGGCCGCCTGCAGCATCTCGCGCTCCGGGCTGAACCAGAAACCGTTGTAGATCAGCTCGGCATAGCGGGGCGCCAGTTCATCCTTCAGATGGGCCGCGCCACGATCCAGCGTCAGCTGCTCGATGCCGCGATGAGCGAGGTGATAAATGGTGCCGCCGGGCGTTTCATACATGCCGCGCGACTTCATGCCGACAAAGCGGTTCTCGACCAGATCGAGCCGGCCGATCCCATGCTTGCGGCCATAGTCATTGAGCGTTTCCAGCAGCGTTGCCGGGCTCATGCCGACGCCGTTGATCGCAACGCCGTCGCCGCGCTCGAAATCGATCGTGATATATTCGGGCGCGTCAGGCGCGTCCTCGGGATTCACCGTGCGCGAATAGACATAGTCCGGCACTTCTTCCCACGGATCTTCCAGCACCTTGCCCTCCGAAGAGGTGTGCAGCATGTTCGCGTCGGTCGAAAAGGGGCTTTCGCCGCGCTTGTCGCGGGGGATCGGGATCTGGTGCTGCTCCGCGAACTCGATCAGCCGGGTGCGGCTGGTCAGGTCCCACTCGCGCCACGGCGCGATCACCTTGATATCCGGCGCAAGGCCATAATAGCCGAGTTCGAAACGGACCTGGTCATTACCCTTGCCAGTCGCACCATGG
The DNA here is from genome assembly GCF_037860795.1 of Sphingobium mellinum. Lineage (NCBI taxonomy): Bacteria > Pseudomonadati > Pseudomonadota > Alphaproteobacteria > Sphingomonadales > Sphingobiaceae > Sphingobium > Sphingobium mellinum. The sequence continues at coordinate 5,418 of NZ_JBANRK010000015.1, read as the reverse complement.
GACACGGCGTCCGCGCCCACCTGCCGCGCGATCTCGATCTGCCGCTTGGCGATCAGCGGACGGGCGATCGACGTGCCGAGCAGATACAGCCCCTCATACAGCGCATTGCCGCGCATCATCGGAAAGACATAGTCCTTCACAAATTCTTCGCGCAGGTCGTCGATGAAGATATGCTCATCCCTGACGCCCATCAGCTTGGCCTTCTGCCGCGCGGGTTCCAGCTCCTCGCCCTGCCCAAGGTCGGCCGTGAAGGTCACCACCTCGCAACTGTAGGTCTGCTGCAGCCATTTCAGGATCACGCTGGTGTCCAGCCCTCCTGAGAAGGCCAGGACAATGCGGTTGATCTTATCGGACATGGGCGGAGCGACCTTCCTTCAAACTGGCGCGAAATTACCGGCGCGCCGGTATCAGGGGTAGGCCCCAAGTGCAACCGAATCGAGCAGCTGGGCCTGCGCGGGGCGACGGCATGGTACCATCGCCCCTCATCTTCGATCGGCGTCGCTTCCCGTCAGCGGGTCTGCGGCTTGTATCCCAGGCGATTTCCCGGACCGGAGCCCAGCCGATAGACGGTCTGCGTCTGCGGCTCGGTACGAATGGTCTGGGGCGGCAGGGTTGTCTCGACGGGGGCAGGCCGCGCGGCGGATTGCCGTTCCTCCTGAGCCAGCAGGAATCTTGCCCGCGCCAAGCGCCTCTTGTGCGTACGGAACGGGTTTTCAGCTGTCGGCGGGGCGGCGACCATGTCTTGCAGGGTTGCGCCGGCATTGATGGGGACGGACGGCGACGCCATCGAGTAACGAGGCGCGGGGTCAGGCTCGACAGGCGCCGCGGGGATGTCGTCCGCACGGCTCTCGACCGCTACGCCGGTCCAGTCTTCCCGATCATCCAACAGCCGCCTGCGACGACGCATGACCGCCGCGCCGCCGAGGCCGGCCAGAATCAGCAGGCCGCCACCCGCAGCCCAGAGCAATGCTGGATCCTGGCCGTTCCCCGCCGCGCGGGAGGCGGTTTCCTGCCGCCCGGAAGTGGCCATTGGTGCAGCAGCGGGTACCCTGGCCTCGGTGGCTCCAGTCGGAGCGGCATCGCGCATCTGCGCGGTCGGCACGCGTGGTGGAGCGGCGGGGGCGGGCGAAGCTTCAGCCGCGCGGCTGGATCGATATGGCCGCGCAGACGGTTCGGTTCGTGGCGCGCGCGCCTCGCGGCGCGAAGAAGTCTCCGGCGCAGGAACAGCGCTTTCAGCTTCCGACGCGGCTCTTGCTGCCGCCAACCTCTCTTCCACGGAGGGCGTCTTCTGCACCATCTGCTGCGCTGGCGTGGAAGCAGGATCGGCCGACGTCGGCGCAGGGGCCGTGACGACGGGTGGCGGCACAATTATGGGGGCCGATCCGGCGGGGGCGTCCTGCGCTCCTGCCATGGTGGAACCAAGGGCCAGAACAGCGGCAATCGCGGCTCCGGCGGGGCGAACGGCGTGAATATATCCTCTCATAGCCCAAGCTTAACCACCGAACCGTTCGATCGAACGCATAACCAGGTTCATATTCGGGACGAAATGCCCCGATCATCCGGCGAATCGTCATGAAATAGGCCTGAATTAATATTCGTTCATCTTGAACGAGACGGAATATCGCTGAGCTATTGCCTCACCATTTTGCCTCTATTGTGAATCCTCCTCCGACCCAGTCCGCTTCTTTCCCTCCAATTGCCGGTCGGCTCGTTCTTCTTCCTGAATACGCGCTTGTCGCTCCGCCTTGGTCTGGCCGAAGCGGGCGCGATCGGCCTCAGCCTGCCGCGCCTTGTCGGCCCGCGCCCGCGTCTTGCGCGCCTGCCTAAGATTGATGATGTCGGCCATGGATGCTCCTTGATACACGGGCGGTTGAGGTACAGGCCCTCCTCTTTTTCCGCGCGACCCTCTACAGCCCTCCGATGCTCCAGATCCTCATAGACGCCGACGCCTGCCCGGTAAAAGACGAAAGCTACAAGGTCGCCTGGCGCCATGGCGTGCCCGTCGTCGTGGTCAGCAACTCCCCCATCCGCGTACCGGCCCATCCGCTCGTCTCGCGCATTGTCGTGAGCGACGGCTTCGACGCCGCGGACGACTGGATCGTGGAGCATGTGACTGTGGGGTCCATCATCATCACGGCCGACATATTGCTGGCGGATCGATGCCTCAAGGCCGGCTGCGGCGCCGTGATAGCGCCGACCGGTAAGCCCTTCACCCGTGCGTCCATCGGCAATGCGGTGGCGGTACGAGCCATCATGGCGGATCTGCGCGCCGGCGCACTGGGCGATAGCATCGGGGGACCGGCGCCCTTCGGCAAGGCGGATCGCTCGCGCTTCCTGTCGGTGCTGGATGAGACGGTGGTGCGACTAAGGCGATGACGGGGTGGTTCAGGACAGTTGCCAGCTTTCGCTTTCGACCCACGCACAATGGTCCAGATTCGCTATGAACAGGCGCTCATGCGTCCGGCGAAAGCGGATGAGCGCGTCCAAGCTGGATCTGCCCCTGCTTTGGTCGGGCGGGCCATCAGGACTCAGGGTGAGATCGCCGGCCACGCGGGAACAGAGCTTTGCATGCTCCAGGCCCAGTTGCAGGAACCGCACTTTTTCCGATGCGTCCGGATCGCCGGATACGCTGGCCGCCGCCCTGGCCAGCAACGCTTCACCCTGCGCGAAACAGGCTTCGGGATAGACGGCCGCCGCCGCTTTCGCCCAGCTTTTCCAGCGAGACGCATCCCGATCCCGAAACGTCTGGTCCAGCCCGGGGCCAAGATTGGCGACATAGGCCTCCCACTGCGTGAAATACGCCTTCACATCCGCCGCCGCTTTGCCGAACGCTGCGTAATATTCCTCCAGCAAGGTGTCTGGGTCGGCATCAGGCCGGCTCTGGAGCCGCATCATGAGGTAAAGCGTCGGCCCCTGCGTCGCCCATTGCCCTGTCAACGAGTCGAAATCGGTGGCGACCAGCCCGTTCCGGGCAGCGTTCCCGAATTCATCGGCGAACTGATGGGCAAAGATGAACGGCATGCAATAGCCATCGAGGAAATAGTTCACCCGCAGAAAGACCCGAGCGCCCGTGCCGGCCCAGCCTCGCCATTGCTTCTTCATCCATTCCTGCACCTGCGGCCGGCGCGGGTAGAACCAGCCGGACGGACAGAAGCCGATCAGGATGTTCCGGTTCAGTCGAACACCCGATGTCGGCGGCACGAAATAATTGGCATAGGCATAGCCGACGATGGTGACATCGGGATTTTCCCGCGCGGCCAGCTTCTGGATGGCGAGCCAGGACCGCGCATAACGGTCCGTTACAAACGCCGTGCGCGCCATCTTCGACTGGGGCGGAACGAATGTCAGATAATCGGGCGGCGCAGGACTGTCGAGCGCCCTGCAGAGCGGACATTCGCACAGGCCCGGAATATCATTCTCCACCGCGTTGATGAAGCTCGCCGGAGCGGCGGCGCCACCTTTCTCGCGCCACAGGGCGACGATCTTTTCGTGCAGCCCCGGCTCGGCGATCGACATCGAATAGCGGCCGCCTTTCTTTACCGGGCCGCGCTTGCCATCGACAAGCTGGAACCATTCGGGATGCTGCTCCCCATAGCGGGCCCACCAGTCGCCAAAGGCGTGGCCATAGCCTATGCGCTGTCGCCGGCCCATGCGATGCCGCCTCAGATAGACCCGCTGCGCCGCGAGAAAGTCGGCCGCAACCGACGGCGAAAATCCCAGTTCGGGATGGCCTGCCCTGTCCGGCTTGAAGATCCGCACGTGCCGCTGCATGAAGGCGGGCGCCACAATTTCATCCAGCTGCGGCAAGATCAGCGTTGCGACCTTCGGAACCAGGGTCCCGCCATCCCCGGGCCAGAGCCAACGGACCTTCAGCCATTTTTCCAGCACGTCATAGACGCCGAACAGGGTGCCAGCCGAAACGTCGGAATCCAGCGGGTCCCCCGGCCCGTCGCGTCCCACGATGACCAGACGGTTTCCAATAGTGCGAAGCTGGCAGGCTTCGGGCGGCAGGTCCCCGACGTTCAATCCCGCCGAGCGTGCGAAGCCTGTCTCGCCAAGATAGATGAATGCGTGCCCGTCCCCCTCCTCCGCCACCCGGGCTTCCGGAAAAATAAGAGGCCGGGCGCCGATCGCCCTTTCCAGATGGGCAGCCAGTTCCTGGGCCGCATAAACGACGGAGTCCTTCGGTGCATCGGGAGTCACCACTATAGGCAGCCTGATCTTGTCGATCGGCGCGCCGCCCGATGCCGCTGCCGCCATGCCCCTGCCCTGCGCGGAAAGCAGCGCCGCGGCGGACCCAAGCGAAAAGACGCGGCGCGAGATGCCCTGCTTCATAAGCCAATCTCCGCTCATGCGCGGTTTGTTGCGGCGCTGAAATCCGGCCGCGACCATAGGCTGAGGGCCTTGGCAGTGCCATTGCCCAAGCGGGGGACCCCGATATATCGAAATAGCCGTGACTGGATCGGCGCGATGCTGCCGCAAGATGACGGTGGAGCGGGTAGCGGGGATCGAACCCGCATCACAAGCTTGGAAGGCATCAGTTTTTGGCAGTTTTATAGGGCTTTCCGAGCAAAACGAGGTAAATTCGTTGCCTTTCGTGCCAATCGGTTAGTTGTTGGCTGCAAAACAATCAAACGGGCTTCAAAGCGACCTGTAGCCACCCCCTATTGCCATTCCCCGACCCGCTGCTTGAACTGGTGCGCGGTTAGGGCGTGGCGCAGTCTAGACCCGGGAAGATCGTACTACCGCAACGCCTCTTGCAGAATCGTTTCTTGTTATGTTCTCATAAACTACATGAACCAGCCAAATTCTCTTTGGCTCGCCCACTCATATGACCGCTCGCCGGTCCACCTTCGATCTCGCTATCCATTGTGCCGCTCCCTATCCCAGCGGCAATCAGCCCTTCATCCCGCGACCGCGCAAGGCGGCCTCGGCGCCACGCTTACGCGAGCACAAGGTGACCACCGATAGCCACCATCGCCTGGGTGTCGCGGCAAACTGGCTGGACGGTGATTTTGCCGGCGATGCTCCCAACCGCAAATGGGCCGGCGACATTACCTATATCTGGACCTCCGAGGACTGGCTCTACCTTGCCGTCATCCTCGACCTGCATCGCCGGCGTGTCGTGGGTTGGGCTGTCAGCGACAGGATGACCCGAAGGGCGGCGGAGCCAACAAGGATTTGGCGATCAGGGCGTTGGATATGGCGGTGCGCCTGCGCCAGCTTCCGGAAGGCTGCCCTTTCCATTCGGATCGCGGCAGCCAATATTGTTCTTATGACTATCAGAAGAAGTTGCAGGCCTATGGCCTGCGTCCATCGATGAGTGGCAAGGGCAATTGTTACGACTGTGAGAAGATGCATGCAGTCTGGAAGGTCTGACCCGTGCTTACGACTGACCACGTGTCATGGCGTTGATCT